>NZ_JBQEPF010000001.1:0-564667 GCF_052045575.1 Bacillus sp. 22190 | reverse complement strand
GGATATGAAGTACAATATCATCACAGATGCTCATGTCACGCCTGGCAATGTCCATGATTCCGTTCCGTATCTTGAACGATTGGATCACCAAATCGCACAATTTGGTTTTCAAGTAGACGCAGTTGCCCTTGATTCTGGTTATTTAACAACTCTAATCTGTAAAGGTTTATCTGATCGCGGTATTTTTGGTGTCATCACACATAGACGTTTCCATCCAACAAGAGGATTATTCGAGAAGTGGAAATTCCAGTATGATTTTGAACACGATCATTACATATGCCCGAATGGTGAAAAGCTTTTATATACCACCACTGATCGAAAAGGTTATAGGTTCTACAAATCAGATCCTAAAAAATGTACATCGTGTCCTTTCCTTGAAAACTGCACAAGATCTAAAAATCATCAAAAGGTCATCTCAAAACATGTGTGGGAGGAATATAAAGAAAAGATCAGCAAAATCGTCTGTCTGCCGCTGGAAAAGAGCTATATAAAAAAAGAAAAGAAAAAACAGAGCGAAGCTTTGCAGATTCAAAACAACTGCATGGGCTTCGCTACTGCCGGTTAAGGCGAATACAAAACGTGAGTGAGCAAGTGCTTCTCACAGCTGCCTGCCAGAACATGAAGAAGATTGTAGAAAAACATGAGTTTCTCTACAATCTGAGGCTGTTAAATCTAAATTTAACAGCCTGTTTTTATAATCTTTATCTAATCGTTTCAAAAAGTTCTTTCCATTCTTGAGCTAGTCTTTCTTCACTAAATCTCTCTACAATCTTAGTAGCCTCGCTCGACATAGCCTCTCTTTTGTCACTATTCAATAACAAATCAATAATTGCTTCAGATAATACTTCAATATTTCCTTTCTGCACAATTAAACCATCAAGTCCATTTTGTACAACATCCTTAGGTCCATATTTAAAATCATAAGAGATAGGCACACATCCCGCTGACATGCTTTCCATAAGAGATAGGCAGATACCTTCATAATCAGATGGGACAATAGAGATTGAAGATTGATAAAAAACATTGTAGACATCATCAGAAAAACCTTTTATAGTAACATAATTTTGTAAATTCAATTCATTAATTAAGGACCTTAAATATTCCTCTTGTGAACCTCTTCCATATAACTCAAGGCGAGCTTGAGGGACTTTTTTTATCACCCTCTGAAATGCTTTTATAACATGATCCTGATTTTTCATTTTTTCAAATCTCCCAACTGTGACAACTTTATAAGGATCACGAGTTATGTGTGATTTGTCAATAATTGGGGCGTGATGAGGAATAGCATAGTATTTTTTACTTTCACCAAATTCACGAATAATATCTTGTTTCTGTTCTTCAGTTAAGAATACAACACCACTATATTCATGGAGATGGTTAAAAAAGTCCCTTAAATCATTTCGAATTTCACTTCCAAAAGTATAGGGGGAACCTAGATGAGAACTATGTATTGTATAAATCACTTTTAAATTTGCAGTTTTATTTTCAAGACGCTGTAGTGGACGTCTATTAACTGCATACTCTGAAATTAAATATTGATATGAATTTGACATAGTTAAAACGTAGTTCTCTAACCAATACTCTACTAGATCAAGTTCATTTGAAAATTTCCCCTTTATACCTCCTAAATCATCAAACAAATGAATTTGAATTATTTTATTATTCTTTGGATTTTTTAATATACTTAGATAACATTTCCCTTTTTTATTTATATATGTGATTCTAGCTGGAGTGTTTGTTGAATAGTCCATATACTCAATCTTTCTAACATAACCTTTACTGTCATACCACTCTCTTTTCTCTCTTGTGAAATTAGGGAGTAGGTAATCAATAAATTTTAAATGCCCTTCCTCCGCATACCATTTAAATTTCAAATAAAGCCCATCTTTAAAACACCTATAAACATTATCTTTGTCAGCATCTTTTTCAGCTACCCACCCAAGCTCATCTGGACTATGTTTAATGACTGTCCGATTGTCTCTTTGACTGTCTCCAGCCAATTCATTATACATAAACCTAACTTTTGATTTAGGGTGTAATTTATTATGATCTTGTAAATAATTAATACTTTCATCATAGTCTATATACCAGTTATGGACGAGAATTTCGTTTTCAATATTATTTTTGGAAAAGACGTTACTTCTTCTAATGACAGAGGTAGCTAATCCGGTTGGTTTAGCTGGGATCCCTCCGAACATAAGCATATATACTTTATAATTCAAGCTATTCAACTCCTAATGTGTATACTAGACTTCTCGATCTCTTCAAATAAATCAATCCATTTATTTCCTATGTTGCTGGTTGAGAATCTCTTTACATTCTCACTTGCTTTTTCACCCATTTCTTTACGAATTAGTGGATTTTCAATTAAATAATTGATCGCTTCTGCTAATTGATCTATATTACCATTCTCTACAAGAATTCCATCATTATATGAATCTATTATTTCAGATGGACCTTTTGGGCAGTCGAAACTAACAACTGGAACGCCACATTGCATTGCTTCAATTATGACCATACCAAAGCCTTCATATCTTGAACTCAGAGCATAAATAGATGATTTTAATAATTCTTCTTGAATGTTATCAGTCGGGCCCATGAGATACACATGATTAAACAGTTCTTCTTTTATTAGTAATTCATTTAAATAAGCCTTGTCTTTCCCGACACCGAATATTTTCAATTTCCAATCTGGGTGTGTCCTAATTACTTGTTTAAATGATTGGATTAAAAGGTCAAAACCTTTCTGTTCGACTAGACGGCCGGCTGCTATAATTGTTTTAGAATCTAATGGTGACTTCAGTTCACCTATATCAGGAATTGAATTAGTTAGTTTTTTCACAACAAGTTTTGTATTTTTAAACATTTTCACATAATCAGCTGTATCATCATCAGTTAGGGTTAGTAAATAGTCTAGTTTAGGATAAAATTTCAGCATCGCTTGTTGCATATCTTTGGAGTAGATTGAAAAATTCAAATGCTCTTGACCGATTAATATAACCCCTTTATTTGCATACTTTGCAATAAATAGATTAAAGCTTGGTCGAGTAGATATCAAAACTCCATCTTTTATTGTTTTAATAAACGAATAGAGTTTAAAATCGGACATTAAAGAAAAAAAGTGGCGTGCCTCTTCTTCACGATGAATTAAGACAGGTCTCTTCTTAAGTAGAAAATTACCTATTTTAGTTTTAATATTTTTTCTTTGTCCATTCCAAGAAGTCACATCATGTAAGACCGTAATTTTAATTCTAGGATCAATATAGAAAAACTCTTTTCTTTGTCTCTTAAATAAAGAAATAATTTCAATATCTTCCCCTTTGTCTACAAGGTAATTTGCAGTATTTAAAACGGTTCTTACAGTCCCTCCCATACCAAATATATTCATAACTAGAAAGTATTTTTTCATTTTTCGCTCCTTCTGAAAACTTCTTCTATTACGAGTTTCGAGGAATTCCCATTATCAAAATTACAATATTTATTTTTAAATTGATCATATATATCTTTATATAAAAATTCTATTTGCTTAATGTTATGAATTGCCTTAAATAACTCCTGCTCTGTAGTAACTATTGGTCCAGGTGCATTTTCCCTGAAATTAAAATAAAACCCTCTTAAATCTGAGGAATACCTGACAATGTCGTAAGCAAAGAAAATAATTGGTTTGTTTGAGTTAGCAAAATCAAACATAACAGAAGAGTAATCGGTAATTAATATATCGGATATCAAATACAGATATTTAATATCATCATAATTTGAGACATTAATAACTAAACCCTCATACTTACTAATCTGAGCACGTAAAGCATCTCTATAATGGAGTCTTATTAATAAGACATACTCGTCCCCAAAATTTTCAATAAAACGCTCAATATCAAATTTGAATTGAAAAGGTTCTGTTTGTTTATTATTATGAAAATCATAATCTCTCCAGGTCGGAGCATATAGAATCACTTTTTTGTTTGACTTAATTCCTAATTTCGATTTGATATCAATGATTTTTTTGTTATTTTCTTGATAAAAAATATCATTTCTTGGATAACCAGATTCAATTATTTTATTTTTGTATTTGAAAGCACTCTTATATACTTCAGAAGTAAATGTATTAGGAGAAATAGCAAGATCCCACCTGCTATTTCTCTTCATTAAGTCATTCGAAGTGTTCTCTTTGTACGATGGCGAATTGGGACTTATATCAAATCCAAGTTTCTTTAACGGCGTACCATGCCAAGTCTGAATATGGTAAGTACCCTTCTTTTTTGTATATACGTCTGGGAAATTTCCATTATTTATAAAATATTTAGATCTCGCCAAATGATAAAAATACATTAAAGAACCAGGCTTTACAATAATAGTATTTTTATTAGAAGTGATTTCTTGTCTTCTATTATTCAACACCCAAATATATTTATATTTGTCACCTTCTGATTGAATCATTTCTTCATAAATGGCTCTTGGGTTACAAGAATAACTTTTCCCATGAAAACTTTGGAAAACTATCGCCCTTTTATTAATAGGTAAAATTTTATTGAAAATTTTATAAATAAATTTGTTGTTTAACAGTTTTGAAAAGACTGAGTTTCCTGCTCTTATTTTGTCCTCCATTGAAAAAACTTCTTTTTGTGGATCAATATTAAGTTGTACATCAATAAAAAAATCATTGAAAGAAATTTTTAATTTTACAAGATCGAAATGAATATTAGCCATCATTTCTTTTAACGTTTCTAAAGGTACCTCTTCACTCCTAAACTCAAGCAAATAATCTGTTGATGCTCTAGACTTTTCAGATAACTTTACATGTCCTTTTAACTGCACTCTTTCTTGTTTATATGGAAACTTGATAAAGAGAGAGGCTGGATATTGATCATCAAATACTTGCCCATCCGAAGGTCTATTAAAATGTAAAAGCCCCTTTATTAGTAGATTATTATGATCTATCATATACGATTGAATTGCTTTTTGAGTGGCCACTTTGCGAATTAATAGTGATAATTCGTTACTTAAAGTATAATATGGTTTAACAGATAATAATTCATCACTTTCGTCTTCTACCATACTTTGCGGGAGCGACACGATCGATTGTTTATTGATAATATCATCAAGTCGTTTAGCCACTCTAAAATTATCAACATTTGTTGCAACAAAAATATCCCAAATCCCCACACTTAACTTACTTGTTTTTATTAGTGATGCTAAGTCAATATGCAAAGTTTCTCTATTAATCGGTACTTCAACTATTTCTTTAGTTGAACGATTGATAAATAAAACATTATTAATACTAAACTCAACAGAATTAGAAGTTAATTCTCCAGCCAATCTCAAAAATCCATCCTTAAAATACACACTTTCTAATTCATAGTGATCTTTCACTTCCACTATCCTTAAGAAAAAATCATTATTATTCAATTCCCTTTCAATGAGATCGAAGCTAATGATATTATTTTCAAAATATACTGTTTTATTTGGTAAAATTGTATTACTATCCATTGTTATAAGGACTGTCTGCTTTTCTGATTTCATCAAAACTTCAGCATAAAAAGAGATTTTCTTAGGTGTTTTCATGGAATTTTTTATTTCCTCTAAATTAAGTTCAATCTCAAATTTATTAACCTCTTCAATTTTTGTCATGGTCACTTTTTTATTAAATAACGTACGGTTTTCTGAAGTCAAAATGATATTCAGCTCGTTTATCTGTTCTAATTCAATATTTTTTATAAGTCCTTCAAAAAGTAATATACTATTATTACTTTTAAAAGCTACCTTGTTTATTTGAAAATTAAATTCCAATTTAGAGATGCGAATCGATAAATTTTCTTTAATAGTGGAATAAAAGGTTATCTCTTGCTGTCTGATTCTATCCAAATAAGAATTCAATTCATATTTTGAAGTAATAGCATCATGTATTCTATATTCTTTTTTTTTAGAAACAACAAAAGCGTCCCAATATCCAAATTCTCTAAAATTTTCCTTATTCATAATATAAGTAATAACAATATTATCATTCTCTTGAATTTCTTTTGGTTCTGCTTTCACTTCTTGCTTTGTATATCTATTACGGAAAAGCAAAAGAAGTTGATTCATATTTAACTTCTCTCGCTTAATAGATTCATTAATCTTCACTTTTAATTCTATTAAATTTGTTTGACTAAGGTCAAAAGACTCCAAAGAGATCATTCTGGAGTTTTTAGGCTTCCACAATTTTTTAATAAACATTATTCGCACCTACTACTTGTTTTAATTTAAATAAACTATTAAAATCATTTCTTTTTTTAAATTCAAATAATTTCTGTCCAATCAAATATTGCTGCTTTTGTTTATGAAAATCTAAAAATTTCAAAGGTATTCGAAACAAGTTGGTTTCTCTCTCTATTTGAACATACATTTCTCTCCATTCGGAGAATTCATACTCTTTGGTCATTTCCGAATTAATGTTAAACTGGAAAAATCCATTGTTGCTCTCTACTTGGGGGCAAATGCTAAAAAATTCATTTTCACCTAACGAAGCTAATAAAGATATTCTCGTAACTTTATGTTCCTCTTGTTCTAAAGGTATTAGAATTGCTCCAGAGATAACGATGGTGTTATCAGTTTGTTCAATCGATGAGATGATAGCTTCTGTTTCCATCTTTATTATTAAAGAGAGTGTATTATATACTGTTCTAAATAATTTATAATTCAAACTTTCAAATTCAGCGTATTTATATTGATCGGAAAAGTTCTTATTATAAAGTTTAAGATTAATATCAATTTCTTTTTTCTCATCAGTAAACCTTATATAAAAATCATATATTTCTCGCATCTTTTCCTGTGACAAAAATACTTCTGGAATACTTGCATTCACTTTCCAATATAAATCAACATCTTGTTGTAAATTTAATTGTTTTACCAATACATCATCTTTGTATTTACCATAAGAATTTGGATGAGTTCTTTTTTTGAGGACTAAATATGTTTTAAAGGATGCTAAGTTAAGATTCTCCGAGACATTTAAGACCGCATTAAAAGTTTTATTCGTAAAATCTGACGCTTCCACTTTCACTAAATCCCCATTTTTCACTAACGACAAGCTTAACAAGTTGTCCGTTTCTCCACAAAATATTTCCATATTCAAAAACGGATTCACGTCAGATATAAATATGTGCTTAAAATTATCATAGTTATAAAGAGATTTCTTTTCACCATTATTTAAATCTAAAATACAAAAATAGTACTCACCTTCATCATAATGGTGCAAGAAGTCTATATCTAATAAACATTTTTTTTCATTTACACCTACGATACACGCCTTTAACTCTATCACCTTAGACTCATCACTTTTATTTATTAATATAATCTGATCTTTTTTTTCATCAAATTCTATATCTATTGTCTTAGAAGTCTTTGTATTCTTTATTTCAATTTCCAAGATTATTTCCCCCATAATATTTTAAAAACTGTAATCCTCTAGATAAAAGAGTTAAATTACTCCCATATTTGTTCACATAATACAATATTCTAGCACATTTACAAACAAAAGTTAACATGATTTGGATTTGAAAAATAGTTCGTTCTAATTAAATGATAAAAGACCTTTAGATCCCTGTTCAGGCTTCCAAAGGTCTTTTAATTTAATATAATAAATAATTAATTATTTTGCTTTCGGTGTCACCATTTCTTCTGGTTTCACAAACTCTTCAAACTGCTCTTCTGTTAATAGTTCTAATTGAAGGGCAGCTTCTTTTAGCGTTAATCCTTCTTTGTGCGCAAGCTTCGCAATTTTCGCTGCATTTTCATATCCGATGTGCGGGTTGAGTGCCGTCACAAGCATCAATGAATTGTTTAGGTTTTTCTCGATCGTTTCTAGGTTTGGTTCAATTCCAACGGCACACTTGTCATGGAATGAGTTCATACCGTCAGCAAGCAATTCAACTGACTGCAAGAAGTTATAGATGATGACCGGCTTAAATACGTTCAGCTCGAAGTTTCCTTGGCTTGCGGCAAAACCGATTGTTGCATCATTCCCCATGATTTGTGCGGCAATCATTGTTAAAGCTTCACTTTGAGTTGGGTTGACTTTTCCTGGCATAATGGAGCTGCCTGGCTCATTTTCAGGAATGATCAATTCACCAATTCCGCAGCGAGGACCACTTGCAAGCCATCTCACATCATTGGCAATTTTCATTAAGTCAGCTGCAAGTGCTTTAAGCGCACCGTGTGCATATGTGATTTCATCATGACTTGTCAGCGCATGGAATTTGTTTGGTGAAGAATTGAACGTTTGACCTGTTAACTGGCTGATTTCTTCTGCCACGTATTTACCAAACTCAGGATGTGCGTTAATTCCCGTACCAACAGCTGTTCCGCCAATGGCAAGTTCTCTCATTTTTTCAGTAGATTCTAAAATCATTTCTTTTGAACGATCAAGCATGTACACCCAGCCGCTAATCTCTTGGCCCACTGTAAGAGGTGTTGCATCTTGCAAATGCGTACGGCCAATTTTCACGATCTCTTGGTATGCTTTCGCTTTCTCATCAAGCGTCGCTCTTAACTGGTCAATTGCAGGCAATAGCTTTTTGTACACAGCTAAAACAGCTGCCACGTGCATAGCCGTTGGGAATGTATCATTTGAACTTTGGCTGCGGTTGACATCATCATTCGGGTGAATGCTGAATTCACTATTTTTATCTTTCAAGTAGGCAGTTGCTCTATTTGCAACGACTTCGTTCATGTTCATGTTACTTTGTGTTCCACTTCCTGTTTGCCATACAACAAGCGGGAAATGCTCGTCATACTTTCCACTGATGATGTCATCACATACAGCAGCAATCGCTTCTGCTTTTTCACTTTCTAAGTTGCCTAGACGTTCGTTCGCAATCGCTGTGCTACGTTTCAAAATTGCAAACGCATTCACAACTTCCTTTGGCATTTTCTCAGAACCGATTTTGAAATTTTCTTTGCTTCGTTGTGTTTGTGCACCCCAGAACTTGTCCTGTGGCACCTTGATTTCGCCCATTGTATCTTTTTCGATTCTAAATTCTGTCATTATGTATCCCTCCATAGCTTCATCACTCAACTCTATTCTATACAAAAAACGAAAATCCTTTAAGCGTTTTCAATTAAAATTTTATCTTTATTTTAATTTTAGTTCAATATAAACACGAACATCTTTGGAATATTTGTATTTTGGATTTGTTTTTCCGTAATCTTTTGACGTATAAGTCACCTCATAATGCTTGTCAAACGACTGTAGAATAAGGTCGATCTCCTCTTTTGTTCCTGCTAAACGAATTTGCGCCATCTTCTTTCCTCCAACACCGTGATTCTTTCATATACCACAAAATAATGTAACACAGAATATTGTTTTTTCAAGCAGGTAATGCTAAGAAAAAGAAATTGAGGCGGGTGATCCATTTGAATCAAACTCCATTGAAAGAGCACTTATACGATAATCTCTCTGTCATTCTCCCTCAGTTAAAGGACATGGATGATTTGATCCATGAGAAAAAAACATTGCCTCATGGACAGGTTGTCTACTATTTATACATTAAAGAAATGAACGAAGCGATGCAGATTCAAACCTTCTTAAAGCTGCTATTGCAAGATCATGCCTCTCTAACAAAAGAGAAGCTAGAATCCAATTTATCGATGATGACTACCCGTACGGTAAAAACCTCTGAAGAACTAGTAGATGCTATTTTTCAAGGACATTGTGTCGTACTGATTAATGGATTTCAGCACGCTTATATTTTAGAAACACATGGAACGAAGAAACGCAGTTTAGGAGATGCTACATCTGAAACCGTCGTAAGAGGACCAAAGATTGGTTTCATTGAAGATATCAACACGAACTTAGCTCTCGTCAGACAGCGTTTGAAAAACCCTGATCTCAAAACAGTAGACATGAAAATCGGCGAAAAGAAATACACTCAAGTATCGATCATGTACATTGATGGTATCGTTGAGCCCTCTGTTTTAAAAGAGGTAAAAAAACGCCTCAAACAAGTCACCATTGATGATATTCAAGACTCAGGCGTTCTTGAGGAGCTCATTGAAGACAATGTGTATTCTCCTTTTCCGCAAATTCAAAACACAGAACGGCCTGATAAAGTGGCATCTGCTTTAAACAATGGGCGCGTCGCCATCTTTGTCGATCATTCGCCTTTTATCTTAATTGTGCCTGCTTCCCTCGCGACGATTATGCAGTCACCTGATGATTATTATGAAAGATGGATCGCCGCCTCTCTTATTCGTTTGCTACGTTTTACGTCCATCTTTCTCACATTGTTTTTATCAGCCATTTATATTGCCCTTGTGTCCTTCCATCAAGGTCTTTTGCCCACAACTTTAGCTATTTCCATCTCAAGCACACGAGAGAATGTCCCCTTTCCTCCTATTGTGGAAGCACTCATCATGGAAATGACCATTGAGCTGCTGCGAGAGGCTGGGTTAAGGCTTCCTAATCCACTTGGACAAACAATCGGACTTGTGGGCGGTGTTGTCATTGGGCAGGCAGCCGTACAAGCCCATATCGTCAGCTCCATTATGGTCATTATTGTCAGCGTCATTGCACTTGCATCCTTTACCTTTCCTCAATATGGAATGGGGATATCATTTCGTGTCCTTCGCTTTGTGTCCATGTTTACTGCAGCTGCATTCGGTTTATATGGACTTGTCCTGTTTATGCTCGTCTTACTCACTCATTTGACAAGACAAAAAAGCTTTGGCACCCCATATTTTTCACCAGATTTTGTGTTCAGTTATAAAAATGAGGACAATTCCATCATCAGATTGCCTTTGAAAAATCAAAAGAAAGGGGAACGACATGGTCAATCATAAAGAGTCGATCACAAGCTATCAGGCAAGTGCCATTATCGCCAATACCACACTAGGTGCAAGTATGATGATTCTGCCAAGATCAATGGCTCAAGCTGCGCCTACACCTGACGGCTGGATTGCACTCTTACTCATGAGTGTGATATACATTGTGTTCATTTTTGTCAATGTGCTCATGATGAAAAAGGTCTCCTTTTCTTCCTACTATGACTATACAAAAGAAGGACTTGGGAAATGGATTGGCTCACTTGCCAACCTGTTGATTATTATTTACTTTCTCGGCGTTGCCAGCTATGAAGTACGAGCCATGTCTGAGATGGTGAAATTCTTTCTACTTCAAAACACACCGGTAGCCGTGACGATGATCAGCTTTATTTTGGTTGGTTTTTACCTTGTGATTGGGGGGATTGGAGATTTTGCCCGGCTGTGCCCTTTTTTTCTGATTGTCACACTCATCATCTTATTTGTAGCCTACGGACTTAGTGTACAAGAGTTTAAGCTCGATAACCTACGGCCAGTTTTAGGAGAGGGCATTTCCCCTGTTTTCAATTCCTTGAATGCTTCGGCCATTTCGTTTGTCGGCATTGAAATGATGCTTTTCATGCCTGCCTATATGAATACGCAAAAACACACTTTTGCATATGGCTCCATCGGCTTTTTGATTCCTGCGATCATCTATATTTTCACCTATATTCTTGTGGTTGGTGCGCTCACGGTGAAAGAAACGGCGACTCTGACGTGGCCGACCATTGCCTTATTTCAATCATTTGATATTCAGGGGATTTTTATTGAACGGATTGAATCCTTTTTGCTGATTGTTTGGCTTGTCCAGCTTTATACGAGCTTTGTAGGATATACGTTTTTTGCTACGATAGGAGTCATCAAATTGACTAAATTCCCTAAAAAAATCGCGCTCGCCTTGATGGGCATTGTGATCTTCTTTGCCGCTCTTTTCCCAAAAGATGTTGATACGGTCCGAGACTATTTAACCTACGTAAACAACTTGTTCTTTCTTCTATTTGGTATACTCCCGTTTCTTTTATTTATCATCGTATTTTTCAAAAGGAGGCGGAAAACAGCATGAAAAAGAAAGCGGTTCTTGCGCTCTTCTCACTGATTCTATTATGCGGGTGCTGGGATAGTACAAATATCGAGGAGCTCAACATGGCAATTGGATTTGCTGTAGATAAAGGAGATGACGGACATAAATTGAAGCTGTCTATGCAGGTGCTCGTTCCGCAAAAAATTGAGCAAGAATCAAGCGTGAAAGATCCGACGAAGATTATTGAGACAAGCGGTGATTCCATACACCAAATTTTTCGTACAACGGCCCTAAAAACACACCGCATTTTTGCTCAGCAGCTGAGGGTTTATTTGTTTTCTCAAGACCTTATCAATGAAAATAATTTCGATTTGGTCATCAATCAATTCATTCGGGACAATGAAACACGAAGAGGAAGCCTTGTCTTTATGGCCTCTGAGAAGCCTGGAGATATGCTGAAAATCAATGACGACGGCCAGCCTGCCGCTTCCACCTTATACGATATTTCTTCGAATACAAAAACGACCATTCGTATGTTCAAGCCCGTTTCCTTAGGAGATATTTCTTCTGCTATGCAAAACAACGTATCCTTTGCCATTCCGAAAGTCAGTGTCAGTCAGGGCAAATTAATGCTGGATGGTGCCTCGATTATTCAGAACAAACGATTTCTCACCAACATCTCTCCTTTAGCGGTGCAGTCCTACAACCTGCTGACTGGAGATGCAACAGGCGGAGTGATTGAATTCCAATATGAACATAGCATTTATTCTTTTGAGATCTTTAAAATCAAACACAACATTGACACCCATAAAACAGCCAGTGGCAAATATGAATTTGATGTGTCAGTGGAGCTTGATGGAAGATTGTCTGAGGATTGGAATGAACGGGAAAATTCATTTAATGAAAAATACCTCCAAGAAATTGAGAAAGTCGTGGCACATCGACTTGAGGAAAATGTAAAAGATTTTATCGGGGAATTACAGCATGAGATCAAAGCAGATATTTGTGGATTTTATCAAAAAGCGAGTATTGCCTATCCGAAGGAATTCCGAAAAGAAGCAAAACATTGGGATGACATTTTTAGTGAATCGGATATTCGTTACAAGGTAAATGTGAAAATCCGTGACTTCGGGACTAAGGGCGCAACACAATCCTAATAGAGTATGTTAAAATGGTAAGAAAAAAAGGGTGTCAATCATGAAACGAGCTTTACTTTCGGCCGGCATTCTATTTTTGATTCTAGGAATACTTCTGTTAGTCGTGGTATTCATGCAATCAAAAGAAGATTTCTTCATTGAAGCCGACAGCTTTTCAAGCACATTTTTGATCGTGATTTATTATGGACAAACCCCTGCGCTCCTTCTGATTGGAGGCGGTTTATTTGTTGGACTTTCACAGATCATTGATTTGCAAGAGAAAAAAGCAGCAGTGGCAAAGGAAAGCGTCAAGCTGCTTTCCGAGATGAAGAAAACCCTGGAAGACAAATCGGCCGAGGAGCAGGAGGCTTTTCCAGTTCCTGAGCTCCATCAACTATCCGAACGTCCAATCACAGGACAGAAGGACTAATTTTGCGCATGTTCCAGCAGCTTTCATTTGAAAGCTGTTTTTTTATTGAATCAGCTTATGGCGATGTGCATACACGGCTGCTTGTGTGCGGTCTTCTACATCAAGCTTGGAAAGAATGTTAGTAATATGCGTCTTGACTGTTTTGATGGTAATAAACAATTCCTCAGCAATGACCTTATTCGATTTTCCATCGGCAATCAGCTTTAATATTTCCATTTCTCTTGCGGTTAACGAATCGTGCAGAATGGACCCATTTGATGAATGGCGGAGTTTGTTCATGACCTTTCCAGCTACTTTTGATTCAAGTCTTGGTTCGCCGATACTCGCAGACCTGATGGCATCAGCGATTTCTCCTGCTTTCGATGTTTTTAAAAGATAGCTTAAAGCACCAGCCTCAATCACTGGATACACTTTATCATCATCAATAAAGCTCGTCAGTACAATAATCCGAGCATCCTCTATTTCTTGACAAATTCTTTTCGTTGCTTCGATGCCATCCATGCCTTCCATAACAAGGTCCATTAAAATCACGTCTGGCCTTAATTCAACCGCTAGCTCTACACCTTTTTGTCCATCTGACGCTTCACCGATGACTTCAATATCCGCCTGTGCCTCTAAAAAAGCAGCAAGACCCATTCTCACCATTTCGTGATCGTCAATTAAAAGCACTCGAATCATCGAACGTTCTCTCCTTTTCCTTCATCAAAAATGGGAACCTTCACATCAATTTGTGTGCCTTTTCCCTCAAATGACATAATCTCTGCGACACCGCCTACTTCACTTGTTCTTTCTCGTATCGATTCAAGTCCGTAGGAAGCAGTCTTCACATGATCTGTTTGAAAACCAATCCCGTTGTCGATAATTTTCAACTGAACTTGACGATTCCGAATAAGCAGACGTACTGTCACCTTTGTCGCCTTTGCATGCCTAAACACATTGGAAAGGGCTTCTTGAACAATTCGGAACAGATGGTCCTCCACCCCTTTAGACAGCGGAGCATCATCTTCTATTTCCCAATCAATATCAATTGGCTGCTTTGCCTGAAATTCATTGAGTAGCTCAATCAAGCCTTTTTTCAAGTCTTTTCCTTCAAGGGTGATCGGTCTTAAATGCAGAAGAAGTGCACGCATCTCATTTTGTGCATCGCCAGCCATTCGTTCCACAAGACGCATTTGCTTTAAAATCTTTTCATCCTTTTCCTTCATCCCTTCAAGAATCGCAGACGTCATCATCGAAATGGCGAATAGCTGCTGGCTGACTGCATCATGCAGCTCACGCGCTAGACGCTGACGCTCTTCTGAGACAACCGATTTTTTCATTTGAACCTGCCATTCAGCTCGCTCATTTGAGAGCTTTTGTAAGGAGGCTACTTGCCCTTCCACTCGTTTCGCCATTTCATTTAATTGATCTGCCGCCAAACCAATTTCATCATCACCTAGAGAAGGCAGTCTATAGGCAAAATTCCCATTTTCAAACTTCAAAATCGACTCTACAAGCTGATCCAGCCGCTTCTTATGCTGATAGCCAAACACATGCCCCGCTGATACACCAATGGCGAGACTAATAATGAGCAAAATACAAAAAAACGGGATGCCGAACCACCGCGTAGACAGCAAAATCATGGGATCAAGCTGATAATAAAAAAACATCGGGAGTGTCGTCATGATGACAACACCAAGCGAGATACCGACTGCAAGACGAACAGATTGCCACTGGATGCCTAAATGCAGTTTCCTCATAAGTACCTCACATCCACATCCCCAATCAGGAGAGAAATGGAGATTTTCACTTTTCGCTTGCTCTCATCATAATCATTTGTCATGACATACACTTTACTGCCGAACCCACTTCTTTTTTCATCAATGATTTTCATATCACCAATTGCAGCCGAAGCACTCACACATACTTCAATATCCTGAGGTACATAAATATCGACATCTCCAATGAGCCCACTAATGACGATCGTGCTCTCTTCCTCAGCAATAATCGCCTTTGATAAGTCGATTTTGACATCGCCAATAAAACCTGAAATGGTCAAATCACTTAATTGAAATGGTTTTTTCATCAGCCTGACTTCACCGATAAAGAAATCATGTTCTTTGCGCGGCTTTGCCTGGCTTTTTGTTTTCTTCTGATCGCCCTCTTTTTCAAGATTGACTTTCAGTGAAGGCTTTCCATCGTCTGATGAATCCTTTTTATCGACATCAAAAACAGGTTTGTTTTTCAATAAACGATAGCCCGCATAGATCAAAAAGGCAGCAAATAAATACCCAGTCAAACTAAACGTGATATTTAGTAGAAATTTCAAGAAGAGAAAGCCTGCAAAAATATAGGAAACCGAACCGAGCCAACGTTTAGATCGAGAGTGCAGCCAATAACCAAATAGAGCAAAAAACACTGGCCAAAATAGGTCTGCCCCAATCCCAATAATTTTGAGAAAAAGATTAATACCAAAAATCACCACAATGATGCCTAAAATTTGATTTCTAGAAAAACGCAGTTGACTCGCCTCCTTCCTTTTTTCGTTTGTTTACCGCAATTTTAAGTTTCCGCTTGTCATCTCAATATCGACTAAGTGTGTCCCTTTCCCATGCGTGCCTGTAAAACCTCGGCCTTCACTATCCGCTTGGTCAAAATCATACGAATGATCAATACGTCCACTCGTTTTTTTCACTTGAACTTTGAAATCTCCCTCATCTGGCAAGTTCAATTTCGCACTGCCTGATGTCATGTGAAAGTCGACTGGTGAATCAATTGTATCAAAGCTTGCTGTCAGCCTGCCGCTTGTCATGCCTAATTGCAGCTTTCCTTTTACATCTTGAATATCAGCACGACCAGAAGTGGCACCAATATCACTTTCCTTCGCATCAATATGAGACACTGAGAGTCTGCCAGAAGTCGCCTTGATTTCCACTCGATTTGCTGAGAAGTTTTCAGCTGTGAGATTTCCGCTCGTTGATTTGAGCGTCACATCTTGAAGAGACAGCTTTCCTTCGCCATTTACTTCGCTCACGCCGATTCCACCTGTTATTTTCACATCTTTATGATAATCTGTTGGAATTTTGACTAAGAGTTCTCCTTTTTCAAATGCAGAGAAAAACAAAAATCCTTTATTTTCAGCACGGACTTTGAATGTTCCGCCTGTTTGTTCCGCATACATTTTCCCTTTTCCATTCACAACCATCACAGAAATATCCGAACGATCTTCCGGCTTCACCTTGATGCGAAATCCAGAAAGAGAGATATCTAATTGTTCAACCTCATCCTTTTTCGCTGAAGCTGTTGTGACCGCTTTATCACGAGAAAAGCTCAAATGAAAGAGATCTCCATTTTTGAAAAGCATCCCAATCATCAAAAAAACACCAACAAGTATACAAATTAGACCAATGAACCGTTTCATTTATATCATCCCTTTATCCTTTGACCTTTTTATTATAAGGAAAAGCGAAACAGAAAGAAATCAAATAACGGAAGAAAAATCCTGTTTTTCTTCCGATTTGACACATTTCCATTAGTTTGCCGGCTGTTTCTCAGGCTGCTTTGATCGTTGAAGCTTTTGCCATTCCTTTTCAACCTCATCAGCGTAATCAAGATGAGCATAAGCACCCTGATCGGCAAATTGTGCATAACTACCCGCTTTTGTCTCCATTTCCTCTATACGGTTCTCCATGCGTAGAAATTCTTTATAAGCACTTTCACTATCAATTTTATTCATAGATTCATTCATATGCTGCTTTGCCTGTGCGGCATTGGCTCTTGCAATCAGCGCTTGCTTCTTGTCTTTAACATCACGCAGTTTTGTTTCTAGATGCTGCAACTGTTCTTTCAGCTCTTTCAGCTGTTTAACAGATTGCTGATAGGCATCTTGATATTCATTGTGCTTTTCTTCAAAATACTTCATTTCAGTCAGTGCTTTCCGTGCAAGTTCTTCTTCTCCTGCCTGAAACGCCAGCTCCGCCTGTTTCTTTCGCTTATCAGCAAATGCTTCTGTCTCTTCTGCTTTTCTCAAGAAACCTTGCTGAATGGTTTGCTGTTTGATAATCGCATGTTTCGCTTTGGCAATATCGTCCTCCATATCACGAACATATTGATTCAGCATGACACGCGGATTCTCCAATTTATCTAAACCTTCATTGACTGTTGCAACAAACATATCACGTACTCTTCTTAATACCATTTCATATTCCTCCTTTTATTTTTTCTTTAAAAAGTCTTCCCATTCTTGATCAAATGACGTGTGCATGGGTTCTTCCATGTTCGGTGCCGTGTTTGGCTCCATATAGGATGATCTACCTGATGATTCCTTTGCAGATTCACCATTAATCATCTTCCAGCCAAAGTAGAGAAGTACTCCAGCAAATGCGATTCCGAGTAAAAATGGCAGCGACTGTGCGACGAGCAATACACCGATAATAGTGAGTATGACCCCAGTTGTTTTACTGCCTTTATCATATTTTTTGACACCTACATAAATGAGCCACGCCCCAATCAAAGTCGGGATCAGCCCGCCCAATGAACCACCAAAGAAGATGGATAAACCGATAAACATCAGGATTGAACCGATGATGGTTTTACTTGTGATTTTCATCTTCATGCCTCCTTTCTTGCTCCTTGCTTTCACTATAGTCAAAAAAGGAAGCTGGCAAAACGTGTCGTAGATTGATCTTTGATTGCGACCAGAGTCGTAACATGGCTCAGACTGAGCGGTTGAATCTATAGAAAAAGCACTCTTCGACTAGAAGAGTGCTCAGATTATTGACAAAGCGCTAAAATGAACTTGATTTTAGCCCTTTGTCTTCTTTTCAGTGTAATAGAAGACCTTTGCAGTCTAGGAAGAACAGTTACTTTTGCGGAGCGAATTGGACATCCGTGAGCACCGGCACGCAGGACTGACAAAGAATGCGAGGGTTTGTCTACACGCTGAACACTCTTCGACTAGAAGAGTGCTTTTCCTCATTTAGAACGAAACACGTCTGCACTTCGTTCATATTCAACATCCGCTTCACCGAGCCGATGATTCACAATACGGGCGACAGCAAATAAATAGTCGGATAGACGGTTCACATATATGAGCGTAACTGCTGGAATTTCCTCCTGCTTTGCGAGTGTCACAATATGCCGCTCGGCTCTCCTGACGACTGTTCGCGCTACATGTAAGAGGGCAGCACCTTCCTGGCCGCCAGGTAAAATAAATTTAGTCAGCGGTGCGGCTTCTTCTACATACACGTCCATTCGCTTTTCAAGGACTGTGACAGATTCTTCTTTTAACTTGCCTTCTTTCGGTGGTTTCACCGCTGCCAAATCACCGCCGCAGTCAAACAGCTCATGCTGAATGACCATCAGCTCAGATAGAATATCTTGAAACAATTCGCCATGCTGCCTTAAGTTTGCATGGGCTAGTCCAATCAAACTATTCGCCTCATCTAATGTACCGTACGCTTCTACTCTTGCGTCATCTTTATCAGCCCGCCCGCCAATCAAGCCTGTTTGACCTTGATCTCCGGTTTTTGTATAAAGTTTCATTGAGGTTCCCCCTTATCCATTGCTTGTTCCTTTTAGTATACCCTGAAGTGGAAAAGATGTATTTGTTTTATTATGAAACACTTTTATTCAAAACCTCTTCATTCCCACTTTATTTGTTGAATGATGAAACATCACATTTTATAATAAATGAAAGCGCTTTTTAATTATGACAGATGGGTGGGATGATAGATGACTTTACAAAACAAAGTAGCAATCATTACAGGTGCAAGCAGAGGGATTGGCCGCGCCATTGCGGAGGCATTTGTCTCTGAAGGAGCTAAAGTGGTGCTGAACGGAACGAATGAAGTGCTATTGCAAGACGTTTGCTCCTCTCTGAATAAAGAAGAGACACGCGCTGTTTCTGTCGTTGGTGATGCTAGTTTACCAGCGACAGCTGCCTCCCTCGTTGAGAAGGCAAAAAACCATTTCGGACAGATTGATATATTGGTCAACAATGCTGGAATCAATTTGCGGAAATCAACAGTCGATACATCTGTTGATGAATGGAAAAGACTAATTGATATTAATTTGACGGGTACGTTTCTCATGTGTCAAGCAGTCATTCCTGACATGATCAAACAGCAAGGCGGGAAGATTGTCAACATGAGTTCAACTACTGGCAAAACCCCTCATCACAATGCATCACCTGCTTACGGCGTTTCAAAGGCAGGTATCAATTACTTAACGATGCATCTTGCCAAAGAATTAGCAGCACATCACATTCATGTAAATGCTGTCTGTCCTGGGCCAATTGAGACAGACATGAGCAAACAGTGGAGTGATGAATACCGTAGATCTGTTTTAGAAAGAATTCCTCTGAAAACAATTGGAACACCGCAGCAAGTCGCAAACGCCGTCACCTTTTTAGCCTCTGATCAGTCAGATTTCATCACAGGGGAAACCATCAATATGAATGGCGGAACGTATATGAACTAAAGAAAGAGCCTCCATTGGAAGGCTCTTTCACTTTTACTATCGGTTCTCTCTCGTACCAGAAAGCATGATTGCCTGCCGAATGGCTTCTTCCATACTCGCAGAATCAGCCTTTCCTGTTCCTGCAATATCAAATGCTGTCCCATGATCGACACTTGTACGGATTATAGGCAATCCAACTGTAATATTAACGCCTGATTCTAAGCCAAGCACCTTGATTGGTCCATGCCCTTGATCATGATACATCGCCACAACGATATCAAAGTCGCCTCTTGTCGCCCTAAAGAACAGTGTATCAGCTGGTAGCGGGCCAAATACTTGAACCCCTTCATCCTGTGCTCGTTCTACTGCTGGAATGATCTTCTCCTCTTCTTCTCCGTTTCCAAACAGACCATTCTCCCCGGCATGCGGATTAATCCCGCACACAGCAATTCTAGGTGCAGGGATACCAGACCGAACGAGGGTATCATGAGCCAGTTTAATCGTTGTGTATACACGCTCAGGATTGATTTTTAAGATGGCATCCATTAATCCGATATGTGTCGTCACATGCACCACTTTTAAATTAGGAGCTGCCAGCATCATGGCATAATCGTCCGTACCTGTCAGGTCAGCTAAAATTTCTGTATGCCCTGGATACATATGACCAGCCTTATGAAGTGCTTCCTTGTTTAACGGTGCTGTACAAATGCCGTCAATTCTACGGTCATTCGCAAGTGTAATGGCTTTTTCAAGATATCGAAAAGCGGCATTCCCTGCTTCTTTTGAAATCTCTCCTACTGGAATATCGCTTGTTAATAGATGAAGATCAAGACAAGGAACGGCACCAGCTTTTACTTGTTCCGCCTCCTCCGGTTCTTTAATACTGACAATCTCCACATGTGTATTCACAAAATCTTTCGCCCTATTTAATATATGGGTGTCTCCAATGACAAATAGAACGGCTTCTTCATGTAAACGGCTTTGCTGGAAGGCTTTTAAAATAATTTCAGGACCAACCCCAGAAGCATCTCCCATCGTTACAGCAATGATTGGTTTTGCCATTCGTCTACCCCCTCTATGTTTTTCAACACTTCAACCGCATGGAGCACAGAATCTTTTTGACCATATGCCCCTGCTTTTGTGACCGCATATACACTCGTATCAACGAGCCGCCCAAGCGGGATGCCGGGTTCAATTTCTTTCAACAGCTGAATCCCGCCTGCTCCAAGCTCATGGCATATCGCACGCGCCGTATCTCCACCAGTTAAAAAAAGGCGTTTCACCCCTGTTAATTCAACAATGTCTTTTGTGATCTTACCAAGACAGACAGATAAGGTACTTCCTACTTCTTGTCTTGTCATGCCATTCGCTTCACCGTATGCCAACATCTGTTCAACCATTTCTCGCCTTGCGTCTGTATAAAGGAGAATATCTTCATCCTGACGAATGAGCAGCTGATCCATGACTGATTTCCTTTCCCATGCTTCACGGCCGTTTAATACATTCAACGGGTTCACTTTCACCTCGAGACAATCGTGCTTTTCTCTTAAAAAAGCAAACTGCTCATTTGTTTTTTGAGAAGCACTTCCTGAAACGATGAGAACAGATTCATGCTTTTTGGCATGAGAAAGATTGCGGTGTTTCGCAACATAGGATGATAATGCGCCAGCGAGTCCGGCTGACCCGACCCAAAGCACTCTTTGATTGATCTTCATAAACAAATCAACGATCTGTGTTAAATCATTGTTCGTTTCTGCATCACACACAAACCATTGATGACCATGTTTTAATAAAGATGAAACGTCATGACTCGTTTCGTTTAGCTCTGAATAGACCGCTTGCTTCGAAAGATGTTTTGGCTTGATGTTTGTCTGCTCGTCAATTAAGTCTGAAATACTGGATGTCAGGACAGGCGTTTTTGGGTCCTTCGCTGCTTCTGATAGATGAACAGGCACACCCTCCACATAATGAATCCCATAGGCCGTAGATCTATTCGCATCGGGGTAAGCAGGGGCAATGACTGCCGCATCAAACCGGCCAAGATCCATTAGTGCCTGAAGCTCTATTCCTATATTTCCTCTTAACGTTGAATCTATTTTTTTAAAGAAAAGGTGTGAATCCCCTTGTAGAAACGGCTGAACCATTTGACTGACCTCATTATACGCTCTTTCAGAAGACATACTTCGCGAGTCTGTATCGACAATCAGTACATCTTCCTCCTTGTACCGGCTCATATCCTCAAATGACGGCTGGAACAGCACAGAGGCTTTTAAACCGGCCTTCACAAATTGAACACCTGTATCACTTGCGCCTGTTAAATCATCAGCCACAATGATCACCTTTTGCTCTAAGTTCGCTCCTTTTTTTAATAGATCGTTTGTCATTTAGACACCTCGGTCTCATTGCATATTATTCCTTTAACTTTCTCCACAGCGTCGTGCGGTTAATATTCAGCCGCTTTGCTGCTTTTGATTGATTCATATTTTCTTCTTCCAGTACCGTCCGAATGATTCGTCTTTCAATCTCGTCAAGCGTGCCATGTAAATAGCTGGACAGCTGTTTTTCTTCATTCTCAAAAGCAAGTTGCTCAATTGCCGGCTTTGCTTTACTCAACGTGATATATCCACTTTTTGTTGTCAGCACCAGTTCCTCCATAATCCGCTTGAACTGCCGGACATTTTCTCTAAATCGCTCGTTTTGAAAGGCGGCAATCACATCTGCTGACAGCCCAACAACCTGCGTCCCATAAAGAGAATTTAATTCAGCTATAAATAACCGGCTCATATCCTCAATATCTTCTGCCCGTTCAGATAACGGCGGGACATGAATGACGAGCTCCTGCAAACACGTATATAGGTCTTCATGAAACGCCCCAGATTGCATCAATTTGAACAAATCAACTGTAGATGCAGCCATCCAGCGAATGTTCTGCTGATGATGAATAAGCTGCTCGGCCATAATGGGCTGCATAGCCATTGGGACACGATCAATATCCTTCAGAAAGATCGTCCCTTTTTGATGCACCGGAATTATGTTTACATCATCTAATTCAGTCAAACGGCTGCAATGCACCGTCATAAAGCTCTCATTTTTCCTCTCGCTCAATTGGTGAATAGCAAAAGCAAGGCTTGATTTACCAGTTCCTTGTTCACCATAAAGACAAATCGATCGATCTGTTTGGCTGAACGCCTTTGCCCTTTTAATCACATCTTTCATATTTGAACTCTGCTCAGTAAAAAGAGCAAATGGATGTGCTGAATGAACAGGTGCAGCCAGCGTCCATATACGCTGCCCCTCCCTATTAATCACAGCAGAAGGCTTCTCAATCGTCAAAAGCAGCTCACCTTTAGATAATAAGCTTCCTTTGACATGCCACACTTGCTGCTGAAAGGAGATTTGAGAATATCCATTTTGTTTTCCTTCTCGAACTGCTTTTACTGCTGGTTCAAGCGCCGGGCACCAATCCATCACATCAACATGAGACGTAAACGGTGCAAATAACCCTTTTTCTGTCCATTCTTTCATTTGCTGATTGATAAAATAAAGCTGATTGTGCTGATCAATGATCAGCATCCCTTTTGACTCTTGGTCAATCATTTCACGAAAGAGGCGCTGCTCAGCTGTCGCCTCTTTATATAAACGGTACATTTGTTTTGCTTGATGAAACGCTTCTTTGACAGATTCACGTCCTGAGGTAATGAGCATGCTTTGCATCCCCAGCTCCTTGGCCGCTTTATCTGTAATCACATCACCCAGTACAACCTGTGTCCCTTGCTCCTGTAACTGCTGTAAAAGATCCCACACTTCTTCCTCTTGCTGTATCGTATAAATATCAATTTTGATCCCGTATAACTCTCCGATGGTGCGTACACCATGTGTAATATTTTCAAATCCAACTACTGCTTTTTTCCCTTGGTAATCTTTAATCAGCGTGAGGGCACGAAGCAAGTCGTAGCCTGACACAGGGATATCCACCACTGGAATGTTGACGTGTTTTTGAATAAGCGCAGCTGTCCCCCCGCGGCTCATAATAATATCCATTCCTTGAGCCTCGGCCTGTTCTGCCAGTGCAACACCAGACCTAAGATCTCCGACTTCAAGCTGGAATGTGATGCTTTTTTCGTCTTTGGCAAGGTCGGTTAATACATCGCCTAATCCTTTATACGGCGCAATACCTAATACTTTTATATTCATGAAAAGGACCCCCATTTTTTATCTCTTCATCGTGAGACATACGTTGAGGGAGTCCAAATGTTAGCAAATTGAGACAACCCTCCAAACATCAATTATAAATGAAGAAAATGAGGGTTACAATTCACGGAAACACTGATCCCTTGCGGTTAAGACGTGTGATGAGTCCATTCTTCCCTCACACACACATACTTGATGGCCTGCCGGTAAAAAGTAAACGCAATGTGCAGACTACCATCTTTTCCTTCTGTGATGGATGGATAGGAATACTCTCGATTTAATTTGTCCTTTGAGTTGTTTGTCATGGCATATCCATCGCCAATTTCAAGGTTACGTCTGACGGGCCATGTCGCACCGTCATCCGTCGAGATGGCAAGTGTCATTGGCGCACGCGGTGTTCCCCAAAAGGCTGGACGCGCCTCTGTATCAACAGCCGTTCGTGTATCGCCTTCATCCTCAATCTCATCATACAAGGACGCTCTTCTTTCTGTTTGATCATCCGCATTGATATGGTTATAAACGAGGGCAAGATGACCATTATGGAGCACCGTAAATTGAATGGATGAGTTATTGTTTGGCAGCTCTGTTGCTCTTGGCTCAGACCATGTCCGTCCATGATCCACTGAACGGCTCATATAAATCGAATCAGCAAACCGGCTTCTAAAGAGGGCAAGCAGGGAACCATCCGCACATTTTCCGATATTCATATGAACACAGCCAGTACTGTTTGGCACAGTGACCTCTTCCCAGGTCTCCCCTTGATCTGAGGAAATCTTCACAGCACTGACATCACGGTTTCCTGTCCATTTTACGCCAGGAATCGTTTTACAATAGAACACCGGAAGGAGCCAATCATCATTATCCAATACAACAATAGGCTGTCGTATAAACGTCCCCGGCTGATCAAATAAAGTACCAATCTCTCCCCAAGTCTCTCCTCTATCCTCCGATAAACGATATCTCACAAGAGCTGTATCTTGATTGCCAGAAAGTTGTGCTGTATAAAGCAGCCACAGCCTGCCATCTTTCTCTTGAAAAAGAACTGGATTTTGTTCAGATCGTGTAGAATCATCAGACAGCTTCACAGCCTTCGTCCATTGATTACTTCCTTGCTTGAGCCTTGACATATAGATAGAGATATCAGGAATTCCTTCTTGCGTACCGCCAAACCATACACACAGCACATCTCCATTATCCAGCTCGATGAGATTAGCCGCATGGTTTTGCACGCAATCTGTTGGTAGAAAGGCTTCTTTTCTTGCTGCGTCTTGTTCATTTTGTCGCAATTTTCCATCTATTTTGATCATGATGTCTTCATTTGTCATCATAATTCTCCTTTCAGTGATTGATCCTTTTTAGCTGGCGGGCTGATCCATCGATCCATCACCAGAACTAGGAAAGGAATGATAATGGCCACATACATATTATCGATTCCAAATGGATTATCGAGTAAATACCACACCGTCGTGGCGATGCCTGAAGCGGCAAGACCAATGGTTGCTCCTCTATTTGAATTAAAGTATGGCAAGTAAAAGCCCATTGCTGCTACAACTGCAATCGATGTTCGAAGTGCTCGTGTAAAAAAGGAAAGTGACAGCAACTCTGGTGCAAGTGCGACCCCCACAAGCGGCACAATCCCAACCATGACAGCTACATACCGAGTCACCTTCATACGCTGCTCTGGTGATGGTTTCTTTTTCGGTACATAAAAGTCATCAATAATCAACGTGGTTGTAGCAAGTGCAACCGTCGAGACACCAACAAAAATGGACGCGACAAGCGATGTTGCCACAATAGCGCTCAAAATCGGATTCATATGCTGTAAAAAGACAGGGAAAGCATAAATAGGGTCAATGTCTGGATACAAATAACGGGCTGAGACACCGATGATCCCGATCGCAATGGCAAGCGGCAAACAAAGGAGTGCTGCATACAGGGTCGATTTTTTCGCTTCTCGTTCACTTTTCGACGAGGTGATCGCTTGAATGATAAACTGCGTCGCAAAAATGGCACCCATATTTCCTATAAACCAAGCTCCAATCGTTCCCCAACCGATGGTCCCATCCCATGTAAAGAAATGGTCGGGTAATGTTTGTTTCATTGGCTCAAAGCCTTTTGTTAAATAAAGGGCTACCCCTAGTGTAATCAAAATCCCCGCATACTTCACAATTGAATGAAGGATCGTGACCCATGCAACCCCCTTCATTCCTCCGAAAGTAAAATAAAATGTACTCACAACCGCCGTGATGATGGCACAGGTCATTAAAGGAAGACCAAGAATGGATGCAATGGCAGCTGAACCACTTAAATAGTTTCCTAGATTCACTAAGAGCAGGGCTGCAATCATAATGACAGAGACAACAAGCTTTGTTGATTTTCCAAATTTTTGATCAATAATACCTGAAATCGTGTATTGTCCTGTTCGATAAAACTTTCCCACTAAGAAAAAGGAAAAAATAAAAAAGGCAATAGCAACTGTGATAACAGACCATGAAGCGGAAAGCCCATGTGTAAAAGCAGATTCAGCTGTTCCGACAGTTGACTTCATCCCAATGAATTCACTCATTAACAAAATACCGACCACAATAGCTGGAAGTGACTTAGCGGCATTGTTAAATTCTGAGTTAGACTTACTGCGGAAACGCATCGTCAGCCAGGTCGTAAACAGAATATAGAGAATAATGACGATTAAAATAAATGTGATGACAGAACTGCTTAAGACATTCACTTAAAATCCCCCTTTGTGTGCAAGCCGTATGAAGCAACTTCTCATGTCCCATCCCAGTGACGTATGAAGTGTTAAACGTGGAGCAGTTTCATGTAGACCTGTTCAATATCAGAGACAGACATCGGCTTCGGGTTGTTATCCATTAATCTCTTCACCTCCGAAGCAGCTTCAGCAAGTGCCGGCACATCTTCTTTTGACACACCGAAGGCTTTGAGTTGTTGAGGAATGTGTAAATCCGCTGTCCACTCTTCAATTTGACGAATCACTTGCTCTGCAAGCGTATGCTTTGAGCCTTTCTCTTCGATCCCTATCACTCTAGCAATATCTTCAAGACGATCTTTGATATGGTCTGCATTAAACGCCGTGACATGAGGAAGCAGCATGGAATTAGCGACACCGTGTGAAATCTTGAATTTCCCCCCTAACGGATAAGCCATTGCATGAACAGCAGCGGTTCCGGCACTTGTGAGCGCCATCCCGCCATACATGGCACCAACCAACATATCTTCCCTTGCTGTCATGTTATCCCCGTGATGATAGGCCTCCTGAATACTTCCTGAAATGAGCCTCATCGATTCGAGTGCAAACATATCACTAAATGGATTGGCTTTATTTGAAATATACGATTCAAGCGCATGCGTAAAAGCATCCATCCCTGTAGCTGCGGTAATGGCTTTTGGCAATTTGAGTGTCAGTGCGGGATCTAAGATCACAAGATCAGGCAAAAGGTATGGGCTGACCATGCCAATTTTTAATTCTTTTTCCGGAAAGGTAACAATCGCGTTTGGTGTCACTTCTGATCCCGTACCTGAGGTTGTTGGAATGAGAATCGTTGGAATTCCTCTTTTTTTAACAAGGTTCGTGCCAACGAGATCAGAAATTGGCTGATCATTCGTCTTTAGAACAGCTAATATTTTGGCCGCATCCAGCACACTCCCGCCACCAATCCCAATAATGGCTTCATGCTCCCCTTTTAAAAATGTCTGGAACACGTCCTCGATATTTTCTTCCGTTGGTTCAGGCTTAATCTCTGTGCTGATCTCACTCGCAATCCCTTTTTTCGCAAGTTCTGTTTTGATTTGATCTGCGTAACCAAGAGATACGATGGATGGCTGCGTTAAAATAAAAATCGATCTCAATTTGCTAAGTCCTAATAGCTCTAGTTTCTCCCCAAGGAGCTCTAGAGAGTGGGCGCCAGAAACAATGTGTGATGCCGTTTGAAAGTGATAATGTGATATCGTCATCTCTTCACGACTCCTTTGCTGCTTTTGCTTGTATCCGATAATTCTCCATCATGTTCACCACAGCTTCTAAAGCCTCGCCGGATAATGCTTTGACCGGGCTTTTTGGCGGACCTACAGGAATCCCTGAAAGTTCAGCTGCTTTTTTCAAAGGTGCTGGTAACGTTCCTAATGTGAATGTCGCTCTTAACGGCTGTAGCTGCTGCTGACATTGCTCACTTTGGTCAAGATTTCCTTGCTGAAACGATTCATAAATGCCAACGACGGTTTTGGGAAGCACATTTGCCGTTGCCGCCACTGCACCTGTTCCGCCTAGCTTCAATGTCTCTAAAATGAGGGAATCCGTTCCTGCAAGCACGACAAACTCTTCATCCTTTGTGACATCGAGATATGCTTTGATATTGGCAATATCTCCACTACTGTCTTTAATACCTAACACATTCGGTAGGACGCTGAGCCTTGCAACCGTCTCTGGCGCAAGTGACACACCTGTTCTTGATGGAATGTTATAAAGTAAAATGGGGATGGTCACATTCTCTGAAATATGACGAAAATGCTCATACAGCTCCTCTTGTGATGGCGCAACAAAATAAGGGGTGATAACCGACAAGACATCTACGCCTAAATCTGCGAACTTGTTTGACAGCTTAATGGTTGCCTTAGTGCTATTCTCACCTGCTCCCATGTATACAGGCACCCTGCCGCCCGCAGCCTTTACAACAGTTTCAGCAATTTGAAGCTTTTCTTCCTCTGAAAACAAATGAAATTCGCCGTTTGTCCCTAAAGCAAAGATGCCGTGCACACCTGAGTCGATTAAATGATCAATAAGTTGCTTTGTCACTTCTGGATGAAAATGCTCTTCTTCTGTAAGCGGTGTCAAAATAGCTGGAATGATTCCTTGAATGTTCAAATGATCCTCCCCTTCTGATTGTTGCATTTTTAAACAATTAATTATTAAAACGCTCTCATGATTCTTATTATAAAAGCAATGTGATTTATTTAGCAACATTTTTTTCGTTTTTTTCAAATATTCAGTAGATGACATAAGTAGATGTTGATGTTTTCAACAAAAAAAGTGAACCAGCCGGTTCACTTTTTCATAGCATTCAATGTATGAAGAAGATGCTTCACTTTCAGTCTGACTCTTTCATGTAAATGAGCAGTATGCTCCTTTTCTTCTGCATTGGCAGCAGCGATACAAAGATGATGTACCTGGATACTTGTCTCTTGTTTAATGAAGTGCATCAGCTCGCCCATCAGCTGGACAGACGCACCATCTGATATCGTTCCTTTCAGCACAAGCCAAACGGACAGCTCTCCTTCTTGATGCATCCCATAAAGAAGGACATCTTCATCATTATCTTCAGCGGCGTATTGCTTCGGCCCATCAAATTGACCAAGAAATAAGTACCCTTCCTCATCATCCAGCATGTCTTGGAGTGCTTCAGTTCCCGTTCCAAGGGACCGTGTCCAAAAGAAACCCCCGCTTTTCTCATGTGATGAAAGGATGCGCAATGGCTGATGAGTAGAAAATGTCATTCCGTTCGCGCCATATGTTTTCCACCCATCCGCTAAGTTCAGCCTTGAATGTTCGGAGATGGACGCAGGTTCAATTACCAGCTGGGGGTTTGCCCGCAGTGGATGTTGGAGAGGTGTTACATCTGTTTCATACACCCGGTTCACCCGTTCGGTGGTCAACACATGATGCGGTTCTCCCAGCATGTCCGTCTTTCCTTCATTCAGCAAAAGCAGACGGTCACAATACAAACTGGCAATGTTCACATCATGAAACACACCGATCACCGTTAAGTTAGAGGAAACCGTCTCTTGTTTAATCAAATCGAGTAACTCTTTTTGATAAGCTAAATCAAGAAAACTCGTTGGTTCATCCAGCAATAAATAATCAGGGCACTGAGCCAGCGCTTGAGCTAAGTAAACCCGCTGCTGTTCTCCTCCGCTTAACTCATGGATGGATTGATCCTTAAATTGAGCAATATCTGTTTGGTACATCACCTTGCTGACAATCTCGATATCTTCTTTTATAACAGATTGTAGCCACCCTTTCTGATAAGGATAACGCCCAAACTGGACCGTTTCTTCCACTGTGAATGAAAAGGCTTGATCGGTCTTCTGGGGGAGAACCGCCAATTTTTGCGCAAGTGCCTTTGGCCGGTAGGATTGAACTGGATGACCACTTAGTGTTACTTGGCCGCTCTCAGGTGCTAAAATACCTGCGATCATTTTAAGCAGTGTCGTCTTACCGCTCCCATTTGGACCAAGGATGCCGAGGAATTCCCCTCGCTCCACTTCAAAACTCACGCCGTGAATGACCTCTTTTTCACCATATCCTCCTCTAACTTCCTTCACTTGAATCATAGATGCGTCCCTCCTCTATATCTGCGGATGAGGATGATGCCAAAGACAGGTGCACCAATTAACGCTGTAATGATGCCAATAGGCAATTCAGTCGGTTCAATGATCGTACGGGAGAGCACATCTGCTAAAACGAGAAAGGAAGCACCATTCAGCATCGACAAAGGCAGCAAATGACGATGATCCGTAATGGATAAAAGACGGATAAAATGCGGAATCACCAGTCCTACAAATCCGATCGTTCCTGACACAGCCACCGCACTTCCAGTCAGAATCGAACCAGCAAGCAGCACCACATATTTGCTCCGTTTCACATGAACTCCTAACAGTTTTGCCTTTTCTTCGCCATATGTCATCACATTTAAATCTCTTCCCATCAAGATCAATGCAAATGTACCAATGAGGAAAAAAGGAAGGAAAAGAGCAATATATCGCCAGCCTCTCATAGACACACTGCCTAGAAGCCAATGAATAATCTCTTTTAAATCATCACCTGTTAACGCAATCATTAATGAAATGAGGGCTCCTAAAAAAGAGCTGAAGATGACCCCCGTCAAAATTAAAGAAGAAATGCTCATTCCTCGGTGAACCAGACGGGCAAAAAAGAGGACGAGACATAGTGTGACAAGCGCTGTTGTCATACTCAAAAAAGGCAGTGTAAAACTGCCAAGCAAAGGAAACTGCAAACTGAAAAACAATGTGGCTACAGCTCCCACAGATGCCCCTTGAGATACCCCAAGTGTATAAGGGTCAGCGAGGGGATTTTTTAATAAACCTTGAAAGGCTGCACCAGATAACGCCAGAGCTGCACCGACTAACGCCGCTAATATCACTCTCGGCAGCCGGATATTCATCATAATATTGCGGTCAATTGCATCAATGGTTCCGGCCTGAATTCCAAATACTTCATGAACAAAGATCCGAAGTATAGAAGGAATGGGAATCCCTAAACTGCCAAATGAGATTCCCATTCCAATGCTCACGACAAGAAGTAAAGCACTTGCTGTGTATGCGATGATGATTTTATTTGAACGTGTCAGGATAGATGCTTTTCGCAAGAGCCTCCACTCCTTCAACCAATCGCGGTCCCGGTCGTGATGCCAGATCCGTATTCAATTGAAAGACTTGTTTTTCTTTGACTGCTTTGATCGCCTTCCAGCCGTCTCTTTTTTTCAGATCAGCTAAACTTGCGCCATCAATCGTAACGATAGCATCAGGATTTCGTTTAATAATTGATTCTTCCGTCATTTGCACCCAGCCTGTTTGGTCGCCAGCAGCATTTTTTGCATGAATGACAGACAGCATTTCGTCCATAAACGTTTGTTTACCTGTTGTATAAATTTCAGGCGCACCTGATACTTCGACAAAAACTGTTTTTTGTTTGTCTTTGGAGATGGATTCTGCTTGTTTTTTGATGTCATTCAGTTTTGATTTCATCTCATCTACAAGCTTCGTTGATGCCTCTTTTACGCCGGTTGCTTCACCAATCATATGGATAGACTTATAAACATCTTTGAAGGAAGCCGCATCATTGACAGTCAGCACTTGAATACCTGCATCTTCAAGCTGTTTAAATCCGTCTTTTGAGCTCATTTGTGATGCATGTGCTAAGACTAGATCAGGCTTTAAGGAAATAACCTTCTCTACATTGAAATCAAGACCGCCAATCTTCTCGACCTTTTCTACTTCCTTTGGATAGTTGTCAAAATCTGATCTACCCACGATTTTATCTCCAAGACCAAGGGCATAGGCAACCTCTGTATTACTTGGAATTAACGAAACAATTCGTTTAGGCTGTTCTTTGATTTCAACTGTTTTACCAACTGCATCTTTGATGGATACAGGAAATGCCGCAGCCTCTGTCTCTTTAGGCTTTGAACTGTTTGTTTTTTGGTCCGTTTCCGCACCTGCACACCCTGCTAAAACACCGATCACAAGTAACAATGATAGCCAAATACCAGTTAACTTCTTCATCAATAAACCCCCTGCTTTATGTACTGCTTGACGTCATCTCTTTCGTCAATTCTTTTCTAATTTCGGGAATATTATACTACAGTGCAGATAGGTTGTATATGTGATTCCGAATACGTCTTGTCTGTCCTTGTAAAAGAAAAACAGCCTTTGACGTGGCTGTTTTCACTTCCGCTATTGGTTGATATGTTCACCATTAATGACAACTTTCTGAAATGAAGGAGATACTGCATGTTCCAATGAAAGAGGGTATGTGACATCGTCAATGACACAGTCTTTCATTTTAAAGTGTGTGACCGGGGAATGTGAGTATGCGGCGATCTTGACACCATATCGCCCTCCGCTGCTTTTTAACCCTTCTACTTCAATATGACGGACTACAGGCCTATGCGGACCGGCATCCCCTTCCTCATACATCATGTCGATACAGACCACCTCATGTTTTAAGCTTTTCACTAGATTGTTTTTAAAATAGATGTGTTCAATGGTACCGCCCCTGACAGAGTTGGTCTTAATGCGCAATGCCCTGTCAAGGTTCGGACTGTCCATGACATTATCCTCTGCATATACATACTTGACGCCTCCAGAGATTTCACTCCCGATCGTTACTCCGCCATGACCATCACGCATCGTATTTCTACGAATGACGATGTTTTCAGATGGAACGCCGATTCTCCGGCCGTCCTCATTTCTGCCCGATTTAATGGCAATACAATCATCGCCATTATCAAAATAACAATCTTCAATGAGCACATGTCGGCACGACTCTGGATTCACACCATCTGTATTTGGGCCATGACCGATGATATTCACCCCGCGGACGATGACGTTTTCACTTAACACCGGATGGACTTGCCACATCGGTGAATCCTTTACGGTTACTCCTTCAATGAGAATGTTTTGGCAATTGTATGGCTGGATAAAGCTTGATCTTAAATAATGTCCTTCGCCAAACACTCTTTCTTCCACTGGTATTCTTTTTTCAGCCATATCAAAAAGGAGCTGACGATCCCGATCTTGAGAGGGCTGACCATTTGTTCCATACTTCCAAGGCCACCAGTGGTGTTCATCCCCTCTCCCGTCCAGCGTGCCTGCTCCTGTAATCGCGATGTTTTCTGCATGATGGGCATAAATAAGTGGTGAATAATTATAAAGCTCAATTCCTTCAAATCTTGTTAGAACAAGGGGGAGATAATCACGTGTATCTTGGCTGAAGCTCACATAGGCGTTTTCATGAAGATGAAGCTCTACATTGCTTTTCAATTCTAGAGCGCCTGTCAAAAATGTCCCTTCAGGAATCAGCACACGCCCTCCTTTCAAACGATGTGCATCATCGATGGCAGACTGAATAGCATTTGTTGAAAGCTCTATCCCTTTGTTATCTGCACCATAATGAATGACATTGAATTCACGATCTGGGAACTTTGGCGCTTTTATCTGCTTTAACACCTGATCTATGCCATTTGTTTCTTTGTCTTTTTTCCCTTGCTTTGCTAAACGTGCGAGTCCAATTCCTGTTAGTACTGTTCCTGCTGTCACATACATCAAATTCCGTTTTTTAGACATTTCCTTATCCCCCAGACGTCTTAAAGTGTCACACCTGTTTTAAAAATGGCCAGCTCTCTAAAATTGTTTTTTTCATGATTTAACAGCTTTCCACTCGCCACATCAATCACCGTGGCAATGAATTTCTCTAGCACCACATCTTCTGGTACATCTTCAAGCAATTCCCCCGCATTAAAGTCGATCCAATGTTTTTTTGTTTCATATAAAGCGGTATTGGTCGATACCTTCATCGTTGGAACAAATGTGCCAAACGGTGTGCCTCTGCCTGTTGTAAAGAGGACGAGCTGACAGCCAGACGCTGCGAGAGCAGATGAAGCAACCAAATCATTCCCGGGCGCACTTAATAAATTCAATCCTTTTCGTTTTAGCAGCTCCCCGTATGTTAAAACATCCTTTATAACGGAAGTACCCGCTTTTTGTGTGCAGCCGAGAGATTTATCTTCTAATGTCGAAATGCCTCCTGCTTTATTTCCCGGGGAAGGATTTTCATATACTGGCTGTCGATGATCCATAAAGTATTGTTTAAAATCATTGATCATCTGCACAATATTGTCGAATGTCGCTTTTGATTCCGCTCTCTCCATTAAGATCGTTTCAGCCCCGAACATTTCCGGTACTTCTGTTAAGACGGTGGTTCCGCCTTGAGCCACAATGAAATCGGACAGTCTGCCTAAAAGTGGATTTGCGGTAATGCCTGAAAACCCATCTGATCCTCCGCATTTCAAGCCGATTTTCAGCTCAGATAACGGAATGTCTTCACGCTGATCTTCTTTCGCTGCGTCATAAATTTCCTTGAGCAAAGCGACACCTGTCTCAATCTCATCCCCTACTTCTTGGCTTCTTAAAAATTTCACCCTCGTCTGGTCATACTCCCCTAATGTTGCCTGAAAATCCTCAATATCATTGTTTTCACAGCCAAGCCCTAGAACGAGAACCCCTCCAGCATTTGGGTGCTTTACGGCATTTTGAAGTATTGTTTTTGTGTTTTCATGATCATCCCCAAGCTGTGAGCATCCATAATTGTGCTTTAATACTAACGCCGTTTCAAAAGGATGGATGCTTCCCCCCATTTCAGCGGTAAATATTTGAATGATTTGATCGGCAATGCCATTGACACACCCAACTGTTGGGACAATCCAAAGCTCATTTCGTATACCACTTGCGCCATTTTTTCGTTTATACCCTTTGAATGTCAGATTCGTTTTTTCATAGGGGTTTTCTGTTAAAGAAGGGCGGTATTCGTAATCGAGCTTACCTGATAGATTCGTTTTGATATTGTGCGTATGCACCCATTCTCCAGTCGAAATCGCAGTGGATGCATGACCAATGGGGTAGCCATATTTGATGATATTCTCTTTTTCTTTGATCTCAGCCAATGCAAATTTATGACCTTTAGCAACGGTTTCTTTTAAAATGATTGTATGACCTTGGTGCTGAAGCTCTTCGCCTTGCTCAAGCACTTTTAAAGCGATACCAACATTATCTGAAGGATGAATCACAACAAAGTCTCTCATGCCTTCTCCCCCTGACTTTCATATTGAAGAATTTGGTGAACAGCAGCTCTCATGCCATTTTCATGTATGAAGGTGAGCTGCTCGGCTACTGCATCCCTCAGCCCTGCTATCCTCGTCAAATCCATCCCCCATAAAACTTCGTTTGAAAGAAGTTGATCGACCATTAATTCATAGGAATGGTCCACTTCCTCCCATGCTTCCTTCATGAATGTCATCACAGACTCATCATCCTTTATCTGATCTGCATGGACTTGATAAAAATAAATCAAACTGCTCAGTGAGAACATAAGCTTCGTAGGCAACTGTTTTTTTAGCTCTATATAATCTAGAAGAGACGGGAGAATACGCGCCCGAAATTTAGATACACCATTTAAGGCAATATCGAGTAATTGATGTTTGACAAAAGGGTTGCAGAATCGATCCCACACGGATTGTGTATAAAGAAGAAGCTCTTCTTCAGGAAGTGGCAAACCTGGCAGCACTTCCTCCTCAAGCATGCGGCGAATGAACACACCAACATGCTCATCATCCACCGCTTTTTTGACAGTATCCAAGCCACATGAATATGCAATCGGCACCATCGCTGTATGCGCACCGTTTAAAATGCGAACCTTGCTCATACGATAGGGAGCGATATCTTCCACAAAAAGTACGTTTAACCCTGCTTCTTGAAAAGGAAGCTCTTTTTGAACAAACGCAGGTGCTTCAATGACAAACAGGTGATAATATTCTGCTGTGACAAGCAATTCATCGATATACCCCTCTTCTTTTTGAACAGTCTCCGCTGCTTCCTGAGAAAATCCTGGGACAATCCGATCAACTAACGTATTACAGAACGTGTTGGCTTCCTTGACCCAAGCCACAAAATCAGGCGGAAGATTCCACTCAGCTGCCATTGTGATCACATATTCTCTTAATCGATCACCGTTTTGTTCAATCAATTCACAAGGTAAAATGATCAAGCCCTTTTTCTCATCTCCAGAAAAAGCTTTGAAGCGGTGATACAAGAAGGCTGTCAGCTTTCCTGGAAAACTTACTTGCGGCCGATCTTCTAATCGGTCCTCTTTTCTTAACACAAGTCCTGCCTCTGTTGTATTAGAAAAGACAAAGCGCACATCAGGACTTTCCGCTACATGTAAAAAGGCTTCATAATCTGTATATGTGCTGATTCCCCTGCTGATGGATTGAATGACGATCCGTTCGTTCATTTCTTTTTGGTCATGAAACCCTTGAATACATAAAGTGTACAAACCATCTTGTTCATTTAGAGCAGTCACTGATCCTTTTCGAGGAGGAACAACCACTGCTCTTCCTTTAAAATCTGTACAGTCGTTTAGCTTCTGGATCTGCCAATTCATAAATCCCCGCATAAAGTTTCCTTCGCCAATTTGTAGAATGGTTTCAGGATATTCAGCCACTGGGTACACATCTTTGGATAATCGTCTCAAACGCTTTTCCTCCCCGCATTTTTTGCACACGTGAACATTTTCATTTAAAAGATGCTGATTACTGCACCTTTTTTACTGAATCTCTAATCATCAGCTCTGTGTGGACATACACTTTTTCCAGATGATCGTCTTCTTGCTTTTCACCGTTGATGACTGAAAGGATGGCTTCTGCTCCAAGCGCACACATTTTTTCAATTGGCTTTTTGACTGTTGTGAGGGCAGGCGTTGTATAAGATGAAAATGAAATATCATCAAAACCAATAATAGAAAGATCATCAGGACACCTTTTACCTTTTGCAAACAATGCATTCATCGCACCAATCGCCATGTCATCGTTGGAGCAAAAAAGGGCAGTTGGCGGATCATCAAGAGTGAGTAAGGCTTCCATTGATTCATAGCCGCTCTTCATATGATAGTCGCCTGTGATCATGTATTCCTTCTTCATGGGTACATGATGGTCAATGAGTGCTTGCAGAAAACCAGCTTTTCTTTCCTGTGTGGATTTAAACCCTTCTTTCCCTTCAATAATGGCAATTTGTTTATGCCCCTGCTGAATGAAATAGTGTGCAGCTTGGTATGCCCCTTCACCATCATCCGCTAATATATTCATCACTTGATTACTTTCTACACGGCGATTCAGTACAATAATGGGAATGCCCTGCTTTTTCACATGATGGATAAACGCTTCATCATGCTCGCTTTGGCTCATGAGCAAAATACCATCATACCGCTGTTTATGAATGGTTGTGTAATCGTGAAAATCGTCAATTCCTCTTACAACCAAATGATAGTTTTCTGTTATCACACTGTTGACGCCTTTTAATGCATCAACAAAGAAACTTGAGGATGTGCCTTCTGTTAAACTCGTAAAAAACAGACCAATTGTAAATGATTTTTGCGAGACAAGGCCTCTGGCATGGACATTCGGTGAGTAATTCAGCTGTTTTGCAATCGACAAGATGTTTTGTTTTGTTTTCTCTTTAATAAAAGGGCTATTATTTAAAGCCCTTGATACTGTGGTATGAGAAACGTTTGCCAATTTTGCTATATCTTTGATTGTGACTGTCATGCTATTCCGCCTTTTATGATTTTTTATCATCTTATCATAAAAACGCTTTCATAATCTTGCTTTTTGTTCATATCATCTTGCTTTTATGCGGTAGCTCATTTGCCCGTTCAAATTGAAAATACTGCTTTGCATTTTCATAGCTGATTCCTTTTACCATTCCCCCTAGCAAATTGAGATCATTAGGCGCTTCACCTTTTTCCACCCAATCTCCAATGATGTCACATAACAGTCTACGGAAATATTCATGTCTTGTGTAAGACAGGAAGCTTCGTGAATCTGTCAGCATCCCAATAAATCGGCTGATCAGTCCGATACTGGAAAGTGCCATCATCTGCTCTGTCATTCCCTGCTTTGTATCATTAAACCACCAAGCTGTTCCATGCTGCATTTTCCCAGGAGTCTTTCCATCTTGAAAACTTCCAGCTATTGTTGAAATCACCACATTGTCCCTTGGATTCAAGGAATAGAGGATGGTTTTTGGCAATGCATGTGCTTGTTCTAACCGATCTAATACGCGGCAAAGAGGCTTTGCAATGTCTTCATCATTCATTGCATCATATCCGGTATCTGGTCCAAGTCGCTTAAACATTTTCGAGTTGTTGTTTCTGAGCGCATTGATATGAAGCTGCATCGCCCATCCCCGCTGAGCATATGCCTGACCTAGTTCAATGAATGTGTGTGTTTTAAATTGAACCTTCTCCTTTTCCGTCAATGGATGTCCAGACATTCTTTTATGAAAAATGATCGTAGCTTCTTCTTCCGTCGTGTCTTCGTAAGTCATTTCATTGATGGCATGATCTGAAATCAAACAGCCCTGTTCATGAAAGAAATCGATTCGCATATGAAGTGCTTTTATGAAGTCTTGATATGATTCGATCTTGATAGATGAAACCTCCGCCAGCTGATGAACATACTCGATAAACAAGTCATTTGTGATATCTAATGCCTTATCTGGCCGAAACCCTGGCAGCACTTGCACAGAAAAGCCTTCTTCCCGCAGTTGTTGGTGATAAATCAGCGAATCAACCGGATCGTCTGTCGTCACAACCGTTTCAACATTTGATTTCACAATGAAATCTCTCGCACCAAATCCGTCTCCTTGCAACTTTTCATTTACTTTTTTCCAGATGATGTCTGCGCTTTCTTCATTCAAAAGTTCTTCGACATCAAAATATCGTCTTAGCTCTAGATGGGTCCAGTGATAGAGAGGATTTCCAATCGTCATCGGAACAGTTTTCGCCCATGCTAAAAATTTCTCATCATCTGAGGCATCCCCTGTGATATGTGTTTCAGGTATCCCATTTGCTCTCATGGCTCGCCATTTGTAATGATCTCCGTAAAGCCATGCTTCGGTTATATTTTGGAACGTTTTATTTTCATAGATTTCTTTTGGACTTAAATGACAATGGTAATCAATAATCGGAAGGTTCTTTGCAAACTCATGGTATAGCTTTTCCGCCGTTTGACTGTTTAATAAAAACTGCTCATCTAAAAAAGCTTTCATCAAACTCCCCCATCTCTTATAATGATGAAAATCAATTTGTTCACGTTAACAATTTTATTGTAATCGTTTACAAAATCGATTTCAATCCTAAAACAAGAAAAAACGATCTCCTTTAGAAAAGAAAATCGTTTTTTGGCTATTTTACAGATGGTGTTTTCTTTAGGATAATCGCAATAGTTGTTCCTTGACCTAATTCACTTTCTACTTGAATATCGCCATCGTGCAGTAAGACAAGCTCTTTTGCAATCGCCAGTCCTAGTCCTGTTCCATTTGTTGGATCATTCGTATTTGTCCCTCTATAGTAACGATTAAATAAATGATCCACTGTTTCTTGCGCCATTCCGCGTCCGTTATCTTTCATTTCGATCCGAACTTCATCATTTGTTTCAGATAGAACAGCTTGAATAAGAGTACCTTTCTGGTTATGCTTCACTGCGTTCGCCAGCAGGTTCTCAATGACTCGTCTAAACCAGGCTTTATCGATCTCAAACATGACACCCTCTGTTTGATCTTCAAAGGATGATAAATAATCTTCTGAAAGCGTGCTTCTTGAAAACTCGTCCATAATGGAAGCTAAAAATTCACCAAGCTCAACAGGTTTTCGATTAATAGGCAATGCACCATTTTTCAATCGATACGTGAGGTTTAAATCCTCAATCAAGGTCGACATGTATTCTGATTTCTCACGAATGACTTGTCCCATTTCCATGACTTCTTCCTTGGACCATTGGTATTGATCTGATTCTAGCATTAATCCATAGCCGTAAATCGTGCTAAGAGGCGTTTTTAGATCATGAGACAGCCCTGCGATCCATTCTTCCCTTGTGGTTTGAATTTTTCTTCGGTTTGCTTCATTCTCTTTTAACGTATTGGTGAGCTGATCCATTGTTTTGAGGATATCCTCAAACAGCCGGTACTCCCGCTTAATACGGCCCTTTTTATTTTTACTTACTGGAATACCTTTTCTATTTGTTGGCTCCTGCAATTTATTTCTTGATAAGAAAATCAGCCAGCGGATAATGTGATAGATCGGTAGCCCATAGCGATACGAGTACCATAATGTCATAACGATAATAATCGTAAGCGCAAGACCTGCAATCAAGATGGTTCTATATTGATTTAAAGCATCTCTTTCTTTATCGTATAATTCGTCTGGGCTATATACTTTATTTGGTACAGAAATGATGATATACAGGTTTTTATTCACTCTAATATAAGAGAGATCACTTCTAAACTCCCAAGGCTTTGATTGATATTTGAGCAGTTCAACATCCGTTACATTATTTTCCAAATTGTTATTAGCTCGAATGCCCTTCAAATATTTCCCTTCATCATTGAACAGATGCACCGATCCATTCATTCTTTTCAAGAATTCTTTCGTTTCAGTTGAATATTGAGAGAGAGCAGCCAAATTTTTCTCATGCTGCTTCAAATAATTGGCTACCTTTGTGCTGTTTGTTTTAAACCCATACAAAACGATAAAGCTTTTTTGATCAATCTCAATGGGCCAAAAATACATCTTGTAATCTTTAAATTGTCTTTTTTCAAAGATTTTGATCATTTCATCCTTTTGATAGGATGTTGGAATGGTCTTAGGGCGATGGTAGCTATAGACGTTATGCTTTTTTGAATCAATGACTTGCAGCCAGCCATCTCGTTTTCTTACTGCTTGTTTGAGCTGATCATCGGCTTCCATTTTTCCATCCTCGTTAAAATAAAGCCAGCTCATGAGTGTATCTCCATCAGCTTTTGTTAAACCGGTTTCAGCCATGTTCTCGAAGTGTTTTGTTAAATATAAATTTTCAGAGAACGTATTTCCGATCACCAAAATGGCAATCACAATAAACATTTGTCCAACAAAGTGAAAGAAGAGTTTTGTTCGTAAATTCATAAATTATTTAATAACCTTTGCTGGATGCGGTATAAATTTATAGCCCATACCACGGATCGTCACAATATATTCTGGCTGACTCGGATCTAACTCGATCTTTTCTCTCAGCTTTCGAATATGAACCATCACGGTGTTGTTATCACCATATGATGGAACGCCCCATACTTTCTCATAAATTTGATCTTTTGAAAGAACCACATTCGGATGATCACAAAAGTACTTCAGCAAGGAGAGAAGCTGAGCAGAGCATGCAGTCACCTCTCCTCTTACTTTCAATTCGGCTGAATGAGGATGATAGGAGAAATGGGAAAATTCAAATCGACTTTGAGTATCATCTTGCTCCTCCTGTAAGGAGATATAAGTTCGGTTTAAGTGCGCCTTAATTCTAGCTACTAGCTCTAACGGATTAAATGGCTTTGTAATGTAATCGTCTGCACCTTGTGCAAATCCAGTCAATTTGTCTACATCAGACGTTCTTGCTGTTAAATAGAAAATCGGTGCCTTCGTCATTTTCCTGATGTCAGGCAGAACATCAAAGCCTGACTTACCGGGCATCATCACATCTAGAAGTAAGAGGTGGATGTCCTCGTTTTTGACAATATCTAATGCTTCATCTGCATGATAGGCTTTATAAATATGTTGAAACCCTTCTTTTCTTAATACGCGTTCAACCATTTTTACAATTGCTTCTTCGTCATCTGCAATCAATATTTTTGCTGTTTCCACGCATCTCTTTCCTTTCTAGCTATGATCTCTAACCGTATATTACCATTGTCCAAAGTAAAAAAGTACCTCTTTTCTACATAAAAGCGAAAAAAGATCAACTGGAGAAAATGGCATAACAAGGTAATACCAGAAGATGCAAAAAAACTCGGTCATATATACCGAGTTTTTGTCCATCTATTATCCGTTCACAGCTTCAAGCTTTCTTTCATGATTCATTAAGTCATATGTTAAACAGATCGGCTTATTCGTTCTCGGATCAAGCACAATTTCTGCATCGATGTGGAACACCTGACTGAGTACCTCTTTTGTCATGACCTCATGAGGCGTACCATCTTTAATGACTTTCCCTTGATTGAGGGCAATCATGTAATGTGAAAAGCGTGCAGCATGATTCAGATCATGAATCACCATCAGCACAGTTCTGCCCTGCTCTCTGTTTAAGCGTTCTAATAGCTGAAGGATCTCCAGCTGATGAGCAAGATCTAAATACGTCGTTGGTTCGTCTAATAAAAGCAGCTCTGTTTCCTGAGCGAGTGCCATCGCAATCCATACACGCTGACGCTGTCCACCAGAGAGTGCTTCAATTGGCCGGTCATGAAATGCAATCATTCCCGTCTCCTCAAGTGCCCATCTGATGATTCGTTTGTCCTCATTTGATAAACGGCCAAATCCATTTTGATGTGGGAAACGTCCATATGACACAAGCTCATAAACGGTCAGACCACTTGGTGCTTCAGGCGTCTGCGGTAAGATGGCCATTTGTTTTGAAATTTCTTTTGTTGGTGTTTGATGGATAGCCTGGCCATTTAAATAAACAGCACCTTGATGGGATTTCATAATACGAGACATTGTTTTTAAAATCGTTGACTTCCCGCACCCATTCGGCCCAATTAATGTCGTTACCTTGCCTTTTGGGATGCTGATATTTAAATCGTCTACAATCAAACGGTCATGATAGCCAATACAAAGCTTTTCTGTTTCAAGTGATTTCATCTGTTGTACTCTCCTTCCTCATTGGTTCGTTTTCATCAATAAGTAAATGAAGTAAGGTGCGCCTAAGGCAGAAACGACAAGTCCAACGGGCACCTCTGATGGAGCAAGTATGACACGCCCAAGTGTATCTGCAAGTAATAACAGCAGTGCACCAATCATAGCGGACGCCGGTATCATTCCTTGATGTTTCGGTCCAACTAGCTTTCTTGCGAGGTGTGGTGCCGCTAACCCTAGGAACGATATACTCCCTGCAACAGCGACACTCGCACCGGCTAATGCAACTGCAATCAGCATGAGAAAACTTCTTTCTTTATGAACTGAAATCCCTAAGCCATAAGATATCTGATCACCCAAATTCATGATATTTAAGTAGCGTGCCCTCACCATCGCTAATACAAGAAAAATCAGCATCCACGGCACGACTGATAAGACATATGTCCAGCTTGAGCCCCAAATACTTCCTGACAGCCACACAATGGCTTGGTTAAAATCATTTGGGCTCATCTTTAATTGAATGACCACAATTGCTGCCGAAAATGCAGCATTGATCCCAATACCAGTTAAAATCAATCGAACAGGTGTAATGCCCTTTTTCCACGCTAGTACATAAATGAGGAATGCAGCAAAGGCGGCACCTACGAAAGCGAAAAGCGGCAGTACAAATATTGAAAAATCACCTAAGTTCGACATCGAACCCTGAAAGGCAAAGATAAACAAAACCACCGCAAAGCCTGCACCCGCATTTACACCTAGAATGCCGGGATCAGCTAAACCATTTTGAGAAACACCTTGCCAAATGGCTCCTGATACAGCGATAGAAGCGCCAACAAGTAAAGCGATGACCATCCTTGGAAGTCTGAACTCGAATAATACAAGCTCATCCATTTCACTTCCAAGTCCAAAAAATGTTTTGAATGTATCCATCGGAGAAATCCTTATCTCTCCGGTATTTAAACTAATCAGGAACACAGCCACGATGGCTAAAAAGATCATGACCATCGTTCGTTTGTATTTCTTTTTCTTTGCCTGCTGCACCATTTCCATTTAAATTCCGCTCCTTTCACGTCTCGCTAAATATAAGAAGAAAGGAACGCCTATAATGGCTGTAATGGCACCAACTGGCGTTTCAAACGGCGCATTGACAAGCCTTGCCGCAATGTCTGCATAAATGAGCAAAATAGCCCCTAAAATAGCTGAGCAAGGAATAATCCAGCGATAGTCAACGCCGACCAAGAAACGCGTAACATGAGGAATCACAAGCCCGATAAAGCCAATAGAACCTGCAACTGACACGGCTGCACCTGTTAAAAGGATCACGACCAATATGCCAAGTACCTTGACTGTTCGTGTATATTGTCCAAGCCCTTTTGCTAATTCATCGCCCAAGCTTAAAACCGTGATGGAGCGGGCAAGAATCATTGCGATGATCAGTCCTACAGCCGCAACTGGAATGATGATCTTAATATTGCTCCAATTCACACCAGCCACACCACCTGCGTACCAAAAACTCATATCTTGCGCAACGTCAAATCGAATGGCAATCGCTGAGGAAATTGAGCTTAAAAGTGCGCCAACAGCAGTACCGGCTAATGCTAGCTTCACAGGAGTAAGTCCCCCTTTTGAAAGGGTTCCAACCCCAAATACAATAGAGGCGCCAAGTGCTGCACCCAAAAATGACCAAAGAATTAATGTAAAAGAAGATTGGCCTGGGAAAAAAGCAAACGCAATGGCAATCGCAAATGCAGAGCCATTTGTCACACCCATGATTTCAGGAGACGCAAGCGCATTTCTTGTCATGCCTTGCATGATGGCACCTGATACTGCTAAAAAGGCACCGACAAGTGCGGCACCAACTGTACGCGGTAGCCTTAGTTCCCTAATGATTTGATGTGAGGTTTGTTGTGAATCAAAATGAAAGACGGCTTCCCATACCGTGTGTAAATGAATGTTTGCCGCTCCTAGCGATACTGATAAAAAAAGACCGAATGCTAAAGCAATGATTCCTATGATGACAACAGCTGCTGTACCAAAAGGCTTTGTCACAATATCTATCGCATCATCTTTAGCTGACAGCTGTTTATTCGATTGTGAGCCCAAAACCAGTCTCTTCCTTTCCGTTCATATCTATTCGTTATTAGTGATAATGATTATCAATCTCGGAGTCTAGTATATCACTTTCTTCACGTTTTGAAATCCTTGTTCTGATAAATTTCTTTATTTTCATCAAAAAACCGGGAGAATTTCACCATTTTCATTTCGGTTCTAAAATAGCCGATGCATTTTTTCTTCCATCATGATAAGATATAAATGCAAATGAGAATCATTATCATAAACAATTGAATAGGAGCGAACTTTTGTGAAAAAACGAACTGGACTTCTTTTGATTTCCTTCATGACCCTTATGATTTTTACTGCTGCTTGCGGCAGCACTTCCAATAAAGAATCGGGAGCCAAAAAAAATGACACGATCACCTATCAAGATGTAAAGGGTGAAGTGAAACTGCCTCAAAACCCACAACGAATTGTGCTTCTGGCGGAAAGCTATTACGGGGATCTCGTCACACTCGGCAAAACCCCAATTGCTGCCACTGCGCCCATCTTTAAAAACCCTTTCTATAAAGGAAAAACAGATGGAGTGAAAAATATTGGAAAATCTCCCTCTGTTGAGAAAGTAGCCTCTTTGAAGCCGGATATGATCATTGCTTGGGGAGAAGATGAGAAATTTGATCAATACAAAAAAATTGCCCCTACAGTTGCCATTCAATACAATCAATATTCGTTTAAAGACCAGCTAAAAGAATTCGGTAAAATGACAGGCACATCAAAAAAAGCAACGGATTGGATCACACAATGGGATGCCAAAATTGCTGAAGTGAAACCAAAAGTAACAAAAGCTGTAGGAAACAAAACCGTTTCGATCGTATCACCATTCGATAAGGGCATTTACATTTTCGGTAACACTTTTGCACGCGGTGGTGAAATCATTTATGACGAGCTGAAATTAAAAGCTCCGAAGGCCGCCCAAAAAGAAGCCATCGACAGTGGTGTCGGTTATGCAAACATTTCTCTTGAAAAGCTTCCAGAATTTGCAGGTGATTATATTTTCACAAGCCCATGGAGCGGTTCAAAAAGTAATGGCGATCAAGTGTATAAAAGCAGCATCTGGGCATCACTTCCTGCTGTCCAAAACAAACGCGTATTTGAAACAGATACAGTCGGTTACTTCTTTAATGACCCTGTGTCACTAGAAGGTCAGCTCGAATTTATTGTGGATCGATTAACATCTGCCTCATAAAAAAATACGTTTCTCCAATGCTGGAGAAACGTATTAGATTGTTGGCAAAGGGGTGAAATGAACTTTATTTTACCCCTTTGTCTTCTTTTCAGCGTGATAGAAAACCTTTGCAGTCTAGGAAGGACGAGTACTGGCGCGGAGCGAATTTGGCATTCGTGAGCACCAGCACGCAGGACTGACAAAGAATGCGAGGGTTTGTCTACACGCTGAAACGTTTCTCCAATGCTGGAGAAACGTATTTCTTATACTGTACCTTTGGCAAATTTTTTGGACATGAATGGGTAGAGTAAAATGCCAACTAAAAACAATCCAATACCAAGACCAAATGTTTTTAAATCAGCTGTGCCTGAAATAATGACCCAAGCGGAATACCCCATGGCCACAAGCGCAATGATCCCGTCTCTTGTCCGATTTCCTTTTTGGAGCTCATATGTGTCACCTTGCATGATGACCTTAAAGCTGTAGATCGACGACACGATATACGGAATGAGATACGCAAGTGTCGCTGATGTTGTTAAGAAAGTAAAGGCTTCATTAATCGTACGTGACATGACTGAGAAAATAAACAGCTGTGACATGATATTTGTGACAGTCAAAGCAAAAACAGGACTGCCTTTTTTGTTTGTTTTTGCAAACACTGCTGGGAAATCGCCAGCCTTTGCTGCTTGATAAGGGACTTCAGAACCAAGCAAAATCCAGCCGAGCATCGAACCAAATAAACAAATGATCGCAAGAAGTGCCATGACAATGCCGCCAGCCGGTCCGATAATCAGCTGAAGCACGTCTACGAATGGTTTATCAGAACCTTGCAATTGATCATGCGGCAGAACGCCCATTGTAATCAAGGTAATAATCATATAAATAGACAGTGCAATTAAAAGTCCTGTAATCGTCGCACGTTTGACATCACGCTGCGAGGAGGCTCTTCCTGATAAAATGACAGCAGATTCGATGCCGATAAATGCCCATAGTGTGGAAATGGCCGCATGATGAATTTGGCCTCCAAGTCCGAGCACTCCTTCACCACTTGCTGCTTCAACAGGGAAATAATAATGTTCAAATAATGCTGTTTGGAATGCAAATAAGCCTGCGACAATAAAAAGGACGAATCCAAGCACCTTTGAAAAGGTCGTAATAAAGTTCAGCTTACTTGCTGCGCTTAAGCTTGTAATTAAAATCGTATGAGTCCCCCATAGAAGGATTGTACATACGATAAACGTTGTGAGCTGACCAAGTGTGATCGCTTCTTTCCCAAAAGTAAAGACCTCCGTTTTCACGGTTAAAATTGGGAAAAAGGTTGTTAAATAACCAGCTAGGCTTGTGATAATGGCGACATTACTAATCCAGCTTGCCACCCAATATCCCCAAACCATTGTAAAACCGGCTGCTTTTCCTTTTTTCGGATCTTTAAAAAGCGCTCTTGCATAGCTTTGTGGTCCAGCTGTTAGCTGCGGTTTATGAATGGACAAATGTCCAAACACAAAGGCAATCATCAGTACGCCGCCACCTGTGACAAGCCATGCCATCGTCACACCTAAAGGACTTGCATGCTGGGCAAGTGTACTAGGCAGCATAAAGATGCCTGAACCTACCATATTTCCGACGACAAAAGCCGTCAATAACCAAAAACCCCATTTTTTTGTCTGTTCCATTTTCGTACCTCCGTTATATTCACTTTGGACCAGACCCGGCAGTATCTTCATTGATATATTTGTGAAGCAATGACTTGCATTCTTTATGTTCATGTTGGGTCACTTTCTTACCAGCATACCCTTTTCTTAGGCAATCAGAACATAAAAAAAAGCCTGAACAAAAGTCCATGCTTTTCAAAACATACACCTTGATCTCCGGATAGCCCTCCACGCTTCAAAGACGTGGCAGTCCTGCATTTGTTCAATGCAGACCCAGCATAAAGAAAGTTGGAGCTCTCTCTACACTTCGGCGCTGATGCCTTTTTTCTCATGATCAACGATTCCATCTCTCCCATGAGTGACTCATCATCCGCGCAACCTCTACCTCACTGAGACATAGCGTGAGGATTTCTATTCATTTTTACTACACGAAGGTTATCAAACATTCTCATATCTGTCAAAGGGAAAAACATAGAAAAAAGGCAGAGAAATGATTCTCCGCCTTTTTGTCAGCTTATTGATGGTTGTTTTTCTTCTTTTGGACAGCTTCCTGAAGCGGATCGCCTGCTAGTTCTTTACTTGCTTCTTCTAACAGCTGATCTACCTGCTGATGGTCTTTCTCGCTTTTCGCCTTTTTATCCTTTTGGAAAAATGACATCGCTATTTCCCCCCTTTTCATAAAATGCCTTTGCCTGTTTAATTTGTGCTACAGCGCTCAGCATTATACAAAGAGGAGCGGTTCATTCATCGTGAAAGGTCTGTCTCATTTTTTGTAAATACGTTAGAAAGGTCTTTAAGTCTTCCTCTGTGAAGTCTGACATCATATGCTGAATCACCTTTCCAAAAAGACGTGTATGCTTTTCGTAAATAGCCAGCCCTTTTTCCGTGGCTTCTAGCCGAACAAGGGAATGATCGTCCTTGTCCCTCTCTCTCTGAATGTAGCCTTGCTCACATAATTTATTGAGGGCAATGGAAGCGGCACCTGGGTTGAGAGAGAGTCTTTGTTTAAGCTCTTCAGCATGTGATACTTTTCCTTGTATCAATATAGAAAGAGCATATATCTGTGGAGGCGTGATGTCTTTTTCTAACTCAAGTAACTTGCGGTTTAATTTACGGCTGACTTCATAATGTACAAGAACAATTTCTTTTAAAATGTCTGCATTACTCATCCGAATCGCATCCTTATCGTTAGTGTCAACATGACTTCCTTCTTATTATAGAATGTTTTTCCAAACAGCCAACTATTTTATCCCATTTTTCTTTAGAAATAAGCCTTGCTGAATGGATTCACCCTTGATATAGTGAGTACTTGAACAAAAAACAGAACAGGAGTACGCATCATGACAGGAAAAACACATATTATGGGCGGAATTGCCGCCTCCACAGCCGTCGCCTATTATTACGGATTCGAACCAGTGACGATGGCTGCTGCAGGATCAGTAGGTGCCCTCATCCCAGATCTATGTCATACGAAAAGCAAAATCGGCAGGAAATTCCCGCTCCTTTCCACACTGATCAGTAGTGTGTTCGGGCACCGCACCTTTACACATAGTTTATTATTTCTGCTGATCATTTATTTTATTGCGACAACATACATTCCAAATGACAGCCTCAGTACCGGGTTACTAGTTGGGATGGTAAGCCACCTCATCCTTGATGCAGGCACAGTGAACGGTATTAAATTTTTGTTCCCTGCAACCATGAAAGTACGTCTCCCCTTTTATGTCAAAACAGGCAGCACAGGAGAACAAGTCGTACTAGCTGCTCTGACCATTGTCACCTGCTATTACATGGCTGTCATTTGCGGAATATCCATCCCTTTGCCGTTTTAGAAAAAGAAAAAAGAGTTTTGCAAAAAAGCAGGATATGAATTGATCATTCCTCATTTTTTTAGTAGTTTTAAGATAAGTGTTTTTGCCTTGCAGCTGAATACAGAATGGTGAGGAGTTACATAAATGAAAGCGTTTTTCAAAAATCACTGGTTTTTAGTGTACTCCATCCTCTTTATGTGGATGAAAACATACATCATTTATCAATTCGGATTTCATATACGAACGGCCAATCTGTTTCACGAATGGCTGCTTTTGATCAATCCACTTAGCTTTTTGCTCCCTTTGTTTGGGATTGCTCTTTTCTTAAATGAAACGAAACAAAAGGTCTTTTTATTGACCACAAATTTTATTTTGACAGCCATTTTGATATCGAATACGATCTTTTACGGTTTTTATATTGATTTCATTACCATTCCTGTCTTATTTCAAGCAAAGAACATGGGAGATATGGGCAGCAGTATGACTGAATTGTTTCATCCGCTATTTATACTCATGCTGATTGATTTTGTGGTGCTGGCATGGCTCTTAAAACGGAAACCGCTATCACCAAAAGCATCTTTTAAGACGATCAAAACATACTATGTGGTTTGCTGCAGCTTGCTATTGTTCCATGTCAGCTCAGCTTTGATGGACCACCCTCGATTTTTGACAAGCTCGTATGATCGAGAAGTCATTGTACGCAACCTTGGGCTGTTTCAATTCCATTTGTATGACGGTGCCGCTCAAACAGCACGTATTGGTCAAAAAGCCTTTGCTGACGAAGATACACTTTCAACAGTGGCAAACTACACAAAAGCTGATTACAGTGCACCGAATGAAGACTATTTTGGACTTGCTAAAGGCAAAAATGTCGTGTTCATTTCACTTGAATCAACACAGCAATTTGTCATGAATCAAAAGGTGAATGGACAATACATCACCCCATTTTTAAATCAACTTGCCAAAAAAAGCTTCTATTTCGATGAATTTTATCAGCAGACAGAGCAAGGCAAAACGTCGGACTCAGAGTTTATCGTCGCAAACTCCCTCTATCCATCTAGCAGTGGCGCTGTCTTTTTCACAGCGAGTGACAACGAATATGACACACTGTACAAGCAATTGAAAAAAGAGAATTATCAATCCGTCCAATTTCATGCGAATAATAAAACGTTCTGGAATCGTGATGTGATGTATGAATCTCTTGGGATTGACCGCTTTTATGATGTCGATTCATTTGATGTCAATGAACAGAATTCGACTGGCTGGGGCTTAAAAGATATCGACTTTTTTGACCAATCCATTGATTATTTAAAAAAGCTGAAGGCGCCTTATTACAGCACGTTTATTACCTTAACCAATCACTTCCCATTTGAAATTGATCCAAAGGATCAGTTCATTGATGAATATGATTCGACTAGCACCATTTTAAACCGCTATGTGACCACCGTCCGCTATCAAGATGAAGCCATCAAAAGGTTCTTTGAACGAATGAAAGAAGAAGGACTATATGAAAATACAATGTTTGTCCTGATGGGAGACCACTATGGCATTTCAGAAGCACATCATGAGGCAATGGCAGAGCTGCTGAAGCAGGATGAAATCACACCGTTTGATGCGGTTAAACTGCAGCGGGTCCCTTTTTTGATTTACATTCCTGGGGTGACAGACGAGGCCCCTCAAACCATTTCTGAAACAGCCGGTCAAATGGATGTCAAACCGACACTTCTTCATTTACTCGGCATTGAATCAAAAGATGCCATTCAATTTGGAAATGACCTTTTCTCCAATGAGCGTACACCGTTCGCTGTGCTGAGAAATGGAAACTTTATTACAGATGATTATCTTTATACAAAGAACACGTGCTATGATCAAAAAACAAAACAACCTGTTGAAGAAGATGAAGTATGCCAGCCTTATATAGAAAAAGCCAATAAAGAGCTGTCTCTATCAGATAAAGTGATCAACGGGAACTTACTACGTTTTTATCAGCATTAAAAGCTGCCCTCTGGCGGCTTTTTCTTTTCTCTTTTCCTGAAAACCTATGAATGGTCAAATAAGTTTGATTATAATAAAGGATACACATGATGTTGAATGATAAAGAGGTGTGATCATGAAATATTTATTCTTAACCTACGTCACCATCTGTTTGCTCCTGACTGGGTGTCAAACGGAGTCGACGTCATCAGATCAAAGCAAAAAGACAGAACTTGTGATTTCAGCGGCGGCAAGCCTGCAGGATGCTTTGAAAGAGATTGAATCTGCCTATGAAGATGATCATCCAAACGTGAAACTAACGAATAATTTCGGGTCATCAGGTGCATTGAAGCAGCAAATCGCTCAAGGAGCAAAAGCGGATCTCTTCTTCTCAGCAGCTGAAGAGCCTTTTGATGACCTTGTTCAATCTGGCGACATCGATCAGGATCATACAAAGGATGCCATACAAAATGAGCTTGTTCTCATCGTGCCAAAAGAAGGTTCCTCTTCTATCAAAACCTTCCGCGATGTTCAGCACATAAAAGGAAAGATAGCGCTTGGCACACCTGAATCTGTTCCTGCTGGTACATATGCAAAAGAGATTTTCACAAAACTGAATATATGGGATCAAGTGAAACAGAACGCTGTCTATGGCAAGGATGTTCGTCAAGTATTAAACTATGTCGAAACAGGAAATGTGGAAGCTGGTGTCGTGTATAAGACGGACGCGCTCGTTTCTCACAAAGTAAAGATAGTAGATGAGGCAAATCAAGACATGCATTCCCCTATCATTTATCCTGTTGGCATTGTCAAACAGACTGATCACATGAAAGAGGCGAAAGCATTTTTTCAATATCTCCAATCAGAACCAGCCGCAGCGATTTTTAAAAAGTACGGCTTTCAAGTGAAATAATGCCGATGTTGACCGAAGATTTTCTTTCACCTATCTGGCTGTCCGTACAAGTGGCTGCTTTCAGTGGGTTATTGGCTGTCGTTTTAGGAACGTCCATTGGTTTTTGGATGGCGCGTACAACTTTCAAAGGAAAAATGATCGTGGAAACGCTCCTCATGATGCCGCTTGTCCTTCCGCCAACAGTCGTAGGATTTCTGCTGCTCGTCGTGTTCGGGAAGCACAGTGTGATTGGACAAGCCATTGAATGGATCTTCCATCAGCCTGTCATCTTCACTTATTGGGCAGCGGTCATTGCATCGACAGTTGTCGCATTCCCGCTTATGTATCAATCAGCGAAAGCTGGTTTTTCTACGATTGAGTCAGACATTGAAGGTGCTGCAAAAGTTGATGGTGCGCATTCTTTCCAGGTCTTTGCCTATATTACCGTCCCACTCGCACTGCCATCTCTTCTCTCTGGTGCAGTTCTAAGTTTTGCAAGGGCTTTAGGAGAATTTGGAGCGACTTTAATGTTCGCCGGCAACATTCCTGGGAAAACGCAAACCCTCCCAACAGCCATCTATGTGGCGATTGATTCTGGACGAATGGAACTTGCGTGGGCTTGGACCATTTGTATTGTGATCCTGTCTTTCCTCATGCTGTTGGCTGTTCGCCGAAGCAGGAATTAAAAAATCCCCTTCTCAAAAAGAGAAAGGGATTCAGATTGTTGACAAAGGGCTAAAATGAACTTGATTTTAGCCCTTTGTCTTCTTTTCAACGTGATAGAAAACCTTTGCTAGTCTAGGAAGTACCAGTACTCACTGACAAAATATGCGAGGGTTTGTCTACACGCTAAGGGGATTTTTTATTTATTCAAACCCAACCGTCATCGTTTCTGGATTAGACCCGACACGTTCATTATTATTAAGTGCATTGATTTTTTCCATGTCTTCTTGTGAAAGCTCGAAGTCAAAAATGTCGGCATTTTGTTTAATGCGTTCTTCATTGATTGATTTTGGAATGGTGACAACGCCGCTTTGCAGATCCCAACGCAAGATCACTTGAGCCACAGATTTGTTGTATTGTGCTGCAATTTCCTTTAATACGTCATGATCCAAAAGCTTTCCTTGCATCAGCGGAGACCATGCTTCAATTTGAATGCCTTTTTCTTTCGCATATTGTCGTAATTCGACAAGTGTCAGTTTTGGATGAAACTCTACTTGGTTCACCGCTGGAACAACCTCTGCATCTTTTAACAGCTCTTCTAAATGCTGCACGTAGAAGTTGCTGACACCAATCGCTCTTACTTTTCCATCTTTATAAAGCTTCTCAAGCGCACGCCATGTCTCTTTAAATGTATCTGCATTTGGTCCAGGCCAATGAATCAAATAGAGGTCTAAGTAATCAAGACCGAGCCGGTTTAAGCTTGCATCGAATGCAGCGAGTGCTTTGTCATATCCTTGATCTGTGTTCCATACTTTTGACGTAATGAACAATTCTTCTCTTTTGACGCCAGATTCTTTAATGGCTTTCCCTACGCCTGTCTCGTTTTTATAAACGGCAGCCGTATCAATGCTGCGATAACCGTTTCGTATGGCTGCTTTGACGGCATCAACCACTTGGTTGCCGTCCTCCACTTTGAATACACCTAAACCAAACCATGGCATTTCTACTCCGTTATTTAGTGTTACGGTATCATTCAAGCTTTTGACCATGTTAACAACCACCTTTTCATAGATTCCATCTTTTTCATTATCTCATGTTGCGTTTGAAAACTCTATTATCAGGCGTTTCTCTTCGCTTCAATCGCTAACAGCAAAGCACCTGTCATACCTGCCTTGTCCTCAAGTCCAGGAGAGACAATGTATGTATCAAGCGGCGGCATGTCGACATAATCATTGACATACGCAACCAGCTTCTCTCGAATGAGCGGAAATAGCTGTTTTTGCTTCATGACGCCTCCACCCATTATGATTCGCTCTGGGCTTAATATCAGCGTGTATTGCATTAATGCCTGTGCTAAATAATCTGCTTCAAGAGACCAAACTTCTTCTTCTTCGGTAAGCTCTTTAGCCGGCTTCCCCCACCTTGCCTCAATAGCTGGTCCTGCCGCCAGTCCTTCTAAGCAAGTACCATGCGCCGGGCAGACACCTGCAAACTGATCTGATTCATGCTGCCTGACCAGGATGTGTCCCATCTCTGGATGTGAGTGACCGTGGAGAAGCTCATTTTTCACAACAGCCCCGGCACCAATCCCCGTACCGACCGTGATATACAGACAGCTGCTTAGCCCTTTGGCGGCCCCTTTTGTCAGTTCACCTAATGCTGCGGCATTGACATCTGTCGTAAAGGACACCGGTACGCCTAATTGTTTCTCCAGCTCAGGTATAAACGGGTAATGTTTCCATTCAACTTTAGGCGTATTCATGATGTAACCGTAAGAAGGATCGTCTTTCTGGACACAAATCGGTCCAAAGGAACCAACCCCTAATGCTGCAATTTCATGTTGCTGAAAAAATGGAATAAGTGATTGGATGGTTTTTTCCGGGTGCTCTGTTGGAATGGTCAATTCCTCTATGATATCACCATGTTCATTGCCAATGGCACAACAGAACTTTGTTCCCCCAGCTTCAATCGCTCCGTAATATGTCATCCTGCCTCTCCCCCTGCTCGTCTCTTTTTTTCATCATAAAACATAGGCGAGAAGATGACAACATCATGTATTGGTCAGTAAGACTGCTTCCATGTCGTTGATATACTCCCTTAAATGATGGGCAATATCACGATTGATTTCGCCATTTTCATATAAGGTTTGGATTTCATTACGAATCGACTGTACGGCTTGGAAGTTAAGCTCTTTCTTCTTCCGGTCAAACGTACGATCCTTTTGCTGAAAGAAAGAAGGACCATGTTCACAGCGGAATATCACTTGATTGTAAAACCCAATGACTTGATGACACGTTTGTTGATTGTCTTCGGTCATATGGTGCTTAATAGAATCCACCGCAGCTTCAGCCGTTTTCTTACGGATTTGTTTATACGATTCCTCGTTTTCTAATATGCCGCTTGAAATACGCTGATTCGGACGCCATAGTTGAAGCCATTGTAGTAAGCGCAGAAACTTCACTTTTGAGAAACGAATTTTAAAGGAGTTGGAATAGAGCATTTCCAGCTCATGAAATCTCTCTTGCAGCTCATACGCTTCTTCTTTGTCGATTTTCTCTTCCTCAATCAACTGCTGAAGTTTCATCTGTTCTGCTTTAATGCCGTGTAGTCTGATTTTTCTCTCTTGTTTTCTCATACCAAACTGATACGGTTCCCGCTGAATATTTCTCAGCTTCATTCGGTAATCATTGATGAGTGCAAGGGAGACTTCTCGATTGTCTTCATTCATTCCTTCTTTTAGAGTTTTAATGGCACTTCTCAGCAGCTTCCGTTTCGCGTGCTGAATCTTTGTATCTAAGTCCACATCCACTTGCTTATCTTTTTTCTCCGATAAAATAGGCAGCAGCACACTCGCTAAAATGAGTGTACATAAAATGACGCCTGCTGCGAGGAAAATAATTAAATGACGCTCAGGAAATGGTGATCCGTCTGCAAGCGTAAATGGGATGGAGAAAGCACCTGCTAATGTAACAGCACCACGAACACCAGAGAATGTCATCAGCATGGAAGCACGCAGCTTCGGTTTTTTCGCGTTCTTCTTTTTCGATACACTCCAGTTTCCTGCCCAGAACAGCCATACCCATAGAAATCTGAGAATCATTAGACAGAATGTAATGATTAAAATGTAACTGATGACCTGCATATTATTAAAGGCTTCATCTTGGAAAATGACGGTCGATACATCAGGAATTTGTAACCCAAGTAAAACGAAAACAAGGCCATTTAAAATAAATAAAATAATATTCCACGTGTTTGAAGAAGCAATTTGCAGTTTTGCTAAATTCGCTTCCATTCGGTCTTGCTCGATGGCATGTGTCACACCACCGGCAACAACGGCTAAAATGCCGGATACGCCAATTTCTTCCGCTGCTAAATAAATCACAAACGGCGTGAGGATTTGCAGGATGATGTGCATTGTGACATCGTCCATGCCTAAACGGCGGAGAAAGTAGCGAAAACGAATGATAAAAAACGACAGAATAAATCCAGTCAATAATCCGCCAGCAGCAATCAGAACAAAGCTAAAGGATGCCTCTGCAATGGAAAATGCCCCTGTAACCGTTGCTGCAATAGCAAATTTAAAGGCAACAAGTCCTGACGCATCGTTCATCAGCCCTTCGCCTTCCAGCAGTCTCATGATCCCCTTTGGCATATTCACACGGCTGGAAAGTGCACTTACAGCAACCACATCTGTCGGTGATAAAATCGCTGCAAGCGCAAATGCAGCTGGAAGTGGTATGCTTGGAATCATCCAATGGATGGTATATCCTGCGACAATGACTGTCGCAAATACGAGCCCTAAAGCTAATAGAAGAATGGGCGCTCTTAATTTCCACAGCTCGTCCCTTGGGGTACGCTTCCCATCATTAAATAACAGCGGTGCAATGAATAAAACGAAGAATAGCTCAGGATTTAAAGAAATATGTAAACCTGAAGGAAAAGCTGCGACCAATATCCCTAAACCCACTTGGATTAATGGAACTGGAATAAAGGGCAGAAAACGATTGATAATATTAGATGATGCAATGAGTGCTAGTAGTACGAGCACTGCCAAAAAAATCTCCACTAGTACATGTCCCTCCCATTTCATTTTTTCCGTCATGTTTTGCTTACATGCAAAGATGTGTTCATTTCTTTCAGATCCATCCGTTCGGTCATGAGCGTTTCTTTTAGTATCCCGCAAAAAGCGAAACCAACACATAACAATCCATCTAGGCAAAAAAGACTGAATCTACATATTCAGTCAAATGACAACTTTTTCATCTCGTGTATTGTTCCAATGATGAATAAAGAACCTACTTTTATTTTACACGAAAACAGCTTGACCTGCTGACATCAAGCTCGAATAACACATAAAAAAAAGAGCGACACATCGCCCTCTTTTCGTTTTACCCTTTATTTAAAAAATAAGACCTAGCAGGAAGCCGCCATTTGAATAAGTAGGAACAAACCCTGCATATGACGAGGATGACAAACAGCAGATATAAAGCAAGCTCTCCTTGCGCTAAGCCGAGTCCGACGAGTAAGCCGCCAAGGGCTGCCCATACTGCGTAAATCTCTGCTTTTAGCACAAGTGGCTTTCGTCCTGCCAATAAATCACGCACAATACCGCCGCCGCTTCCAGTCAAAATGGCTGCCACAATGACCGCACTGAGCGGGAGCTCTCTTTGTACAGCAAATAATGCACCTTGAATTGCAAAGGCTGCTAAACCGATCGCATCCGAGAAATTCCCCCACGTGCTCCAGTGCTTGAGCAAAAGCTTTGGAAATAGAAACACGATCGTAATGGATACAAGGGCAATGGTAAACATTTTGCCCTGCGACCATAAAGCAGACACCGGAAGACCAATTAATAGATTCCGAATCGCTCCACCGCCAAATGCTGTGACAATCCCTAAAATGTACACACCAAGAATATCGTACTCTTCCTCCATTGCGACAATCGCACCACTAATGGCGAATGCCACAATGCCTATAATACTTAACACTTCCCATGCCATTTTCCGCTTATCTCCTTACCATTGTCTGATCATCTAACACTCTCCCCTTAATGTATATCTGACACAAATGAAAAGCAATACAAATTTTCTTTAAATTTTATCTTTTTGCAAAAATAAAAAATAGCCTGCTTAAAAGCAGGCTCAGATTGTTGACAAAGGGATAAAATGATCTTGATTTTAGCCCTTTGTCTACTTTCAGCGTGATAGAAAACCTTTGCAGTCTAGGAAGAACAGCTACTTTCGCGGAGCGAATTTGACATTCGTGAGCACCAGCGCACAGGAATGACACCGAATGCGAGGGTTTGTCTACACGCTGATAGCCTGCTTTTAAGCAGGCTATCTCCTCAATCTTCTTTTGCATTTAAAAGCAGCATACTAATGATGATCAGAATAAATGCAATGAGAGCTAAGAGTGGAATGGTGATAAAACCAAACCAGTTCAGATAATCAACGGAACAAGGAATACCGCTTAGACAAGGACGAATCGATGCAAAGCCTGGAATCTTTTGTTCCATATAATGATAGATGGAAAAGCAAGCGCCAATCCCGGCCAAAGGGAGAACGTAGTACTTCACTTTGACATCGCCACGGAATGTAGCAATTCCAAGTAACAGCACAAGCGGATACATGAAAATGCGCTGAAACCAGCACATATCACATGGAATAAACTTCTTTACTTCACTTAAATACAGGCTGCTCATCGTCGCCACAATCGAGACGATCCAAGCGCTGTATAAGTAAATCAGTTTATTTTTCATGATTTTTTCCCTTTCAGCTCTTGATCAATTAATTCTTTGATTTCATCATAGTCATAAAAGTTTTGGACTTGTTTATTGTTAATGAAAATAGTTGGTGTTCCATTTACTTTGTATTGATTCACCAGCTGATCATCTGTGTTCAGCTGTGGCTGATATGTTTTCTTTGATAGGTTATCTTTCAGCTTGTCCGTATCAATTTTCGTTGTCTTCTTCGCCAATTCGGTGAGCTTTGCTGGCGTTACCCATTCTGCTTCACTATCTGGTTGTGCGTTGTAGACCGCTTCATGAAATGCCCAGAAGTTTTTCGGATCTTCTTTCCACACTTCTTCAGAAGCCAGTGCTGCTAATACCGCACCGTCCCCATGAACAGGCAGTGGTAAATTAATAAATGAGAAGGATACATCGCCATTATCTATGTAGTCTGCTTTCAATTTTGGGAAAATGTCTGTCTCAAATGATTTACATGATGGACATTTGTAGTCCCCAAACTCGACAACTTGCACTTTTGCCTTTTGATCTCCCATGACAGGCTGTCCTTTAATAGACGGCTTACTGTCGACTGTTTGTGCTTCTTGGCTGTTGTTGTTACCGATCACAACGAAAATACCGATGAGAAGAGCTGCAATGATGGTTAATATAACTGCAAACTTGATGGATGAAGATTGATTATTTTTTTTACTCACAAAAGCACCTACCTTATCTTTTTCATTCATTCCTTCACAAAGAAAAAGGATAACAGCTCAGGAAAATGCCATTATCCAACTTCTTCTATTTTAACAAGAGGGGGTCTATTATGAAAGACGCTATTCATGAATTTTTCCTTACAATTTTATTTCATGACCCTCATCGCATTTAAAACAGCCAGTACAGTGACACCAACATCCGAGAAGACGGCTTCCCACATCGTTGCAATACCGAATGCACCAAGTATGAGAAAGACGGCCTTCACCCCAAGAGCAAACGCAATATTCTGCCATACGATGGCTCTCGTTCTTTTAGCGACAGCAATGGCTTCCGCTACCTTTGATGGCTGATCTGTCATAATCACAATATCAGCCGCTTCAACTGCTGCATCCGAACCAAGCCCACCCATGGCAATACCTATATCCGCTCTTGCCAAAACCGGCGTATCGTTTATGCCATCACCAACAAACAATAATTTGTCTTGAGATGCTTTTTTCTGATACATGTCTTCGATTTTGGCGACTTTATCCTGTGGCAATAATTCAGTGTGAACTTCGTCAATGCCGATCTGCTGTGCGACTGCATTTCCTACTTGCGCAGCATCCCCTGTAAGCATCACGGTTTGAATGCCCGCAGCTTTTAGAGAAGATATCGCTTCAACTGCATCGTCTTTTACTTCATCTGCAATCAAGATAGATCCCGCAAACTCACCGTCTATTGCTAAATACACAACCGTTCCGCTTCGTTTTTCTTTTTCAAAAGAAATGCCTTCTCGTTCCATCAGGCGATGGTTACCTGCCAATACATGGGCTCCGCGAATTGTCGCTTTGATCCCATGACCCGCAATATCCTCGTAAGATTCGATCTGGCTCTCATCAAGAGACGCTCCGTAAGCCGCTTTAATCGATTCTGCAATCGGATGCGAAGAATGTGCTTCTGCCAGTGCCGCAAAAGAAAGCAATTCCTCTTCTGACCATTTCTCATTCGCTGCTTCGATATGAGTGACTGTAAAGTTTCCTTTTGTCAAAGTACCTGTTTTATCAAACACCGCATAGCGCACAGAGTTTAAGGCTTCCAAGTAGTTACTGCCTTTCACTAAAATGCCTCGTTTTGATGCGGCACCAATCCCGCCAAAGAAACCTAATGGAATGGATACAACGAGAGCACATGGACACGAAATGACAAGGAAGACAAGTGCCCGGTACACCCAATCAGACAATTGAGCTGATGGGATGAGAAGCGGTGGTACAAAGGCAAGCAATAAAGCTAGCACGACCACAGCAGGTGTATAATATTTAGCGAACTTTGTGATAAAGTTTTCTGTCTGCGCTTTACGGCTGCTTGCATTTTCGACTAAATCTAAAATCTTCGTAACCGCTGACTCACTGAGCTCTTTTTGCACTTCAATTTCAAGAATGCCGTTTTGGTTCACAAATCCAGCAAGCACTTCTTTTCCTGCTTCCACATCTCTTGGAACAGACTCCCCAGTTAGTGCAGAGGTATCCACAAGAGAATAACCGTCTATCACGCGTCCATCCAAAGGAATTTTTTCACCTGGTTTGACAACAATACGGTCACCCGCTTTGACTTCTTCCGGCTTTACCTTTTTTGTTTCTTGCCCCACTTTGAGGTTTGCGTATTCTGGACGGATATTCATTAATTCGCTAATTGATTTTCTAGAGCGGTTCACAGCTGCCCCTTGGAACAGTTCTCCAATTTGGTAAAACAGCATGACTGCCAATGCCTCAGGATACTGCTGAATCACAAAAGCACCAACTGTAGCTATGGTCATTAAGAAGTTCTCATCAAATACTTGACCGCGCACAATATTTTTCAGCGCTTTCAGGACAACATCTCCGCCAACGAGTAAATACGCGGCGAAAAACATGATGAACTTCAGTAAGCCATTGTCAGGTATAAAATAAGCCGCCGTTCCAATGACTGCACCACCAATTAATTTCAGTACAATCGTTTTTAAATTCTTTGTTCCATGATCGTGATCGTGGTGATGTCCTTCTTCTTTTGGTGATACACTCACATGAGGTTCAATGGACTGAACGGTTTTTTCAATACGCTTTGACATCGTTTCTTGTGCATCAGCATGTGTCACAGTTAATGTACCCGTCGCAAAATTAATTGAGCAGGCTTCAACCCCTTCGAGTTTGCTGACACCTGTTTCAATTTTACGTGCACAGTTTCCACAATCGAGACCGCTTAATACGTATTCATCCTTCATCTTTTTCATGTTCTCACCTTTTTCTATATAAGTAGCCTTCCCTGATTCAATCAAACCTATCAGCTGCTGTAGATATTATATATGAGCACATATTCATATATTGAATTACCCTTATTATATGAGGAGTTCTTACAAACTGTCAATCATTTATAAGCAAATGTTTGAGATTTTTCGTATTCAAGGATGTCACGTGAATTTTCAATAATCCATGCTCATGTCCCCTCTTCGTTGCATAACATAAAAACGATCGCTTGATGGGAATATTCAGCATTTCTCTTTACAAAAGAAGGACATACGATTAGAATAAGATAAAAGTTTCCTTAAGGAAACAAATTAGCGTTAGAGAATCATTTCATCCTTTAGTCAAAATTATTAAATGTATGCATATATTTTTAGGAAACGCAATTGATGATCGAAAGGGGCCGCAAGAGATGTCAAACGCTTTAACAATCGACCGCCTGTATGTCTCATACCACGGACAGGATGCACTAGAAAACGTCTCTCTTTCCATACAGGAAGGAACGATGACTGGAATCATTGGTCCAAATGGTGCTGGTAAATCGACTTTATTGAAAGCATGTTTAGATTTAATTGAAAAGGATCAAGGGGATATTCGTTTTTTTGAACAACCCTTTAAACAAGTGAGAAAACAGATCGCCTATGTACCGCAAAGAAATGATCTAGACTGGACGTTTCCTATCCATGTGCTGGATACCGTACTGCTTGGCACATACTCAAAGCTCGGATTGATCAAACGACCGAAAAAAGAAGACCGTGCCTATGCGTACCATTGCTTAGAAAAGGTCGGGATGCAGGACTTTGCCAAAAGACAGATTGGGGAATTATCTGGCGGTCAGCAGCAGCGTGTCTTCCTTGCGCGAGCACTCGCTCAAAACGCACAGCTCTTTTGTTTAGATGAACCATTTGTCGGAATTGATATGGCAAGTGAAGAAACGATGATCGGCATTTTGAAGGAATTACGAGATGAAGGAAAAACCATTCTGGTCGTCCACCATGACTTAAGTAAAGCCGATGATTACTTCAGCCATCTCGTTCTTCTAAATAAAAAGCTGGTCAAAGCAGGGCCTGTACATGATATTCTTCGTCCTGAGGTCATGCTCCAAGCATACGAAACACAACTGCCATTTTTAAAATCAGCAGGAGGAGACGCGTAATGGAATTCTTAACCGGACTTTTTGAATATGCGTTTTTACAAAAAGCGTTATTTACATCCGTTATGGTAGGGATCATCTGCGGCGTCATTGGCTGCTTTATCATTTTACGGGGAATGGCTTTGATGGGAGATGCGATTTCACACGCTGTACTTCCAGGTGTCGCCATCTCTTATATGCTCGGCATTAACTTTTTCTTTGGTGCGGTTCTAACTGGTGTACTGACAGCCATCGGCATCGGATATGTCAGTCAAAACAGCCGCATTAAAAATGATTCTGCCATCGGCATCGTATTCACTGCTTTTTTTTCCATTGGGATCATTTTGATTACATTTTTGAAAAGTTCCAGCGATTTATATCATATCTTGTTTGGAAACGTACTAGCCGTTCGTTCATCTGATATGTGGATCACGCTTGGCATTGGCATTTTCATTTTGCTGGCTGTCATTGTTTTCTACAAAGAACTGCTCATTAGTTCATTTGATCCAGTGATTTCTTCGGTTTACGGTTTACCGAATCGCATGATCCATTATTTCCTCATGACCTTATTGACCTTAGTGACCGTGGCGTCTCTGCAAACTGTAGGTATTATTCTTGTTGTTGCAATGCTTATTACACCAGCTGCCACCGCTTATTTACTGACAGACCGGCTATGGATCATGATTTATTTATCTGCTTTTTTTGGAGCAGTTTCAGCTGTCGTAGGACTTGGGCTCAGCTTTACGTATAACTTGTCGTCTGGTGCTTCCATTGTGCTGGTCGCGACCATATTATTCGGCAGTGCCTTTATCTTTTCACCGAAACAAGGGATATTGTGGAGATCCTTAAAATCGAAGCGAAAACGAACACAGTTAAAAAAGGAAGCGTCTATGTAAAAGGAGGACATATATGAAGAAGGTATTAGCAATCCGTTTGACCGCAGTATGTATTGCCCTTTTGGTCATCGCAGGCTGTTCTACCCAGCAAAAGAGTTCCGGAAAAGATGACGGTAAATTAAAAGTTGTCACGACCTACTCCATTCTTTATGACATTGTGAAGGAAGTAGGAGGACAGCATGTCTCTATTCACAGCATTGTTCCCATTGGTACAGACCCACATGAATTTGACCCCCTACCAAAGGATGTTCAGTATACGACGGATGCAGACCTTGTTCTATCTAATGGCTTGAACCTTGAAACAGGGAATGGCTGGTTTCAAAAACTGCTTGAATCGAGCGGCAAGGACGGGGATGATGCACCTGTAGCCGAGCTGAGTAAAGGCGTCAAAGTGAAGCATTTGTCTTCAAAAGGGCTTGAAAGCCAGCAGGACCCACACGCATGGCTGAATGTCGAGAATGGGATTCTTTATGCGCAAAATGCCAGAGATGCGCTCATTCAAGCAGATCCTGAGCATAAAGAGGATTACGAGAAAAATGCTGAAACCTATATCAAAAAGCTTCAAACGCTTCACGATGAAGCAAAAGACAAGTTTGATCAACTGCCAAAAGACAAAAAACTCCTTGTCACAAGCGAAGGGGCATTCAAATATTTTGCGGATGCGTATGGACTGAAAGCCGGCTACATTTGGGAGATCAACACAGAAAGTGAAGGAACACCTGGACAAATGAAGCGCATCATTCATTTTGTTAAAGACCATCAAGTTCCTGCCCTTTTTCTTGAAACAAGTGTAGATAAGCGCAGCCTTGAAAGCCTATCTGAGGAAACCGGAGTTCCGATTAAGGGGAAAGTATTTACGGACTCTATTGGCAAAGAAGGTGAAGATGGGGACAGCTACTATAAGATGATGAAATGGAATATTGACACCATTTACAAAGGATTGTCCTCATAGCAAAAAGACAGGTGGAATGAGTCCGCCTGTCTTTTTTGTCAACCTGCTATATTTTCTGGGTGTTTTTTCGGCCAAATGACGTAGCTGATGCTAATGACGAAATCAATGGCTAAGACCATCCCCCACACACTGACAAGCTGCATCAGAGATTCCGTTCGTTCTGGTGCTTGGATGAGATAGGTCAATCCATATAACAGCCCCGCTCCGATGACATAAGAGATGAAATGACGTGTCCAGCCCACCATTTCATACAAAGACCGCTCCTTCCCGTACTTTGGTTTCCCCTTTGGCTTAGGACCACCTGCAAAACGATAAGCAAACCGGGCATCTGCCCATTTCACCATTTGATGTCCAAAGGCCAGACTCACACCAATATAGACAGCCGCAAGCCCGTGAATGACGCTCGCCACAGCCCCTTGCTTTAAATCTATATAAGTAGCCGCAAGAAGGATGAGATCTAAAACCGGCGTACAGACAAGAAAGAAAGCACCCCATTTTTTCTGTTTAAATACATAACGCAGTGTTAAGCCCATAAGAATAAACAGCCAAAAACCAATTTCACATGCCACAATCAATAAACCGACCAATTTCCCCACATCCTTTTTAACACGATTGTATTAAATAAAAAATAACACAACTGTGTTAAAAAAACAATAGCTGTGCTAAAATCAAGGTATGCCAAAAATCGTCGATCACCATAAACAAAAACAAAAGGTCGCTCAAGCTGCTATGAGAGTGATTAAACAAGAGGGATTGGAAAGCGCTTCTGTACGAAAAATAGCCGTTGAAGCTGGCATTTCAGCCGGCTCTATGCGTCATTATTTTTCCACACAGCAAGAATTATTTCTATTCTCCATGAATTTAATTCAGGAAAGAGTGAAGGAGCGAATTGCTAAGCTTCCATTAAACGGTTCAACAGAGGAAAATGTATTCACATTATTGGAGCAGGTTCTTCCACTAGACGAAGAACGAATATTTGAAATGGAGGTGTGGCAGGCTTTTACAGTCAAGGCACTGACTGAACCAGATTTACAGCCGCTCAATGCAAAGATGTATGACGAGCTTTTTCAAACCGTTCAATTTTGCTTAATGAAATTGAAAGAGGATGAGCTACTGCTAGATCATCTCGATCTTTTATTAGAAACTGAGCGGCTTTATGCGGTCATCAATGGGCTTGCATTGAATGGAATCGTACAGCCCCATCGTTTACCGCCACAGCTCATGCGCTCCGTGCTACAGATGCATCTTCAATCCATCACAAAAAAAGACATGCTCTCCTTATAGAGAGCATGTCTTCAGATTGTTGATAAAGGGCTAAAATGAACTTTATTTTAGCCCTTTGTCTTCTTTTCAGCGTGATAGAAAACCTTTGCAGTCTAGGAAGGACGAGCATTGGCGCGGAGCGAATTTGACATTCGTGAGCACCGAAGCGCAGGACTGACACCGAATGCGAGGGTTTGTCTACACGCTGAGACATGCCCTCCTTATAGAGAGCATGTCTTTTTTAATCTTCCATGAAAATACGTTTCGCCTCGTAATAGAGCACCTGCACAAATTTCTTCACATTGATACGTGTGTGCTCTTCTCTTCCACTTGTCTCTTTTGTGAGTTCACTCATTTTCTTACGCACAATGGTAAAATCGAAAAATTTTGATGCATAGTTTTCAAAGGTTGGGTGAGAAAAATCGGTTAACCCGAGCGAGGCGATGTGTTTCAATGATTGGTTGATCGCACGTCTTACCCGCTGTTCCGCTGCTTTTGCTTCTCTTGCGATGTCTGCTGATGTAAAAGGTTCGTTTAATTTATCCTCTGTGATGCCAGTGAAAATCACTTTTAATGAAGGGAAAGAGTCATGCTGATCGGCATGTAACGCTAAATACTGATCTGTGAAAAGAATCATATCTAGTAAATCCTTAGACCCCTTTTCGCCGACAATCCCAAGCTCCGCGAGCAAAAACTGACCTGCCTCTGCAAGACTTTTCCCCCTCTGCTTCGTTTTCGTCTGTCCGCGCTGCTGGAACTGCATGACCGATTTGAGCGAATGCTGAATATTTTCAATTGAGTGCTCTAAATGCAGACGTTCAATCATGAGGTGGAGCACACTTAAGACCTCTACCCGATTGATCGGCTTTGTCACATAATACTCGACACCGAGCGTATATGCCTGGCCGATGAGTTCCTTTGTTTCTACCTGTGAAAGCATTAAATATTTCCCATGAAATTCATCCTTGATCGCTCGAATCGTCTCAAGACCGTCCCTTTCCGGCATCAGAAGATCAATACACAAGATATCAATATGCAAATCATTTAAGTAGCTCGCTGTTACTTCAGCACCATCCTCTGCTTCCCCTGCCACAATGCCAAGCTCTTCATCTTCAATGAGCTGTGCCAGTGAAGAACGAACGGCTTCATCATCATCAACAATAAAAAATCTCATCTCCCATTCCCCTCTTTTCTGCTGACTTGATCAATTGGTATCGTTAAAGTGAATTTCGTTTGTTGATTCGGGACACTCTTCATTTCAACACTGCCGCCAAGCTTCTCAGCTGTGTCTTTCACATAGGAAAGACCGATGCCGCTTGATGGGTTCCCGGCTTGGTCGTATTTTAAAGTGAAGCCCGGTTTAAAGATCACATGATGGTTACGCTCTTTAATGCCTGGCCCGTTGTCACTGATTTGAAAAATCACATCATTTTCTTTCCGCAAAATGGATAGTGATACCTCTCCATTCACCGGAATGGCTTCAACGGCATTGGATACAATGTTATTTAATAAAGATAGAATGGTATACACATGATAAGCAGGGTGCTGTCCTTCTTCATCATAATGAAAAACGATGTGTTTTTTAAGAGATTCCGTATAATTTTCATGGATACGAATCACAAGTCCAGCGATATGAGCAGGACTTGCATACTCCTGAAAGTTTTCCTCATGAATCAGTTTTGATAAGGCAGAAAAAATTCGCTGATTATCCTTTTTGATTTCGTGTACCTCACCTGCAATTTGCAGGGCTGTTTTTCCGAGTTTTTTTAAATCTAATGATTCCGTATCCTTTGCATGATGCAGTGATTGATACAATTGATAGGAAGTAGCTGTAATGTGCTCAGCATGTGCAAGGGTTTTATAAAAATATGTAGATTCCGTATAAAGATTCGACAGCAGCATCAACAGGTGTTCCTTTTCCTTCTTCATTTGGCGCTCTCTCGCCTGTTCTTCGTATAATCGAATCATCGTATAACAAGCCAATACGAAAAAGCTTCTGAAAATCGCCAATACAAATAGTTGAAACAGCGTTCTCACTGTTAAAATTTCATCAATAGCTCCCCTGAGTGCAATCATTTCGACTACACTTGCACATAGTTCCATGATAATCCCTGTCGCCCCAATGAGCCAAGGCTTATCACGAAAACGTCTGACCTGTAATACATAAAAAAGCGTACCATAGACGACGTAATACAGCAGGGAAGGAAATCTTAAAGAAACGGCCTCTTCCAGCGCTAAGTGGCCTGACACAGCGGTATCAAGAAGCACCCGGAATGCAAACACGGATCCCCCCGCAATGATGCCGCTTGCCCATGCCGGGAATTTTTTCATTTGAAGCAGGATAAAGAAAAAGACAACGGTTCCAAAGCTGACCCGAAAGCTATCCTCAAATGGATAAAATTTCAGCTCTCCCCCAATCGGAGTCAGAACAATGAGCATGATAATTAAATAAGGCTCTGTATTCAACCATTTTTTCAGTAGATTCAAACGCAGTCACATCCCTAATAATTGACGATAGTATACTATGTGAGCTTCAGAAAAACAAACAGTCCATGAAAAAACGCACACCGGACATTTGTCGGTGTGCGCTTCTCATGATGCCGCTTAATCTTCTAAACGATCCTTTTCTAAAAGTGATGCGCCAGCAATACCTGGTTTTGTCATTTCAAAAGGATTTAAGATGATATCAAGCTCTTCCTCTGATAACACATCATTTTGCAGACAAAGCTCACGTACAGATACGCCTGTAAGTATCGCTTCTCTCGCAATTCGTGCAGCAGCTTCATAACCAATATGCGGATTGACCGCCGTCATGACACCAGCACTCTTTTCTACATATTCTTTTAATCTAGATTCATCTGCTTTTAGGTCACGCAAGCAGTTATCGACAAAGGATTCAAATACATTTTTCATCATGCTGAGAGACTGTAGTAAGTTGAATATTAAAACTGGCTCCATGACGTTCAGTTCAAGCTGACCAGCCTCTGATGCAAGGCAGATCGTGTGGTCATTTCCAATGACTTGGAATGCCACTTGGTTCATGACCTCAGGCATCACTGGGTTGACTTTCCCTGGCATGATAGATGAACCTGGCTGTCTCGGCGGCAAGTGCAGCTCACCAAAGCCTGCTCTAGGACCTGAAGCCATCAAACGAATATCGTTTGCCATTTTGGACATATTCATCATACATACTTTCAGTGCAGCTGATACTTCTGTATAAGCATCTGTATTTTGCGTAGCATCGACCAAATCTTCTGCTCCAACTAACGGCAATCCGCTAATGTCAGCTAGATAACCAACGACCTGGCGAATATATTTAGGATCAGCATTCAGTCCTGTTCCAACTGCGGTTGCGCCCATATTGACTTCATATAAATGCTGTCTAGACTGCTTGATTCGTTTAATATCACGAGCAAGAACCTTTGCATATGCACTAAACTCTTGACCAAGTCTGATTGGAACAGCGTCCTGAAGATGCGTACGTCCCATTTTGATGACATGATCGAATTCTTGCGCTTTTTCTGTCATGACTTGATGCATGTTTTCCATCGTATAAAGTAGTTTTTCAATCATATTCAATGTTGAAATATGAATCGCTGTTGGGAAAACGTCGTTTGTTGACTGCGACATGTTCACATGCGTGTTTGGACTTAGCTCAGTATAAGCGCCTTTTTCCTTTCCTAGTAGTTCAAGCGCTCTGTTTGCAATGACTTCATTGGCATTCATATTCATTGAAGTGCCAGCCCCGCCTTGAATTGGATCGACAATAAATTGATTATTCCATTTTCCTTCAATCACTTCATCTGCGGCTTGAACAATTTTTTCTCCAAGACCAGCATATAGTCGCTTTGTATCCATATTTGCAAGTGCGGCTGCCTTTTTGACAATCCCTAGTGCTTTGATGAGTTCCTCATGAACATGGTAGCCAGTAATTGGAAAGTTCTCTACTGCACGTAATGTTTGAATTCCATAATACGCTTGAGTGTCTACTTCCTTTTCACCTAGAAAGTCTCGTTCGATACGAACTTGCTTGTCCTGTAGCTTCGTCATTTGAAAAGATCTCCTTTTACGCTGCTTTTGTTTGTTGTTTTAATTCCTCAATATACTTCTTCGATTTCTCTTGATCAAACACTTTTTCCCACTTAGACATGACAATGGCTGCAAGTGAGTTACCAAATACGTTAACAGTTGTACGAACCATGTCAAGGATACGGTCGATCCCAACGATGAAGGCAAGTCCTTCAAGTGGAAGTCCCATTGCTCCAAGTGTTGTGATGACAACAACGATCGATGCACCTGGTACACCAGCCATTCCTTTTGATGTGAGCATTAAGATTAATAGTAACGTAATTTGCTCATAGATGGAAAGAGGCATGCCGTACATTTGTGCAACAAATATGGCGGCAATGGATTGATAGATGGCACTTCCATCTAAGTTAAAGGTATAGCCTGTTGGGATAACGAACGACGTGATCGCTTTCGGGCATCCGAACTTCTCCATTTTGTCCATTAATCTAGGCAATACAGCTTCTGAACTTGCTGTTGAGAATGCAAGAATGATTTCTTCTTTTAACACTCTAAATAGTGTAAAGACGCTTGTTCCAGCTAATTTTGCGATAATGCCAAGTACGACAATCACGAAGAATGCCATTGTGCCGTAAACGACAAGTACCAGTTTACCTAGCGGGAGAAGCGCTCCGACCCCGAATTTGATCACCGTCACACTGATGAGCGCGAATACACCAAATGGTGCAAACTTCATCACTTTATTGGTCACCCAGAACATTGCTTCGAGTATCCCCTCAAAGAATCCTAACACTGGTTTTCCTTTGTCTCCAACTGCTGCAATTCCTAATCCGAATAACACTGTAAAGAAGATTGTTGGTAATAGATCACCTTCTGCAATGGATTGGAACACGTTTGTTGGCACAAGATGCACAATCGTTTCAGAGAAACTAGCTTTTTCGGAAGAAGCTTTCGATGTCTCTTCATATTTAGAGATATCGCCTTTCTCCATGTTACTCATATCAATTCCTGTACCAGGATGGAAAACGTTTGCTGCAAGCAGTCCAACTGCTAATGCAATCGTTGTCACAATTTCGAAGTAAAGAATCGTTTTCCCACCGAGTCTTCCGATGGTTTTCATATCGCCTACACCTGCAACGGCTACAATCAATGCAGCAATAACAATTGGAAGAACGATCATTTTAATTAAGTGGATGAATATATCGCCAATCGGCGTTAACACATTAATAACGGTTTCATTTTGATAAAATAGTGCTCCTACGACAACACCCAAAACAAGTGCGATGAGTATTTGAGAAGCTAACCCTAACTTTTTCATACGTGGACCCCCTTTTTTTGATAACGCTTTCTTTGTTGCCTAATCGCATCTTAACGATGAACCTACAAAAAACGACAAAAAGGAACAAAAAGAAGTGAATTTTTTATGAAAAATCTTTTAAAAGGTGGGTTTTTCCACAAAATTGTTAAAAAAAGACTTCGCTTATGGCGAAGTCTCTGATTGTTGAGCAAGAGCTAAAATGAACTTTATTTTAGCTCTTTGTGATAGAAATCCATTGAAGTCTAGAAAGGACGAGCACCGAAGTGCAGGACTGACACCGAATGCGAGGACTTCGCTTCTGATGAAGTCTCATGTTGCATATGATCAGCTGGCGGCTCTTGAAGAGGAGAAAGTTCGACATAAACCGCATAACCTATCAGTACAATGGCTACATAAATCACAGCACTCAACGTCCACACCCATTTGACATTCAGCTTCATTTTGCCACACCCTCTCTGACAGGTTTCAATCGCTGTAATCTTAGTGCGTTCAGCACAACCGATACAGAACTAAAGGCCATTGCCGCTCCTGCAAGCCATGGTGCCAGGAACCCAAATGCGGCGACTGGTATACCAATACAATTGTAAGCAAGTGCCCAAAATAGATTCTGTTTAATGTTTCTCATCGTTTTTCTGCTAAATTCAAGTGCATCTGCAATGGCATGGAGATCTCCTGTCATGAGCGTAATATCTGCCGCTTCCATGGCAACATCTGTACCTGTTCCGACAGCCATCCCGATATTTGCTGTTGCAAGGGCAGGGGCATCATTAATGCCGTCTCCAACCATCGCCACTTTTTTTCCTTGTTTCTGAAGCGCTACAATATGAGCCGCTTTTTCCTCTGGAAGAACTTCAGCGATGACATGATCTATGCCTGCCTCACTCGCAATCGCTTCTGCTGTGCGCTTGTTATCTCCTGTCATCATCACGACGTGAATCCCTTGCTCTTTGAGACGAGCGACCGCTTGAGAAGAAGACGATTTGATCGTATCTGCAACGGCGACAATACCTGCTGGCTCGCGGTCAATGGCAATGAGCATCGCCGTTTTTCCTTGTTCTTCAAGCTCAGTCACAACTGCTTCTAGTGCTTCGCAGCTGATATGATGTTTCTTTAAGAGCTTCCGTGTGCCAATCAAAAGCTCATGTCCCGCAGCCCTTGCTTCAATTCCATGACCAGGATCTGCTTGAAAAGCTTCTACCTCGACCGCTTGGAGACCCCGGTTCTTCATGCCTTCTGTAATCGCTCTGGCAAGTGGATGCTCTGACTGCTGTTCTGCCGATCCTGCTAACTGAAGCAGCTTATCTTCTGTCCAATTGGCAGACGCAATCACATCTGTAAGACTCGGCTCCCCTTTTGTCACAGTCCCTGTTTTATCTAGCACTACTGTATCTAGTGATTGGGTTATCTCTAAATGCTCTCCGCCTTTAAACAAAATCCCTGATTCAGCTGCACGGCCGCTGCCTGCCATAATAGAGGTCGGTGTAGCAAGACCAAGCGCACAAGGACATGCGATGACGATGACCGCTATAAAGGTCTCAAGGGCTGCTGTCACATTTCCTGGATCAACAAAGATATACCAAATCAGAAAAGTGAGCACAGCCAATCCTACAACAATGGGGACAAATATCCCTGAAATTTGATCTGCCATTCTTTGAATTGGTGCTTTTGAGCCTTGCGCTTGTTCGACGACTCGAATGATTTGTGAAAGAGCCGTTTCTTTTCCTACTTTTGTTGCTTTCACTTTCACAAATCCATTTTTATTGATGGTTGCCCCGATGACTGTATCTCCTGTGGTTTTATCAACTGGCAGACTTTCACCTGTAATCATGGATTCGTCGATCGCTGTTGTTCCTTCGATGATTTCTCCGTCTACTGGAACTTTTTCACCCGGCTTGACGAACACAAGATCATTCACTTTCACTTCAGAAATAGGAACGGTCATTTCTTTCCCATCTCGCTCTATCACAGCTTCTTTCGCTTGTAAACCCATCAGTTTTTGAATCGCTTCTGATGATCTCCCTTTCGCTCTTGCTTCCATTAATTTTCCGAGCACAATTAGCGTAATGAGCACAGCACTCGTTTCATAATAGAGGGCCGCCTCATGTGTGCCTTGAACCGCTGACTGAATACTTTCATATAAACTATAGAAAAAAGCAGCTGATGTCCCTAATGCCACAAGGACATCCATATTGGCACTTTTATTTTTCAACGCTTTATAAGCACCTACATAAAAAGGCCAGCCGACAATGAACTGGACGGGCGCTGCTAATGCGAGCTGAACCCATGGATTCATAAACGCTTCTGGCAACCAAATAAACGATGTGAAAGAAAAATGACTGACCATTGCCCAAAGAAGAGGCAATGACAAAATCATCGAGAACAAAAAGCGTGCCGTTTGTTTCTCAATCGCTGCTTGGCGATGGTCTTTTTTTCCTTCCTCTGCATGCTCTTCGGCTGGTTCGATTAATGAATACCCAATGGATTTCACAGCCTCTTTTATGTCACTTGGAGATATTTGCCCAGGATGATACGTCACCTGAAGTGATTCAAGCGCAAAGTTCACTGATCCTTGATCAATACCGTCCATCCGGTTGACTTTTTTCTCAATTCGGTTTGCACAAGCCGCACACGTCATTCCCTCTATATCAAATTCGGCTTGCTCCATCACCACATCATAGCCAAGAGATTGAATTTTTTGTTTTAGATCCTCTGCTGTGAGTTGTTCTGTTTCATACAAAATGTGGGATGTTTCAAGCGCAAAGTTCACACTGGCGTCGTCCACACCTTCCAACCTGTTCAAGCCCTTTTCAATGCGGCCTGCACAGGCGGCGCAAGTCATTCCCGTAATTTGAAAATCAATTTCTTTTTTCATTTATCTCACCTCTCCACATACTCCATGGGGGTATTGTTATTTTTAAAAAAATACGTGCTGTCTTATGCAGCACGTATGCTCATTTTATACGACATCATATCCCTGTTCTTCAATGACATCAGAGATCTGGTGTAACGTGATTTGATCTGAGTGAAAGGAAACCTCCACCTGACCCTTATCTAAATGGACTTTCACAGATTCAACACCTGCTAATTCTCCTACATTTCCTTCGACTGCTTTCACACAATGTCCGCAAGACATTCCTTGAACTTGTAGTGTTGCTTGTTCCACTTCTCATCGCCTCCATCAATCATTTTCTATTTTTACTATACCCTAGTAGGGTATCATTGTAAACATAAATGATCCGTTTTTTGCTACGATTTTGTCAGCTTCGTGAAGACATTCATTAACTCCTCAATGGCTTCATCCCCATTACCGCTCTTAATGGCATCCGCTACGCAGTGGTGTGTATGCTTTTCCATTAAATGAAGACTCACTTTTTTTAAAGCTGCATTGACAGCAGAAATTTGATTCACGACATCTATGCAGTAACGATCGTTTTCAATCATTTGCTGAATTCCTCGCACTTGACCTTCCACTCGTTTTAAGCGATTGATTAATTGCTCTTTTTCCTTCTCAGCTCTAGGCGAAGCGATATGTCTTTCTTCTTGTTCTGTCATCTGATCACCTTTTTTCTATCATACTTGTGTTACATTCAATTAAAGCATATCTTCACCTGAAAAGGCAAAGATATGCTGTGATCACCGTTTGCTTATCCTAGTTTGTTAGTTGTTCAATATCTTGCAAAAGGCTGACCGATTGCTGAAGCTGCTTCATGAGCCCTTGCTGATCCTCTAAAATAGCTGCAGCATCGAAGTTATCCATTTTCAATTGCTGTAAATAGGTTTGAATCTCCTCTGACAGCACTTTATTTTTCTCTATGATTTGTGCATGCAGGTCTTCTGCTATTGATGGGGCTGTGAGTTCATTAAATTCTTGAATGTCTGCTTTCAATGATTCCAGTTGCTGCGTCAAATCTGCTCTTTTGGCAGCATCTTGTACAGCTTCTTCCGCAAGCTGTGGAAAATCCTCTGTGAATTGCTGAATATCCGTCACATACTCATTCGCCTCTGTGACATATGTCGTTGTATCGTTCACTTGGTCTAACAGTCCTGAACATCCACTTAACAAAAACGTACCGGTAAATAGAAACGCCATCACATATTGTTTCAAGATCCATCATCCTTTCATCTGCTATGTTGAAACCCCTCATTTGTCCAACTCCCAACCACACAGATGCAAAAAGACCTTAAAAAAAGCCAGATCTTTGCCTCATGTGTGATAGGCAAAGGTCTGGCTAACATGTTCATGCCGGAATGGCCGAGAAACAAAGGATGTTTCTGTAATGACGACCAAACCGTAAAAGCTACTCCCCTTTAGGAAACCGTTCAAATGTTATGTTTATCATATCTAAATGAAGGACAACAGTCAATGAGAAGCAGGGGGAAGATCCTGCTTTTGGTATAGCATATAGCCCGAACCAGTTGATGCATAAATCCGATTACGTCCTTGGCGTTTTGACATATACAAGGCTTGATCTGCCTCAAATAGAAGCGTTTCTAATATAGAGGGATCATTCGCTGTATGGGCGACGCCAAAGCTTGCTGTCACTCTTACTTTCTTCTCATCTGTCTGAAAGAAACTCACTTCAAATGAATGTCTCATCTGTTCCGCAATATGACATGCCTCTTCAAATGAATGATGCGGGAGACAAATGGCGAACTCTTCTCCACCATATCGGCCAAATAAATCATCCATCTTCAAATGCTGCTGACAAATGGACACAACATGGCGCAACGCCTCGTCTCCAATATGATGTCCGTGCGTATCATTGATTTGTTTAAAGAAATCAATATCAAATAGCAATATCGCAGTATCCTGCGCATCCTCTTCCAATAACATCTGCGTTCGTTCAATAAAGGAAGACCGATTGAAGATATTCGTCAAACCATCAATATATGCTCGGCGCTCCAGCTCTTCCTGCAATAGTCGCTGCTCCGTAACATCGCTGATCACAATTTGCCTGCCTTCGACTTCGCCTCTTCTATTAAACAGAGAAGAAGCAGTGAGATGATAATAGAAGGGCTGCTCTTTTTCCCACATTAAATCATACTGTGAATGATCCTGCGGAGAACGCAGCCACTGGATAAACGCCGGCTCTTTGATGATCCCTGAGAATATATCATCGATTTTATAGCCGATTCCCTTTTTAGCGAGCACAGGAATGATCAATGCAGCCGCAGGGTTATAATCAATCAGTGTTCGGTATCGATCCAATAGAAGAACACCTTCTGACATATGTTCAAACACACGCTCCATCGCAATGGGAGAGAGCTTAAAGAGATGAAAAGACATAATCGCCCATAAGTAGAGTGCGTTGGTTAAAAACATCACCACTGGTACTGGGTCAATGTGAAAAGGCGTGACACCTAATAAATAGATAAAAGAAGTCGTGATCGGTAATAATATTCCAACGAGCAAGATCAGAACCTGTTTCAAATAATCTTTCTTCACACGTAAAAACCAAAGCAGCATAAAAATAGCGAGCATAGAACAGCCAAATGTATAGACCCCATGAATGATATACCAATAACCAATGGTAAAATCAGCCAATAAAAACCCGTCTACTGTATTCATCGTGATGCTTCGGTAAAAGAGTGAATGAAAAGAGTTGGTGAACACCAAAATGGTGGTTAAAATTGGAATCAGCAAGAAGAGAAGCACGCGGCGCTTTGTTACATATTGATGGAAACCAGTAAACTGCAGCACAATCATCAGGCTGAACGGTGCAATGAACGGAAGACCTATGTATTGAAAACTAACCCAGAATGTAATTTCTTGAGGGGTGCGCGCCAATAATTCAAATGTATGTCCAAAAATATAAATCGCAGTTGCTCCAGACATATACATAAACAATTGACAGCCAATATACCGATGGCGATTTGCATGAGCAATGATTGATAATATTACGGACAGAATGCCAGAAACACTCATGATCACAATAAAATGTAAAACAATCGAATCCATGTAAACGCCCCAATTTCAGTTATTTAGAACTAGTCTAATCTTACTATATATGAGGACGTCTCAAATGGGAAGATGTGATTTTGAATTGGTTGGCGGTTTTTTGGAAAGCGTTCGTCATTTTACTAGTCGTGGTGCCCCATCTATTCATTACTTCTTACTTAATTTAAGGATAAAGCATATTGTTGCAAGTGAAATATCTGTACAATGTGGAGATGAATGAAAAGGAGGCTTGATAGGAGATGACTTTTTTGATCATCATGGCAGGTTTGTTTATGCTGATTCTTTTAGAGAAGCCATTTCAGAAGAAACGATCTGGGCTGTTATTTTTAATGAGTTATTTGCTGCTGATTGCGGTTTATGTGATTCAGACAACATTTGTGGAGATCATGCCGGATGGACTTTTGATGATGATGGCGGTGGTTGTGGTTTGTCCTTTGTTTGTTCGGTTGGTTCGGTTTTCCTCGAGGAACTTACATGAAAAGTAAGAAGGATGACAGTATGTAGCATCCTTCTTACTTTGTGAACTAAACTCGTTATTCTTAAGACCCACTGAGCTTTGTAAAGCAGACGTCTTTTTCTTTACTTAATTATGAATTTGATTTATCTTTTTGTTTTTCATTTGCTTTATTGTCTTTCATTTTACTCATCTCTTTTTTAGCATTATCCACTTCTTCTAAAGCTTTTTTCATTCTAGAATTCATGAAACTTAAATCATCATCACTGACTTTATCTCGCTTGATTACTTTTAAGATATCTTTGAAAAGTGATTCAAATTTGTCATCCGCTTTCACCAAGTACTCGTTTACTTTTTTATACGTATCAGGAACTTTAACTTCTTTGTCTTTGGCTTCGTTGAGTAATTCTCTCATACTATCAATCTTTGTCTCAACATCACTAGCCCATTCTTTATCGTAAACCTCGTCTAAAGGAACCAACGATAAAACAAAAGACATAATTCTTTCTTCAAACCGTTTTAGATATCCCTTATACCATGATGCATATTCGCTATCAGTCATTTTTTCTATTTTTTCTTGTTTTGCTGCTGCTTTGTTTGATGATGAACCGTTTGCTGATTCATTTTTACCGCATGCTGTACCCATCATCAATGTAAATACTAAAAGAAATACTGGAATGATTGTCTTTTTGTTTGTTTTCATTTTTATGAATTACTCCTTATCCTTTGAGACTTTTTCTAATTCGTCAACTACTATAGCTGTTTAATCATATGCTTTGTAGGGTCTATTCGAACTTTTTTCTTTTATCTAAATTGTCCCCCTAACATTATCTGGTGATATTTCCCTACAAATTATCATCGGTTAAAAAATAGGTATATTTAGGTATTCTTCCTAATTTTCTAATGAAAAATTCTATAAGAAACAACCTAAGCATCTATCTTCCAGACACTAGATACGACGGCTTCTGAAAGTTGAGAAAGAAGCTACATTGCCGAACGGCTTCTTAATTTTTAAATTCTAAGTGTGAAATGAATTAGATGAAGTATATGAAAGTATAATAAAGAGGTAAAAAAATGAAGTTAGATAATCTTCTAATAAATAAAGAGTGGACATAAAGGAGAACTTACGAATGACTTTTAATGAATTAATGGAACTTTCAGAAGAAGAATTTATAAATTATGATTTCAAAAGAGAGGTTTTTGATTTAAGAAATTTAATATATGATGAAAAAAACCCTATTGCAAATATTATTCTATATAAAGGTAATATTTATGGTTCCCAATCTGATTGTGATAGATTACCTTTGACCCTCGAAATATACAAACGCTTATGGGGAAATCAATTTGAATTCTGGAATACTAAACAAACAGATTTTGTTGAGGCAAATGGAGAAACAATGAATTCATTTGTAACTCCTTACAAAGCCTTTTATAAGGAGACATATGATTTATCCAATCCTATGTTTAAAGATTATGCAAAATTAACACACACAGTAGGTAATTTTATACCTGTATACGCCATCAAAAATAATAAAAATTGGTTTTCTCCTTTTAATAGCAAACGTTATAAATCTACCTATGATTATTGGGATTTAACTTTGAACCATATTAAAGTAATTTTAAATGATTTTATGAATAGTAATGATTCTATTGAGATTTTTTTAGAAAACACAATGAACAATAACACTTTTAAGTATAAAAAATATATTATTGAATCTGCTAAGTGGATTTTAAGTTTTAAAACTTGGCCTAATTTTGTGGAGAAGAATTTTTTGCAGAGCTTTTTAGAAAACCCAAAAGATTTAACCAGTGAACCAAAAGAATTTTGGCGCAATCACTTTAAAGGAACAGTTAGTACCAAAGATGAAAATAATCTGAGTGAATTTTTAACTTTTGTTAATCAAGCTATTCTTGAACGAAGTTCACTTATATATAAACAACTGAAACTAAATTATGAATTCCTATAATATTTGTAACAGCAACATATAGCAAAAGTTCATTGCAACTATAAAATTTCACGTATTTAAAAAGTGTCAAAACCCTTATCTAACATGGGTTTTGACACTTTTTTAAAATCATATGGAGACGGTGGGAGTCGAACCCACGTCCAGAGACATCGATTACTTAAGCGTCTACGAGCGTAGTCAACATATTTACGTGTTCGCTCATCCTCATGCCTGCTGACGGGCGCTTGGAGAGCTAGTCTGATGGATCTCTTCTTACGTCCTCAGACGAAAACGTAAGCGTAGCCTACTTCATTGGGCTCCTCACAGACACATAGGCGATGTCAGGAAGAGCTCGCTGCGCTTATTAGGCAGCTAGTGCTAAGTTTTGGTTAAAACTTTTAGTTTTGCCAGTTACATTTAGGTGCGTGTTAACGAGATCGCCTCTCGGCTCGCAGCCTAAGCTCGAACCACCCCTGTCGAATCCGTAACGTCCCCTTGTAAAAGGGATATACGGGATGGAAACGTTCTTTAGCTTAACTGCTTCCGTATATGACTATTATAACAATCTCATCGCTCGAAACAACTGGTGGTTTCTGTAAAAAAACGACGGTGATTGTTTACTGCATAACATATTGTAGCATAATGCTTCCGCTCTCAGCAAGCCATCTGCATGCGTCTAGAATTGCTTTTGCCGGTCACGGAAAGCTCGCTCGATTTCACGTTTCGCATCTTTTTTCTTCAGATCTTCACGTTTATCATATTTCTTCTTCCCTTTACCGACTCCAATTAGCACTTTGGCAAAGCCATTTTTCAAATAGAGTTTAATGGGAACAAGTGAGTAGCCCTCTTCCTTTGTCGCACCAATCAATTTACTGATTTGTTTGCGGTGGAGCAGCAGCTTTCTCGTTCTGAGCGGATCATGGTTATAACGGTTCCCCTGCTCGTATGGGCTCACGTGCATATTGTGAAGAAACACTTCTCCCCGGTCGATTTTGGCAAAGGAATCTTTTAAATTCACTTTTCCTGCTCGAATGGATTTGATTTCAGTTCCTTGTAATACAAGGCCGGCTTCGTATGTTTCTTCTATAAAATAATCATGATTGGCTTTTTTGTTTTGGGAAACAACCTTTCCCTCTCCCTTTGGCATTGGCGTACACCCTCCTTTTGACACAGACACGGTCCAAATCGTACGGATTATTTTATCAAACAATCCAGCTTTCGACAATGCTGCTGCCACGTGGTCAAAAAGCAAATAGAGCGTGATGCCCTATTTGCTTTTTGTCACGTTACTTTTTCTTTTTGCGCTTTTGTTTCGGTGCATTATCAAATACGCGTTTTTTCTTTTTCTTCTTTTTACGACCAGTAAACCAGTCGCCGCCTTTATCCTCTTTGCCTTTTTCTCCAGAGGCCTTTTGACCTCCGCGTCCTTTTTTGGCTGGTGGATCTGTCCGTTTTTTGAACTTGAAGTCTTTTGGTGATTTACGGCGAGTGCCTTTCATCCCGACGATTTCAAAATCAATGGAATGCTCATCTTTATTCACACTCACCACTTTGACAGTGATTTCGTCACCGATACGGTAGACATTCCCTGTCCGCTCACCGATCATGGCAAAGTGCTGTTCATCAAAACGATAGTAATCGTCTGTCATGTAGCTTACATGGACAAGGCCTTCTATCGTATTCGGCAGTTCAACGAATAGTCCGAAATTCGTGACAGAACTAATCATACCATCAAACTCTTCACCGATTTTATCAAGCATAAACTCTGCCTTTTTCAGGTCATCTGTTTCGCGCTCAGCATCAACAGAGCGGCGCTCCATTGTAGATGCATGATCTGCGATTTCTGGCAGCAGTTGGCCCCACTTTTCAAGGGTCGCTTCGTCTGTCTTTTTCTCTATTAAATAGGTTCTGATCAGCCTATGCACGATTAAATCCGGGTAACGGCGGATCGGCGATGTGAAGTGTGTATAGAATTCCGTTGATAATCCAAAATGGCCAATGCTTTCTGGATCATACTTCGCCTGTTTCATAGAGCGAAGCATCACAGTTTGAATGACGACTTCTTCTGGTTGATCTCTGACAGCATCGAGGACACTTTGAAGTGCGCGCGGGTGAATGTTCGTTGACGTCCCTTTGACGATGTAACCAAACGTCGTCACGAACTCTAAAAAGCGCTGAAGCTTCTCAGGATTTGGTTCTTCGTGAATTCGGTAAATGAACGGAACATTCATCCAGTGGAAATGCTCGGCAACTGTTTCGTTTGCCACCAGCATGAATTCTTCAATTAGTTTTTCGGCAACAGAACGCTCACGAATAACTACGTCTTTCGCTGCGCCTTCATCATCTACAAGCACTTTTGCTTCCTTGAAATCAAAGTCGACTGCTCCGCGCTCCATTCGCTTGTCACGCAGAATTTCTGCAAGCTTCTCCATCTCTTGGAACATTGGTACTAACGGCTCGTATTTGTCTAAAAGCTCTTCATCTTGGTCAACTAAAATCTTATTCACATCGGAATAGGTCATTCTTTCCGTCGTTTTGATCACACTTTGGAAAATTTCGTGTTTGACGACTTTCCCACTTCGATCAATGATCATTTCACAAGAGAGTGTGAGACGATCAACCTTCGGATTCAATGAGCAAATGCCATTTGACAGGCGATGAGGAATCATTGGAATGACGCGGTCGACAAGATACACACTCGTTCCACGCTCATAGGCTTCCTGATCAATCGGAGAGTTTTCCGTTACATAATGAGAAACGTCTGCAATGTGCACGCCGAGCTTATATTTGCCATCATCGAGCTTTTGCACAGTTACGGCATCATCTAAGTCCTTTGCATCTGCACCGTCAATCGTCACGATCGTTTCATTGCGCAGATCACGTCTACCTTCAAGGTCCTTTTCATCGATCGTTTCAGGTGTGTCTGCTGCCTGCTGGAGCGCTTCTTCCGGAAACTCACCTGGTAGACCGTGTTTATGAATAATCGACAAAATATCGATGCCAGGGTCATTTTTGTGACCAAGGATTTCCGTCACTTCACCCTCTGCGCTCATTCTTCCTTCTGGATAGCTTGTCAGCGTGACAACGACTTTATGACCTTCGACCGCTCCGTTTTTAGCGGATTTCGGAATGAAGATATCGTTTGTGATTTTTTTATCATCAGGAATGACAAAACCAAAACTTTTCGTTTCTGTATAGGTACCGACAACCGTCTGAGTATTTCGCTCCAGAATGCGGATGACCGTTCCTTCTTTTTTGGTGCCATTTGATTTGTGGCTGACACGAACCATGACGGTGTCGCCATTCATTGCTGTGCCTAGCTCATTTGGCGGAATGAAAATATCATCCTGTCCAAACTCTTCTGGTGTCACAAATGCAAATCCTTTTGCATGCGCAGACAGCTTTCCTTTTACCAAGTTCATTTTTTCCGGTACACCATAGCGGTCGCTGCGGGTACGGACGATAAGTCCCTGATCCTCTAATATCACAAGTGCTTTGACGAGCTCTTTATAATCATCTGGATTGGTAATTTCCATCATGACTTCTAATTCCTGTACCGTTAATGGTTTGTACGCCTCTTCTTGCATAAACGCAAGTAATTCATCCATAAATTCTTCTTTTTGCACACTCTAACCCCCTATATATTTAAATTGACCAATCGAGTGATTCTAAGAATGCATATACATCCTGATGAACCTTCTCTCGCTCTTTATCAAGCGTGATAACATGGCCCGATTCTTCATACCACTTTAAATGTTTTTCATCTGTCTCTACTTCGTTATAAATAATGTTTGCACTGTCTGTATTAATCATATGATCATGACGTGCCTGAACAACAAAAGTAGGTGAATAAATCATGTCAACATTGTTTCTGACATCTGCAATGAGTTCTTGAAGAGCCTTGAGTGTACCCATTGGTGTTTTCTTAAACTCTTCCATCTCTTGCTCAATTTGATCCTCTGACTTACCCTCGAATTTTTTATAGTTACGGGCATAATCTAGTACACCCTGGTACATGACTTCTTCACTTTTTATGTACATAGGTGCACACATAGGTACAATTCCCTTTACAGGTACAGTGTAACCTAATTTCAATGAAAAAACTCCTCCGAGGGATAGTCCGCAGACCGCAATTTCCTCATAACCTTCGTCTTTTAAAAATTGATAGCCTTCTTCTACATCTTTCCACCAATCTGTAGGACCTGTATGAACAAGCTCCTCTGGCGGTACACCGTGTCCTTTGTATTGAGGTGCATGGCATGTATAGCCTCTTTCATTCAAATAACGCCCAAGCATACGAACATCGGCTGTATTCCCAGTAAAACCGTGAAGAAGAAGCACCGCCTTTTCTCCACCTTTAAACGTAAATGGTTTTGGTGTAACAACTTTCATGATGTGACTTCCTTTCCTTCTGATATGGTTTATATTTTCCACTTGTATGTATGAAACAAACACAAAAGAGTGCTGATAATAAAAAAAGGTCTGAAAAAAGATCAGACCTTCTGTTACTCGCGCCTACACGCCTAAATATGCCAATGCAAGTGTTAAGATGAAGAAAAGCACTGACAAAATGACAGTTAATCGGTGAAGAATCAAGTCAAGACCTCTCGCTTTTTGCTTACCGAAAAGCTGCTCGGCTCCACCTGAAATAGCGCCTGACAGTCCTGCACTTTTACTTGATTGTAATAATACAACGATGATAAGTGCGATACTGACAATTACGAGTAATGTGATAACAAATGCGTGCATGAAAACACCTCCAGACAAACTGGTACACATAACTTTATTTTACATGAAAACAAGGTGCATGTCACGAAACATCAAAATAAAGATTTCCTATATATTGTCGACTTTATTTGTCATTTTGATTCAATTTCGCTCCAATGGATTGTATGCAGCATTTTTTATATGCAATTTTTGAGGTTAAAAAACGTTTTTAGCGAGTTGCTTCTTCTTTTAAGAGCTGTTTTAATTCTACTAACAACCGTTCAGCTCCTTCAGGACTCAGCACGACGTTACCGTTTCCATAGCTTTTGTTGTATTTCGTTATTTGGCCAGTTAATAAGCAGCTCTTATCTGCATCATATTTTTTCAGCATAATGGTTTGATCTTCGATGAAAATTTCTAACAGCTGCTCTTCTTTTATATTGAGTACCTTTCGCATTTCTGAAGGCAGAACAATTCTGCCAAGCGAATCAATGTGTCTTACCATTCCAGTTCTTTTCAATGAAGCCGCCTCCTTAATGATCATACAATGATTCCATTCATTGACTTTTGTCAACATTTTCATAGTAAAATAAATCTTCAAATTTTTTATCAAAGTAATGAATCATTTTGCCAATGACAAGCTGTCCTGGCTTCCGGTGACCATTCAATACCCTGCTGAGTGTGGCAGGAGAGATGCCAATTTCATCTGCGAGCTGATTTAAAGACATATCGTTTTCAATCATATACTGCATCACAAAAGCCCGCCTGATCTGAATCTTTTCGACCATCATTACAACCTCCTATAGGATCAATATGTACAACATGTAGGAATCTCACATCTCCCGGATTCATTAACTTATGTCAACACTTTTATGCCCTTTCTATTTCCTTTGGTCAATGATCATACTAAAATAAGTCATATACTGAAATGTGAGGTTCGATGACATGAATCACTTTGGTGAACAATTACGCATTTTAAGAGAGAATAGAAAGATGTCTGTCAATCAACTCGCCATGTATTCAGGCGTAAGCGCTGCCGGTATTTCTCGGATTGAGAATGGAAAGCGTGGTGTGCCAAAGCCTTTAACCATAAAAAAATTAGCACGCGCTTTGAAGGTGCCTTATGAGGATTTAATGCTGCTTGCCGGTTATATTGAACAGGAAAAAGTGCATGAAATGAAACCGAAATATGAATCCATATTAAAAATCTATCAAACGGCGCTTCAAAAGGATGTAGAACATCTCCCTATTTTCGATGGAGACCAATGGGAAACACTCACCGCACAAGACATCAGCCAGCTGAATCAATACTTTCTCACGCTCATTAACCAAAAAAAGGCGAACAAATAGCGGGGCATAAACATAAGATACATCCACCATTAACTAATGTCAATATTTTCATGGTACATTTATTGCCAATAGTCAACAAATCGAGTACACTAGAGATAACTAATCTTTAACCATGTGAGGTTTTGAGTTGATGAACTTCGGTGCATATTTAAGAGCATTACGTGAGAAAAGGAAACTATCGGTGAACCAATTAGCGATGTATTCAGAGGTCAGCGCTGCTGGAATTTCTCGGATTGAAAACGGGAAACGTGGCATTCCGAAACCTCCTACAATTAAAAAACTAGCAGGTGCATTAAAAGTACCTTATGAGGACATGATGCAGGCTGCAGGATATATTGAAGAAGCTTCTTCTGCCTATGTCATAAAGGAAGAAGAAACGGCTTTTACCCAAATAAAAGAAGCAGCAGAGCAATATGAACTTGATGGTCTTGAAATATTTAATGGGGACATATGGTCCACCCTTTCTAAACATGAAATAGAGGATTTAAACCGCTATTTATTATTTCTACTAAACAGCCGTTCGTCATCGTAAAATGTTTTGATCATTGACAAGCTTTTTGCGCCGATTTTTAACAGAATTACGGTATAATGGGTTCAGATTGGAGTGAAGAAAGATGAATCAATCTGATATGTGCCCGCGGTTTGAAAAAGCAGTTGAGTTATTAAGTAAACGCTGGGTGGCACTGATTGTTTTTCAGCTTCTCTCAGGTTCACAGCGCTTTAGTGAAATCGAAGCAGCTCTGACCAATTTAAGCGGAAGGGTTTTATCTGAGAGATTAAAAGAGCTGGAAGCAGCAGGCATTGTAAAACGGGAGGTTTTTGCTGAAACACCCGTGCGTATTGAGTATTCATTAACTGATATGGGGCGCTCACTTGCACCCGTTTTTGAGGAAATTGCGAAGTGGTCCTCTGAATGGATCACACTTGAATCATAAATGTCTCCTGATGTGAGCCGCCTAATCATGATAAAAAAACCTCCCCTACAGATGTAGAGGAGGTTTTGTCTTTTCAAGCATTTATGCGGATGTCATGTTTTTTTCAGCTAACGCCTTGCTTTCTTTTTTCTTGTTGGTTGGGCTTAAATAGCGTTCAAGCCAGCCCATGACAAGGTCGGCAATAATGGCCATGAGCGCAGTTGGAATAGCACCTGCTAAAATAATGGCTGTTCCGTTTGTCGCGTTTGATCCTCTGATGATGATATCACCAAGTCCTCCAGCACCAACAAATGTCCCAATCGCTGTAATACCGATTGCGATCACAAGTGCGGTTCTTAAACCAGCCATAATGACAGATAAAGCAAGCGGTAATTCAACCATTCTCAGCACTTGCCATTTCGTCATACCCATCGCTTTCCCCGATTCTAAATAGGCATGCTCAATGCTGACAATACCTGTGTACGTGTTACGGATAATCGGCAGAAGCGAATACAAAAAGAGTGATAAGATGACTGTATTTGCGCCAAGTCCTAATACAAGCATCAACACAGAAAGCATCGCTAACGCTGGAATGGTTTGAATGACATTGGTTATTGCGAACACCCAATTGCTCAGTTTGCGGTAATGCGCCACAAAGATGCCGACTGGTATTCCGACAATTGCCGCAAATAATACCCCATACGCTGACATGAGGAAATGCCGGTAAAATTCTTCTAACACATATGAACCGTTCTGTTGATAATACGCCCATAATTGCTGCAGTGTGTCCATCAGCTCTGACACCTCCCAATCTTACTCAAAGTAATTGTGTTTCTTTAAAAAATCTCTCGCAACAGTCGCTGGTTCTTTTAGTTCTCCATCGACTTGATAATTGAGCTCTTGCATTTGTTCGGTATCGATTTTTCCAATCAACCTGTTGATCACCTTGTCCAGTCCTGGATTTTCTTTTAATACCTTCTCAGGGACAACTGGTGATGCATCGTATGGTGGGAAGAATCGTTTATCATCTTTTAAGATTTTGAGATTATACGCTTTGATCCGGCCATCTGTTGAATAGGCAAGCACAATATCCATTTTTTCATTTTTCAATGCGTCATAGACTAGACCGATCTGCATCGGAAAAGTGCTTCCAAATTCAATTCCGTATGTTTTCACAAACCCTTCGTAACCGTCACCTTTCTTTTTCAGCCAAATATTATCTACACCGAAGCGATAATTTTTGGCATTCTTTTTTAAATCAGAGACTGTTTCTAGGTTGTTTTCCTTCGCCATCTTCTGCGTCACAGCAAAGGCATACGTATTATCAAACCCATAGGAATCAAACCATTTGTAATCATAGCGTTTTTTGAATTCTTTCTGGACGATTTCCATTGCACGCTTTGGATCTTTTTCTGCATCCATTCCTAGCGTACTTGTTAAATCCGTGCCTGTATATCGTGTTGCCGAAATGTCGACATCACCGTTTTCCATTGCTTTCTGCTGCACCGTATTTGAGCCTAAATTCTTCACAATGGTTGTCTTTTTATCTGTGTAATGCTCAATGATGTCTCCCACCATATAGGCCATAATTTCTGATTCTGTAAAGTTTTGTGCACCGATTCGCAGCGTGCTCCCTGAAGAGCCGGCTAGTCCAGGAAGTGAACAGCCACTTATGAATAGCAAGCATCCGGCAAGCAGTGCACTGATCCATTTTGTTTTTCGATTCTTCACATGAGCCAACTCCTTATGAAACTTCCTTCAATCCTTTTAAGCCTTCTGGTGTTACTTTTTTCTCAAGCTTCATCAATATAAGGTCAATGATGACTGCTAAAATAGTGACAGGGATCGCACCCGCAATAATGTATTCCGGCTGGTAAAGCTGAAGCCCAATTAAAATGTAGTCACCAAGACCGCCTCCACCGATAAAAGCAGCAAGTGTTGTCCACCCAATTAAATAAATCGTTGAGGTTCTGACCCCTGCCATAATGACCGGAACAGCAAGCGGCAGTTCCACAAGACGAATTTGTTCCCATGTCGTCATGCCAATCCCTTTACCAGATTCAAGCAAGTTTTTGTTCACACCTTGAACACCGGCATACGTATTTCTTAAAATAGGCAAAACGGAATAGAAAAATAGCGCAACGATCGCAGGTATTTTTCCGACTCCCAAAATAGGAATAAAAAATGCAAGAATCGCTAAACTAGGGAGTGTTTGAAAGATATTCACGATGCCGATGACAAAACCGGCGCCTCTTTTCATTCGTGTAAGAATGACGCCTAAAGGAACGGCCACGATAATGCCTAACACAACGGCAATTAAAGAAATGTATAAATGCTCCCACATTTTTGTGAGGAGTTCCCCACCATTTTTCTCAAGAAAATCGATGATTTGATCCATGTGTACACCTCCCTTAGTTCATTTCAGTGACAGCCTCCGGGGTATCTTCTCCCCAAATAGAGTCATATACGACATCTACAAGACTTGCACGTGTGACGATACCTTTTAAGTGCCCTTTTGCATCGACAACCGGTACATATTTAATGCCGCGTATTAAGATCTTTCGGACAGTATCTCTAAGAAGCGCACCTTCTTGTACTGTATAAAATTCTGTATTTAAAATATCGCCAACGAAGGCTGCTTTTCTGCGGTTTGCATCGATGGTTTCAATATCGATATAGCCTTTCAGCACATGATTTTCATCAACGACAAGCAGGGAATCAACCCGCTTTTCTCTCATAATAAAGATGGCATCTGTCAATGTTTTTTCGACGGTAATTGTGACTGGAGACGTGTTCATCATTTGTTCCACACGTTCCATATTCGGGTTTGACTGAAGTAGACGTTCTTTCCCGATGAATTCTTCTACGAATTCGTTCACAGGGTTACGTAAAATATCATCTGGCGTGCCCACTTGGACAATCTCTCCATCTTTTAAAATGACAATGCGGTCTGCAAGTTTAATCGCTTCATCCATGTCATGTGTGACGAATACGATTGTTTTATTTAACGTTTTTTGCAGTTTCTTAAATTCTTCCTGCAATGAATCTCTTGTGATCGGGTCAAGTGCTCCAAATGGTTCATCCATCAGGATTAAAGGGGGTTCTGCTGCGAGTGCGCGAAGAACGCCGATACGCTGCTGCTGTCCTCCACTGAGTTCATGCGGGTAACGCTCTAAGTATTCCGGCCCCATATCGACGAGTTTGAGCAATTCACGCGCTCGTTCTTTTCGTTTTTCTTCCGGCCACTTCAGCAGCTTCGGCACAAGGGAAATGTTTTGTGCGATGGTCATATGAGGGAAAAGTCCAATTTGCTGAATCACATAACCAATTTCTCTTCTTAATTGGACTGGATCTTTTTTCATAATGTTTTCTCCCTCGATCAATATGTTTCCTGAGGAAGGTTCAATCAGTCGGTTAATCATCTTCATGGTTGTTGTTTTTCCACAGCCACTCGGTCCAATAAAACAAATAAATTCTCCTTTTGCTATTTCTAAATCAATATTTTTGACAGCTTTTTTTCCGCCTTTATACGTCTTAGATACATTCTCTAGTTTCAGCAAATGAGACACCTCCAATTAGTCGGATATATATTTTCAGAAAATTTACACCTTATTTATTATAGTGCAAACTTTATAAAATAAAAAGTTTACGATGTGTTTGTATTGCATAAGATTTATTTAAAATTTTCAGTTAACGGCCTGATATGTACCGATCCCTCCTTTTTCCTCCAACTTACGAGCAAATACTCAATATTTATTGTTTTCATGAACAAACAGGTATATGATATATTGTGTTACAAATTGTCAGTCGTGAAGGGATGAAGCGGGGAATGGACAAGCAAGCGTTAGGCGCCATTCAAAAAGCACAGGATCATTATATTGAAAAAGCTGCCGAGAACATGAATGCCTTTGGTCTTTCTGCCACAGTGGGTAGAGTGCTTGGTATCATTCATATGAACCGTAAACCAATGACGCTCGGTGAGCTCTCAGAGGCGACCGGCATGAGCAAAACAAGAATGAGTCAAGTCGTTCGAGAAATGCTTGATCTGAATATTGCTGAAAAGGTTTATGAAAAAGGAATACGCAAAGATTTATATGACGTTGAGCAAGATCAATATCAAACCTTTATTTCATTGTTTGCAGCCAATTGGTCACGTGTTGTCAGCAAAAATCGCAAGGCACATAAGAAGACATGCAAGGAATTGCTGGAGCTGCTTGAACAAAATGACCTGCCAGAAGAAACAGTAGATAAAATCAATCTTCTTCTTTCCGAAATCAAGGAAAGTCTCGATTATTATGACTGGATTAGCCGTTTAATTGAGTTCTTTGAAAGTGAAGAAGTATTTCAACATGTGCCAAAACCTTAAAAAAAGCTGTTTTATTTTACAATTTTGTAGAAAAAAACAGCTTTTTTATATACACTTATGACATCAGCATTGGGAACATCCCTTTGATCCCTGCGCCAATCATCTCAACTGCCACAACAGCTAGAATCAATCCCATTAATCGTGTCACGACATTCATCTCTGTTTTCCCCATTTTTCGCATAATGAAACTTGAATAATGAAATGCATAATAGGTCATGGCAAGTACAACCACAATGCCAATAAGAATCGCAAGCAGATGAAGCGTTACTTGGTGGCTTCCTGGCGTTAAGCTCATGACAGTCGCAATTGTACCAGGTCCGGCAATGATCGGAATGGCGAGCGGGGTCACCGAAACATCGGCCTTCTCTTTGCTCTCTGCCTTTTCATCCGAATGAGGGTTTTGAACATGTGATTCTTTTGCATTCAGCAAATTGTAAGCGATACCAAAAATAAAAATACCTCCGGCGATACGGAGTGCATGGATATCAATGCCAAACAATTTGAAAATGAGCCTGCCTGCCAAAAGAAAGGCAATCAAAATCATAAAAGACACAACAATCGCTTTTTTGGCCGTCTGGGCGCGTTCTTTTTCTGAGTAGCCTTCTGTTAAAGTGATGAAAAGAGGCACGTTTCCAATGGGATTTGAGACAGCAAATAATGACACAATGACATGAATCATAAAGGAAATCAACAGACACCCTCCTTTTTTCATAGTGTCTGCTAATCTGATGCGAATATTCCCTTGTTCTGTTAAAACCTGGTTTGTTTTAACCGATGATAATAGAGGTTTAACGAAAGGGGAATAGAACATGAAAAAAAACATCACGATCATTGTCCTGTCTGTGATCATCCTAGGTGCAACTGGCTGGATTGTGTGGCAGCAGCAGTCGCTCACCGCGGCAGAGAAAAAACACCAGCAAGAAATGAGAAAGAATGATGAGCAGCTGACACAATTAAAGTCAGAAGGAACGGATATGAAAGATGAAATGGATGGTCAAAAAAAGGAATTGTCCACCGTCACAAACAAGCTGAAGAAAGAAAAGAAGGCGCATCAAAAAGAAACCAAACAGCGTAAAGCGCTTGAGTTAAAAATAGATCAGCTTCAAAAAGAACTGGCATCAGCGAAAGCAACGGCTCAAGCGAATAAGCAGGCAGCACAAACGACTAGGAAAACAACTGTTAAGAAAGACCCAAATGTCACCCATCATCCTCCTTCTCAATGGGTGCAGGATCAATATGATTGGGGTGTTAAACAAGGGTATATCAAAGAATAGAGAGGATGAAATGATTTGATACAGATTCGGCCATTGTCTCATGATCAATCTGTTCCTATGGATCTTTTACTATTAGCTGACCCTTCAACTGAAAAAGTCATTGCCTATGTACAATCTGGTTCTTGTTATGTTGCTTTTCATAAACAGGACATGATTGGTGTGTATGTTCTGACGCCTCTGTCTCAGCAGACAGTGGAAATCATGAATGTCGCCGTGAAAGAGTCATGGCAAGGTAGAGGAATTGGGAAGCAGCTGATCCGCCATGCTATTTCAGAAGCCAAGGCAGCTGGCTTTCATACAATTGAAATTGGCACAGGCAACTCTAGTATTCAGCAGCTCGCCCTTTATCAAAAATGCGGTTTTCGCATGGCGTCTATCGATCACGATTTCTTTCTGAAGCACTATGATGAACCGATTTATGAGAACGGTATTCAGTGTATGGATATGGTGCGGTTGTCACTCGTTCTTCAAGCAGACTGACTTCATTCAGCCTGCTTTTTTTATGTTCTGCTCTTTTTCACTGCATGAATCACATATTGAATCAAGAAGTAGAGAGCGGCACCCGCTAAAAAACAGACCACGCACCCAAAGAGCGTTGCCTCTGAGCTGAATTGATACTGTTCAATTTTCATGATATAAAATGGCATACCAAATAGAGTTGGACTTGATTCAACATGATGAACCTCTAGCAGCATTAAAAATACTGGTGTCATAAACACAGCAAACACATAAAGCATCGCAAGCGTTAAGCCGCTAGAAAACGAATGAAATACTTTAACCATTTAGTTCTCTCCTTTCATCTCTTTTAAACTGGCGATGATATTTTTCCCGTCTGGGCAAGCTGGATGCAGCATCACTGTATTTAATAAAGAAAAAAGCAGCAATGGATGCGTCAATGGATGCCACCACATGAAGAAAAGCACACCCGAGCAGATCACTGGAAACACAGGACCTGCAAGTGCGACCATCATATTAAAACCCGGCCGTGAAAATTTCTCATGGACAATCGACACGTGCTTCCAATCGATCATTACCACATAATCAAAGATGGGTCTTTTTTCGATTTTGTTGCACACCATCACCATCAGGATATGACCGAGTTCATGAATGAGCACAACTGCTATTAAGCAAAATAAAAGCGTCATCATCGCACAATCGGCCTCTTTAGCATGGCAGCATATATGAAGATGAAGAATGCGGCTGAACAAGCCATATAGGCAGTTGAGAGCAGCTGGGTATTTGCAGAAAGCCACTGGACTAAAAGCATATCCAACATACTAAACACAGCAATCATCATCACGATCACAAACAGTTTATTAAAATCACTAATCTTCACGACAAACCCGACACATGCCGCCATGACAGTGATCAATAAAATGGACAAACTCGCCAAACCGTGCCCTTCACTTTCAACCCCAATCATGAAATAAGCAAGCCCGATATAGACAAAATAAATCAATATATTCATTGTGTAATAAAATAAAATTCTTGATAATAAATAGGCACCCTTTGATGTATTTAACATAAAAATGGCTCGCTGATTGAGATGATATTCCCTGCCAATCATGAGCGGTAGCATAATAAGGATCTCCTTTAAGGCAAACTGCACAATAAAAGCAAACAGCCAGCCAGTCTCTTCCGGAGTAAAGATGAATGGGAGACCTATCGTGAAACAGACAAGAAACAGGAACAAAATACCTTGTTCTTTAAACACAGCTGATCGGCTAAAATAAACAAGCTCCTGCCGCAGATGTGTAAAAAATGAAGAATCCGATCTAATTTTTTGGTAAGAAAACGACTTCACCTCTACCTTTAGCTGCAAAAACATCCGATTGACATAACAAGCCGCCAATCCCTTCAGCCAAAACCACCCTGCACATAGAAAGATTATCAGAAATACAAGATAGATAGACGGCCATACGTGAATCATCTCAACCGCTTTTTGAAAAAGGAGAAACACGAAAGCACCGAGCGTCACAAATCCAATCGTTTGCAGCAGTAAATGCTCTTTTGTTTTTGATATAAAATGGCTCACACCAATGCGTATCAGCATCCAAGAAGCAAGCGTATAGAGCGCCAATCCACAGCAAGTGATCCCTACCACAATGATCCAATACAAAGATAGTGTAACGCCGCTAATGATCAGTCCTAATAGGATGGGTAAAAAAAGCAGACCAAGCATGATGAAACAAAACAGCATCGGAAAGAAATACACACAAAGGACAAATGAGACACTTTGCATCGCACTATTCAAAAAGAAGAACTGATACTCTTGACGCTTCATTTTATGACGGGAAAAGACAATACCTGCTCCCAAAAGCAGCAGGGTCATTTTCACAAATTGAAGGTATAAAGCAACTGGTTCGCTCTCCCCTACTTGCATAAAAAAACGCAGGCTCATGACAACGTATATGGCGTAGATCAGCAATAAAAAAACGGCTGCGGCGAGAAGCTGCAAAGGATATTTTTTGCCGAGCTGCTTGATTTTCGTTGTGAGCATGCCCCATTCTATTTTATGAAGAACGTGTCGTGTCCAAGTCATTGAGCAACCTCTCCACCTGCATATAGTAATCTTGATTCACTTCTTTATAAATATCCTCAAGTGCTTGATGAGGGAATGTTTTGTTTGTTTCTTGACGTGACAAATCCAGCTTGATATCACCGTTTCTTAAGATCATAAGGTGGTCATACAATGTCTCACCAAAGCCCAAATGATGGGTAGAAATGAGAATGCCTGCACCTTGATCTCTCAGCTTCATGAGCACCTTTTTTAAGATGATCATCATATCTGGATCAAGTCCATTTGTAGGCTCGTCGAATACATAATAATCACAAGACCTAAGGAGCTGGGAAATGATTTGTGTTTTCTTTTGATTGCCATGAGACAACTGGGCAATTGGCTGATCCATATAAGGTCTCAGCTCAAACAGATCGACGAAGGCCTCTTCTCGAGGTCCATTTCGTTTGTCTGGAAGCTGGAGTAAATGAAAATATTCTCTCGGCGTTAAATAATCAAACAAAGCATGATCATCAGGAATATAGGAAACATGTTCTTTCAAAAAGGAGATATGTGCTGAGGATTGAAAATTCAGCTGTTTACCATCTAAAGAGACAACACCCGTAAATGGTGTCAGGCCAAACATAGACTGAATCATCGTGGTTTTTCCTGCCCCATTATGCCCCAAAAGCAGAAGCATACGTCCTTTCTCTACATTTAACTGAATATCGCGGAGAGAAAAGGTGCGGCTATACGTTTTTTCTGTTAAGTGTAATGTCAGCATCATGTCCCTCCATTTATTTCAGATAGAACAGATGACCTCGCATCTGTTCTCACCATTTGTTAGAAGCCGCATTTGATTTTAATATACAGGCCTAAAAACTTGAACTCTCCTAAAAATTTCGAGCCTTTTCCAAATGTTTTGCATGCCCAAATCAAAGCGGCAGCTGTCACAATGCCTAAGATAGCGGCAAGGACATAAATCCAAAATGCATTTTTCTGTACGTTCTTAGAAGTTAGAATTCGTTGCTTCCTTTCATCATATGCCGCCAGTAGGTGAAGGACATACATGTACACGCCTACTGGAAAACGAAGGCTAAAAGGATTCAGCATCTCATCACCCCCTAATATATGTAAAATGATACCACCCCCATGCAAATAGCATAAGTTCAATTCAGATCATATTTTTAGAAGAGTTTTCATGATTTAATGCTTATAAATCGTCAAGCTCATCGTTTCGCCTCTGACTGAAGGATGATTTTTTACAAAAATAGGATATAACAAAGGAAGCAGAGCCTATTCGCTTGAGCCAGCTTTGCGTCTTTATTTCAACATAAAAAAAGCGCTGCGATACGCTCTATTCAAAAGAGCGCACGCAGCGCGTTACTTTACATTACTTATTCAAGTTGTAGAATGTAGCAATGCCGTGGTATTGAGCTGTTTCAGCCAATTGATCTTCGATGCGAAGTAATTGGTTGTATTTCGCCACACGGTCCGTACGAGACGGAGCACCTGTTTTGATTTGTCCAGCGTTTGTTGCAACTGCAATGTCTGCAATTGTGCTGTCTTCTGTTTCACCAGAACGGTGAGAGATAACAGCTGTATAGCCTGCACGTTTCGCCATTTCGATTGCATCAAATGTTTCAGTTAATGTACCGATTTGGTTTACTTTGATGAGGATTGAGTTACCAACGCCGTTTTTGATTCCTTCAGAAAGCTTCTTCGTATTTGTTACGAACAAGTCGTCTCCTACTAGCTGAACCTTGCTGCCAAGACGCTCAGTTAATAGTTTGTGACCTTCCCAGTCGTTTTCATCAAGGCCGTCTTCGATCGAGATGATTGGGTATTTCGATACCATATCTTCATACCAGTCAACCATTTCAGCAGATGTTTTCACAACACCTTCGCCTGATAAATGATATTTACCATCTTCTTTGTTATAGAACTCAGAAGATGCAGCATCCATCGCAAGTTTCACTTCTTCACCTGGTTTGAAACCAGCTTTTTCAATCGCTTCTACGATTGTTTGAAGTGCTTCTTCGTTAGAACCAAGGTTTGGAGCGAATCCACCTTCGTCACCTACAGCTGTGTTTAAGCCTTTTGCGCTTAATACAGATTTCAGGCTATGGAAGATTTGAGCGCCCATGCGAAGTGCTTCACGGAAGTTTGGAGCACCTACAGGCATAATCATGAATTCTTGAATGTCTACGTTGTTATCCGCATGCTCTCCACCGTTGACGATGTTCATCATTGGTACTGGAAGCGTTTTGGAGTTGAATCCACCAAGGTATTGATAAAGTGGAATTTGTAAGAAATCAGCAGCCGCACGTGCTACAGCGATAGATACGCCAAGGATTGCGTTTGCACCTAATTTCCCTTTGTTTTCTGTTCCGTCAAGTTCGATTAACATTTTGTCGATCGCTACTTGTTCAGTGACATCAAAGCCTAAAAGCTCTGGTGCAATGATTTCGTTTACGTTGTTTACAGCTGTCAGAACACCTTTTCCAAGGTAACGGTCTTTGTCTCCGTCACGTAGTTCTACTGCTTCATATTCACCAGTAGACGCACCACTTGGTACTAGTGCACGGCCAAAGCCGCCAGATTCTGTGTAAACTTCTACTTCAACTGTTGGGTTACCGCGAGAGTCTAATACTTCGCGTGCATATACGTCAACAATGTATGGCATCGTTATTTCTCTCCTTTTGAATCAATTTGTTATTTTTGAATCAATGATGTTCCTGTCATCTCTTTTGGTTTTTCAAGTCCAAGTAAGTCTAAAAGCGTTGGAGATAGATCAGCTAAAATGCCGCCTTCTCTAAGCGTCGCACCTTTTTTCGTTACGATGACTGGCACAGGATTCGTTGTATGTGCAGTATGCGGCTTTCCTTCTTCGGTAATGAGCACGTCTGCGTTACCGTGGTCTGCCGTGATGATGGCGTGTCCGCCTTTTGCAAGGATTGCGTCGACTACAGCTCCTAAGCACTCATCTACTGCTTCAATGGCTTTGATTGTTGGCTCAAGCATACCTGAATGCCCCACCATATCTGGGTTAGCAAAGTTCAGAATGATCGCATCATGCTTGTCAGCATTGATGTCTGCAACAAGCGCATCCTTTACCTCATAAGCGCTCATTTCTGGCTTGAGGTCATAGGTTGCGACATCTGGTGAATTGATTAAGATGCGGTCTTCTCCAGGAAATTCTTCTTCACGCCCACCGCTCATAAAGAACGTCACGTGAGGATATTTCTCTGTTTCAGCAATCCGCAGCTGCTTCAATCCATTTTGAGAAAGTACTTCTCCTACTGTGTTATCCAAATTCACTGGTTTGAAAGCCACATAGCCATCTACCGTTTCACTGAAGTGTGTGAAGCAGACGAAGTGTAAATCCTTCGGATGTGCTTCTCCGCGGTCAAACGAGCGGAAATCTTCATTTGTGAATGTGTTTGAAATTTGAATCGCACGGTCTGGACGGAAGTTATAGAAAATCACAGAGTCGCCGTCATTTACTTTTGCAACCGGCTCACCATTTTCTCTCGTAATGACAGATGGAATAACGAACTCATCGTAGATTCCATTTTCATAGGAGTCATCAACGACATCATAGATGTTTTGATAACTTGGGCCTTCACCATACGCCATCGCGCGATATGCTTTCTCCACACGATCCCAGCGCTTGTCACGGTCCATTGAGTAATAGCGTCCAGAAAGTGTTGCGACTTCTCCGACACCGATTTCTTTGATTTGTTCTTCAAGCTGTTTTAAGTACACTTTCGCTGTCTTCTGACCAACATCACGTCCGTCTAAGAAGCCGTGAATGTATACTTTTGTTAAGCCTTCTTTTTTCGCTAGTTTCAGCAAGGCAAAAAGATGCTGGATGTGGCTATGCACACCGCCGTCTGACAAGAGACCGAATAGATGAAGGGCCTTGTCATTTTCTTTTGCATAAGTCATTGCATCTAGGAACGTTTCGTTTTTCTCAAATTCCCCATCACGAATGGCAACATTCACTCTTGTTAAGCTTTGGTACACGATGCGTCCTGCACCGATGTTCAAATGCCCAACTTCAGAGTTCCCCATTTGACCTTCTGGGAGACCTACTGCCTCACCTGAAGCCGTTAAGGTTTGATGCGGGAATTCGTTCCAGTAGCGGTCGAAGTTCGGTTTCTTTGCTTGGGCAACAGCGTTACCGACTGTTTCGCCTCTTAAACCGAATCCATCTAAGATGATTAATGCAGCTGGTTTCTTACTCATATTGACCTTCCTCCAATAATTGAACGAAAGACTGAGGTTCTAAGCTTGCGCCGCCTACCAAAGCACCGTCAATATCGGATTCTGCCATATATTCTTTAATATTCGCAGGTTTCACGCTTCCGCCATACTGAATGCGAAGGCTGTCTGCCGCTTCTTGACCAAATTCGCTTGCAACCGTTTGGCGAATGTGCGCACAAACATCGTTTGCATCTTTCGCTGTAGAAGATTTACCTGTACCGATCGCCCAGATTGGCTCATAGGCAATCACAGATTCAGCGACTTGCTGCTTCGTTAAACCAGCTAGTGCTTTCTTCACTTGATCAGCGACAAGTTCGTTTGTTTTGCCTGCTTCACGCTCTTCAAGCGTTTCACCTACACAGATGATTGGAACGATGCCATGCTTGAATGCAGCATGTGCTTTTTTGTTCACTGTTTCATCTGTTTCAGCGAAGAATTCGCGGCGCTCTGAATGACCGATCACTGAGTAGCCGATGCCAAGATCTTTAAGCGCAGCAGGGCTGATTTCACCAGTGAATGCACCATTTTCTTCAAAGTGCATGTTTTGCGCACCAATTTTAAGGTCTGTTCCGTTAGAAAGGCTGTTCAGCTTTTCAAGGAAAAGGGCTGGTGCACAGACAATAGATTCCACTTTGTCAGGAGATGGAATAGATGACTTGACTTCTTCAACGAAGCTTACAGCTTCACCAAGTGTTTTGTTCATCTTCCAGTTCCCAGCTATAATTGGTTTTCTCATGATTGACACTTCCTTATAGCAGTTTTGGTCTTATTTATCGTTTAATGCAGTCACACCTGGAAGTTCTTTGCCTTCCATAAATTCAAGTGAAGCGCCGCCGCCTGTAGAAATATGGCTCATCTGATCGGCAAGACCAAATTTCTCAACAGCTGCTGCTGAATCTCCACCGCCAATGACAGAATATGTATCTTTTGCTTCTGCCAGTGCTTCTGCGATTGCTTTTGTTCCTTTAGCGAATGCATCGATTTCAAATACACCCATTGGTCCGTTCCAGACAACAAGTTTGCTGTTTTTAATGACATCAGCATACTTCTCTCTTGTCTCTGTTCCAATATCAAGTGCTTCTAGATCACTTGGAATTTCAGAGATTGGCACAATGCTTGTATTCGCATCATTTGAAAAGTCGTCGGCTACCAGAACATCTGTTGGAATCAGGAAGTTCACGCCTTTTTCTTTTGCACGGTCCATAAAGGATTTCGCTAAATCTACTTTGTCTTCTTCTAATAGAGATTTCCCTACTTCGTGGCCAAGTGCTTTTACAAATGTATAAGCAAGTCCGCCGCCGATGATCAGGTTGTCCACTTTATCAAGAAGACTTTCAATCACACCGATTTTATCCTTTACTTTTGCGCCACCGATAATCGCTGTAAATGGGCGATCAGGGTTTGAAATGGCTTTTCCTAGAACCTCAAGCTCTTTTTGCATGAGGAAGCCTGAAACAGCCGGAAGATACGCTGCAATACCAGCTGTGGATGCATGTGCACGGTGTGCAGCACCAAACGCATCATTGACATACACATCGGCTAAATCAGCAAACGCTTTTGATAATTCAGGATCGTTCTTTTCTTCACCAGGATAGAAACGAACGTTTTCAAGCACTAGCACATCTCCTTCTTTTAAGTCAGAGATTTGCTTTTTCACGTTGTCGCCGTAAGCTTCATCTGCTTTTTTCACTTCTTGTCCAAGAAGCTCTTGCAGACGTTTTGCTACAGGTGTCAGACGCAGTTCTTCAGTAACTTGACCTTTAGGACGACCCAAATGACTAGCTAGTAGTACCTTTGCGCCTTGTCCTGTTAAATACTCAATCGTTGGTAATGCTGCGCGAATACGAGTATCATCCGTCACTTTTCCGTCCTTCATTGGAACGTTAAAATCTACGCGGCAGAACACAACTTTACCTTTTACGTCAATGTCTTTTACTGATTTCTTATTCATGCTCGTCAGGAGATCCTCCTTTATTCTGGTTTCCTTACGCATTGGACAAGTCTCTCTTTATCCTTTTCCCATTTTGCCCTCATCAAAACGAGAAATCGTGCAGAACGGATAAATACAGAGAAAAAGGGAAAGGGATGCTTCCCCTTCCCTTGTCCGTCTTCATTATATCGTGTCTCTAGGAAAGAACCAAGTGAGTTCCTTCAGTGTGAGAAATTAAAGACCTTGTTTTGCAATGTAAGCTGCAAGGTCAACAACGCGGTGAGAATATCCACTCTCGTTATCGTACCAAGAAATGACTTTCACCATGCTGCCTTCCATTACCATTGTAGAAAGAGCATCGATTGTTGAAGAGTTTGCATTACCATTGTAGTCACCAGATACTAATGGCTCTTCGCTGTAGCCAAGGATTCCTTTAAGTTCTCCTTCAGCCGCTTCTTTAAGTGCTGCATTTACGTCTTCAGCTGTCACATCTTGATTTAATTCAGCAACAAGATCAACTAAAGAAACGTTAGGTGTTGGAACACGCATAGCGCCACCGTTTAATTTACCTTTAAGTTCAGGCAATACAAGTGAAACAGCTTTCGCAGCACCTGTAGAAGTTGGGATGATGTTTTCCGCAGCTGCACGAGCACGACGGTAGTCTTTGTGCGGAAGATCAAGAATTTGTTGGTCATTTGTGTATGAGTGAACAGTTGTCATCATACCGCGTTTGATACCAAATTTATCGTTAAGTACTTTTGCAAATGGAGCTAAGCAGTTTGTTGTACAAGATGCATTAGAGATGACATCGTGGCTAGCTGCATCGTATTTGTCTTCGTTTACACCCATAACGATTGTGATATCTTCTTCGTTAGCAGGAGCAGAGATGATGACTTTTTTAGCGCCAGCTTCTAAGTGTTTAGCAGCGTCTGCACGTTTTGTGAAGAATCCAGTAGATTCAACAACGATTTCTACGCCTTGTTTACCCCAGCTTAATTTCGCAGGGTCACGCTCAGCTGATACTTCGATTGTTTTACCGTTCACTACTAAGTTCGTACCGTCTACAGAAACCTCTGCATCTAGTTTTCCGTGAACAGAGTCATATTGTAAAAGGTGTGCAAGCATGTTAGCGTCTGTTAGATCGTTAACCGCTACTACCTCAACTTCAGGATTGTTTAATGCTGCACGAAATACGTTACGTCCAATACGTCCAAATCCGTTAATACCGACTTTTACTGCCATGATGTTTCCTCCTTTTATAGGTCACAATGTTTTATATTGAGGGATCTATTGACTCCCTTAATAACTCTTTTGCGGCTCCTTCGTCTGTGACGAGAACCGTTCGGCGGGGTTTTTTGAAATAAGCTTCAATGGCCCCAGCCTTTGATGATCCACCTGCAACAGCAATGATGTGTGGAATGCTTTCTAAATCATCTAGCTGCATGCCGACGGAGTGCACTTTGTGGACGACCTCGCCATCACGATTAAAGTAATAGCCAAAGGCCTCTGTCACTGCGTCATGCTCATCAATCTTTTTTAAATCCTCAGCGGGTGTGTTTCGTCTCATCGCCATTGTTTTTGCTTCACCGATTCCATGAATAAGCATCGTGGATGATTTAATCGTTTGAAGCACTTCTTTGACGGACGGCTCTTCAATAATGGAAGAGTAAGCACCTTCTGACAGCTGTCCTGGAACAAACAGCAGTTTGTAAGTACCGGAAGCTTTTTCAGCCATGTGGGCACAAATGGTGTTTGCCTGATTTTTTACATTCTCCCCAAGACCGCCTCTCGCAGGGACAAACATCATGTCGCGATTTTTGGCATCAGGGGTCATCATTTCGGCAACAGCTTCCATCGTCGTTCCGCCAGTGACGGCGACGATATTATTTCCAGTAAACCTTTTTTTCATACATTGGACAGCAGCTCTTCCCATTTCTTGCTTCACCCACGGGGATTCATCGCTGTCACCAGAAACAATGATGACTTCTTCCAGGCCTAATTTCCTCTTTAATGTATTTTCCAAAAAGGTTAAACCTAAAACGTCCTTCATCATTCCTTCAAGCATTTCAAGCAAAGCATGACCTTCAGTCGTCAGCATCATACCGCTCGTTTTGACATCCAGCAGATTTTGTTCCTTTAAGAACTGAACCTCAGCTCTTAAGATACGTTCACTCAGACCAAGACTTGTCGCAAGACTTCTGCGACCAATTGGTTCAGCTAATCTGATGTACTGCAAAATGTCGTAGCGCTTTTGCATAACTGTGAGAAGATCTGGTAATAATTTTTTTTGAGCTTCCAATAAACGATTCATGGCTAACGACCCTTTCTTTTCACGTTGGACTAAAAACGTCCCACTGTGACAAAAAACGTCCCGCCACAGCCAAAAAAAATCAATCCCTGCTTTCTTTAATTATTTTAACAGGATAATCTTGCATTTTCAACTCTTACAAACACATTTAGACAAAAAATAGACACATTTTGACCGATAACCTGCTTGTCATCTAGCTTTCCGCTATTTTATTTTTTTCAAACTATTTATTTTCTTCTATATTGAATGCATTTGTCTTTGAAAAGGTGCAGGCGGTCAAAAGCCGCCTGCTTATGTTTTCGGTATCGTTTCTTTCTCTTCATTAAACCGTTTCGCATCTTCCTTCGGTTTAATCTTGAGGTAGTAAATGATGTAGCAGGCGGCCATAAATGGAACTCCGCAATAAAGACCAATCCGCTGATCCTCAATAAAGAATAAACTGATAAGAACAATGCCAAATGCGATAAAGCCTGCTAAAGGCACAAATGGATAGAAAGGCGTTCGGAAGACCAGATCCTTTACATCTCCGCCCTCTTTTATGAATTGTCTCCTAAAGAAGTATTGGGATAAACAAATAGACATCCAAACAACGACAAGCACCATACCCGAAATGGATATGAGCCAGACATATACCGTTTTTGGTGCTACAACACTCGTGAGCAGTGATAGAGCGGATACACCCATTGTCACCAATAAGGCATTGATCGGGATTTTACGTTTGGATAATTTTTTCGTGAAAACAGGTCCTTTCCCGTCTTTTGAAAGCGCCCATAGCATACGTGATGATGCATATAATCCAGAGTTCGCTACAGATAAGACGGCTGTAATGATGATAAAATTCATGATATCTGCGGCGTATGGTATGCCGACCTTGTCCAATACCACAACAAACGGACTATCCACTGCGCCGGCGGTCTGCCATGGAAGAAGCGCTGCAAGAACCGCAATCGATAAAACAAAAAAGACCATCGTCCGCCAAATAATATTCCGAATAGAACGCGGGAGTGTTTTTTCCGGACTTTCACTTTCACCTGCTGCAATCCCTACAAGCTCTGTTCCTTGAAAGGAGAAATTGACTGTGACCATGGTTAATAAAATCGCCAAAAGACCATTAGGAAAAAGGCCGCCATGATCCGTCAAATGACGAAATAGTGGGGCAGGTTCCCCACCTTTCAAATGAATCATTCCGAAAATTGCGCCAATTCCAATGATAATAAACAATAAGATCGCAGCCACCTTGATGGCCGAAAACCAAAACTCTGTTTCAGCGAAGCTGCGTGCCGAGATGGCATTAATAGCAAATAAGATGACGCTAAAGGCAAGACACCAAAGCCAAACTGGGATATCAGGAAACCATCTTTGGAGTAGAATACCTGCTGACGTAAACTCCAGTCCAATTGTACACGCCCAGCTAAACCAATAAAGCCAGCCGATCATAAAGCCTGTGGACGGACCAATATATTTGGTTGCATACTCCTGAAAGGAACCAGCTGTCGGCATCGCCACTGCTAATTCACCAAGACAGAGCATGACCAAATACATGAGCAACCCGCCAATGATAAATGAAAGAATGGCTCCCCCTGGGCCTGCTTGATGAATAATGAGTCCTGATCCAAGGAAAAGGCCTGTTCCGATGACCCCACCTAAGGCAATCATAAAGAGATGTCTGCTTTTCATGGAACGCTCTAGTTCATTATGCTGTTCTGGCTTCAAATCCGTTTCCCCACTTTCACTCTTCTATTCATCAACCTTTGACAAAATTCGCCGTTCATTGAAAGAGAAAGGGAGAATTTGAAGGATTCTCCCCTTGATCATTTATGCTTGAAACAATGATTCAATATGATTGATTGCCCAATCCAAGTCTTCTTTTGAAATGGTAAGCGGCGGTGCAAATCGAATCACTGTCTCATGGGTTTCTTTGCATAACAGCCCCTCTTGCTTGAGCTTCTCACAATAAGGTCTAGCTGCCTCAGTCAGTTCCATCCCAATAAAGAGTCCACGCCCGCGTACTTCCTTAATGACAGGACTTTGAATGCGTGACAGTTTGTCTTTGAAATATTGCCCTAGCTCCAATGAGCGCTCGGCAAGCTTCTCATCGATTAACACATCTAGTGCAGCAAGTGATACTGCGCACGCAAGAGGATTCCCGCCGAAGGTAGACCCGTGAGACCCTGGATTAAATACACCTAAAATATCACGGTTTGCGACAACACATGAGATCGGGAATACCCCACCGCCAAGTGCTTTACCAAGAATCAGCATATCCGGCTCAATGTCTTCCCAGTCGCATGCAAACATCTTGCCGGTCCGCGCTAATCCCACTTGAATTTCATCTGCGATCAATAACACATGTTCCTTCTCACAGATCGCTTTTGCCTCTTTTATAAAGCCCTCAGGCGGCATGACAATGCCCGCTTCTCCTTGAATCGGCTCAAAGAGAAAAGCTGCTGTTTGCGGAGTGATTGCTTCTCGTAACGCCTCAATATCTCCATAAGGGATGAGCTTTATGCCTGGGAGCATCGGACCGAAACCTCTTTGATATTCTGCTTCCGAAGAAAGTGACACAGCCGTCATTGTACGACCATGAAAATTCCCGGTACATGCAATGATTTCTGCCCGATTCTCTTCGATTCCCTTGACATCATAGCCCCATCGTCTCGCTGCCTTTATCGCCGTTTCCACAGCCTCGGCACCTGTATTCATCGGCAATGCCATCTCTTTATTCGTTAATTTGCAGATTTTCTCATACCATGGGCCAAGCTGATCATTATGGAAGGCCCTTGATGTGAGTGTCACGCGGTCAGCTTGTGTTTTAAGCGCTTCAATAATGCGGGGATGGCGATGTCCTTGGTTCACTGCAGAATATGCACTGAGCATATCCATGTAGCGGTTGCCCTCAGGATCAGTCACCCACACTCCCTCAGCCTCTGAAATCACAATTGGCAACGGATGATAATTCGCCGCACCGTATTGTTCTGTTTGATGAATCAATGCTTTTGTCTGTGTCATCGTGTATTCCTCCTTCTATAAGCTTGCCTCTTTTGATTGGGTTCATCTTCACTCTTATGTTATGCAAGGATCATGCCAACTTAGTGATCGCTCTGTGCCTAGGATTGTGCTCATCTTTAACGCAAAATAATTTTGCATATGCAAAATTATTTAGAGGAAACCGCAAAATTTTTCATGTAAAATAGAGGTAATGTCTGGAGGTGGCGCAAGTGAAAAAAGATCAGCATACCGCAAAGCTCGAAAATGAGATTGATCTATATAAACAAATGCTCGATTTAATTGATGTTGGGGTTCACGCCATTGACGAAAATGGCAATACCATTGTTTATAACAAAAAAATGATGGAGATCGAATCTTTAAAACGTTCTGATGTCCTTTATAAAAATGTATTAGACCTCTTTGTGTTTCAGGATGAGATGCACAGTACACTTGTCCAAGCGCTGCGAACCGGGAAACAGACGGTTCATGCAAAGCAGACGTATCACAACTACAATGGTAAAGAAATCACAACGATTAACCATACATACCCGCTCGTACGAGACGGTTTGATTCAAGGGGCAGTTGAAATTTCGAATGATGTCACGAAACTGGAACGGCTCATTCATCACAATATGAAGAAAAAAGGAAACACACGCTTTACATTTGATTCAATCATTGGGGAAAGTCCTGCCTTTTTAGAAGTGATTGAACATGCGAAACGAGCCACACGTACCTCTTCTTATGTGCTGATTGTTGGTGAGACAGGGACGGGGAAAGAGCTATTTGCACAAAGCATTCATAATGGCAGCAGCCGTTCATCTGGACCATTTATTACGCAGAATTGTGCAGCACTGCCTGATAACCTGATTGAAAGTCTGCTTTTTGGAACACAAAAAGGGGCTTTTACAGGGGCAACAGATCAGCCCGGTCTATTCGAACAAGCACAAGGAGGTACACTGCTTTTAGATGAGATCAACTCATTACACCCAGCTCTTCAAGCAAAACTATTGCGCGTCTTGCAAGAGAAACGTGTAAGAAGGTTAGGCAGTACAAAGGAAGTCGCCATTGATGTGAGAGTGATTGCTAATATGAATGAGGACCCTGTGGATGCGATCGCAGGTGGACGGATGCGAAAGGATTTATTTTACCGGCTTGGCATTGTCACCTTGTTTATCCCGCCACTCTCTGAGCGAAAAGAAGACATCCCCACATTTGTCATGCATTTTATTCAAAAATATAATGAACTGTTTCAAATGAATGTGAAGGCGGCTGATGAAGAGGTACTTGCCCTGTTCCAAACGTATCATTGGCCGGGCAATGTAAGAGAACTGGAGCATGTGATTGAGGCTGGAATGAATATGATGATGGACGAAACATACTTAAGCATGCATCACCTTCCTTACCATTTCCGTTTCAAGCAAGGAGAAGGACGTCCTAGTGAACACATGCAGATGAGTCCGCTTAATCTATCAGCTGCAGCTGATACGTTTGTCTACACGAGCTCAGATCATACAACTGATTTCCAAACCCAAATGGAACGATTTGAAAAACAATACATCGTCCATTACTTAAATAAAATGGACGACAATATTTCACAGACTGCAAAGATATTGGGCATGAGCAGGCAAAGTCTGCAATATCGAATGAAAAAATTGCATATTTCTCGTCAATAATAGAGCTGTGCCGTTTTTCGGCACAGCTTATTGAATATCTGGCTTTCCTTCCTGTTCTTGTAGCACATCACCAAGAAGTTGTTCTACTTTTTCCAAATGTGTAAGCATCGCCCTCTCCGCTTCTTCTGGCTGCTTGTCCATGACAGCTTGATAAATACGTTCATGGTCTTTGTAAAGCTGACGTATGGACGCTTTTCTTGAAAATAACACGATTTTTCTCGTTTCCCGCATCGTTTCAATTAATAAGGATGAGACCTGATTCATTAACGCCGCTAGTAAATGATTCTTTGAGGCTTTGGCGATGGCAAGATGAAATGTGAGGTCTGCCTCCTCACCAATTTCTTTATGCGCTTCTGCACGCTTCATTTGTTCTAGTGCCTCCTGCAGTCGATGGAGGTCATCGTCTGTCCGCAGCAATGCTGCCTTTTTGACAGCACCTGATTCAATGATTGATCTCACTTCAAGAAGCTGTGCGATATCCTGCTGCTTCATCAAAAAAGCAGGAGATAAACAAAATGTGAGCTGCTCAGGATCGAACTGCTTCACATATGTGCCTTCTCCTTGCTTCATCTCTATTAATCCGATCGCTTTCAGAGCGGACAGCGCCTCTCTCACAGCGGAACGGCTGACTTGAAAATTTTCAGAAAGTGCTTGAACCGAGTCTAATTTTTCGCCTGGAAGAAGCTCCCCCGTTCGAATGGATTCGACTAATGCGTCCGCAATTTCTTCATATATTTTTTTCGTTTTGATTTGTTTATATTTCAATTGGTCTCACCTCATCACTGTTGTCTACCCCATCGGCTCATGCCCTATCTTATACTTTACCCCAAAATTCAGATCACACGTCTTCCCTTTTTTCAATTCTCAAGAAATCTTCTCTCACTCTTCCACTCATCAAAAAAGAAGCACGTGCCATTGTTTCTGGCATGTGCTTCTTTTTAATCATATCGCTTCCGTAGCGTGGAAGACGGAAGGTTCATTTGTTCACGATATTTAGCAATGGTTCTGCGAGAGACACGGATACCAAAGGTTTGCTGAAGCTGCGTCATGATTTGCTGATCCGAATACGGTTTTTTCTTATTTTCTGATTGAATCAGCTCCGCAATGTGGGTCTTCACTGTGTAGCTGGATGCTTCTTCGAGCGAATGCCCTTCTAGTTTCGCTTGGAAAAACTGTTTCATTTCCATTAATCCGTAAGGGGTCTGCACCATTTTCCCTTTGACTGTTCGACTCACTGTCGACTCATGCACTTGTAATATATCTGCAACCCGCTTCATCGTAAGCGGTTTCATTTTATGCTTCCCGGTCAGGAAAAAATCAGTCTGTTGTAAGATAATCTCACGAACGACATTTGTCATCGTTTGTTTTCTCTGCTTCAGCGCTTGAACAAGCCAATTGTACTGCTGCTGCTTTTCCTTTAGATACGTGTATGCTTCATGCCGCTTTTGATCTTGAATCATGGCGAAATACCCTTCATTCATTTCAATGTCCGGAAAAGCACGCTGGTTCAGCTCGAATGTGATGTGACCTCCCGCAGCTGTAATCAACACATCTGGTTCTATATACACATCCTCTTCTTCATAAGAGAAATGAAGGCCTGGTCTTGGTTCGAGAAGCGATACCTCATCTTGTATGGCTTGCAGGGTTTTCAACGGCATACCTGTTTTAGCTGCGATTTCCTTCCAAGCCTTCCTTGCGAAAAGAAAGAAATGCCCTTCGATGATCAGCTCTGCTTCATACCAGCGATCCTTTTTTCGTCTAAGCTGGAGCAGGATGCATTCTTGCAATGATCTAGCGCCAATACCGGCAGGCTCTAATGATTGAAGCTGATGAAGAACGGCCTCTACTTCTTCTGCCGAAGCCTGTAACACAGCGGCCATTTGGTCAACCGGTTCATTTAAATAGCCATTGGAATCAATGGACTCAATCATGAATTGAAAAATCCTTTGATTCTTTTCACTTAAATTCAAATCAATGGCCTGTCTCTTTAAATACATTTGCAGGCTTTCTTTTTGATGCGTACGATACGGCTCTGTCATTCGATCTTGCGTTCTTTTATGATAAACTGGTTGATAGCTGTCCGTGTCTTTCCGCTCAATCAGAGGGTTCTCAAGCGCTAACTGATCAAGATACTCACCCAGCTCTGCACAATTCAATTGCAGCAGCGTAATCGCCTGCCTGAGTTCTTGTGTGAGTACCTGCTTTAATACTAGTTCTTGTTGCAGTTTAAGGCTCATTGTCTCCCCTCCCTCTCATCATTTTACATGAAGATTGACGGACCGTATATACGAAATAGGAGTGATTTCCATGTCTGAACTTTTTTCCGTTCCATACTTTATTGATAACTTAAAACAGCACATTGCCATGAATCAACATGAAGACAAGATTCATGCCATGAACGCTTATTATCGTTCGGTGGTTTCTACACTTGTGCAGGATCAATTGACGAAAAATGCTGTTGTCTTGAAGCGAATTCAGCATCTCGATGAAGCGTACCAAAAGGTGAAAAAAGAAAGCGAATAAATGGACGACAAACAACACCCTTTCTCATGATTGCAAAGGGTGTTTTTCATGCAGGAAAAGCTTTTGATCCAGCTTCGATTTGTACATCATCAAAAAGCCGGACCGACCTACAGTATAAATGATAAAGGCAAACCATAGTCCGTGATTGTGCCATATCGGAATGACTGCCGCCTGAACAGCCACAAACAAAATCATCGCAAACAGCATTGAATTCCTAACAGGAGCAATTTCTGTCGCACCTGTGAATACACCATAAATCACCAAACCAAAACAAGCAGCGAACGGATAAAGAACGAGCCAATCGGCATATTGCAGTGTCACATCAAGAAGCTGAGGCAAATTTGTAAACAGGCTCAAAATCGGTACTTTAAAGAAAAAGTAACCTGCCGCAATGACACATGCCATCACAACTGCCCATTGTCTCGAAAGGGTTAATGTTTTATCATAAAGCGCTCGGTCGTTCGCACCTACTGATCTACCGACAAGGATGCTGGATGCATTGGCAAATCCATCGAACAAATAGGCCATGATGTAGTGAATTTGAAATAAAATGGCATTCGCCGCCAATTGCTCCGTTCCGAAAGACGCTCCCTTTGCTGTAAACATGTTGATCACGACAAGCAGACAGATCGTTCGGATAAACAAGTCTTTATTCACATGAAACATTTTCTTTACTGCACGTGTGTCCATCACCTGCTGGATAGACGGCATCCGAAAACCGTTTGACGTATGCTTCAAGATGATCAAGGCCCCTAACACAAAAGCAGTGAGTTCAGAGATCAATGTCGCCGCTGCCACACCTTTGACGGCAAAAGAAAACGCATGAACTAAGATCAATGCCAAGATCATATTCATGACATTGATCAAAATTTGTAAAGAAAGGGCTTCTTTCATTTTTGCCATCCCCATCAGCCAGCCGAGTATGACGTAATTCATCAAGGTAAATGGCGCTCCCCAGATCCGAATATGAAAATAGTCCGCTGCATATTCGCGCACATCAGCAGCAGGAGAGATGATCCATAATGCGGATTGAATAATGGGCCATTGAAGAGCAATAAAACAAAGCCCGACAATAATAGCCAGCAAAAAAGGCCTTAGAAAAGCAAGAACACCCTGCTCCTCGTTCTGCGCTCCGTTTGCTTGGGCAGCAAAAGCAGATGTACTTACCCGTAAAAAGCCAAACAGCCAGTACAATGTACTAAAAATGAGACTGCCGACTGCGACGCCTCCTATATAAGCGGGGTTGGCAAGCTGTCCGACAACTGCTGTATCGACAGCTCCAAGTAATGGCGTGGTCATCGTTGAAATGGTTAAAGGGATCGCCAAAGCTAAATATGCTCGATGGTTCACGATGCCACCTGCCTTTCATGAAAAATAGCCTCTCTTAAAAGAGGCATTGAGGGAATGAAAAAGTTAACGAACCGGCCTGCCAATCGTTCGAGACAAAGGGTGGCTGGCGAGCATTGCCTCCCTCATTTTCAGCACAGCTTCGTGCTCTGATATAAAGAAATCATCCTTCGATTGAAACTGAGCCACAAGCTCACCCTGATCAAGAATCGCTAATTGATCACTTAAATGATAGGCCGCTGTCAAATCATGTGTAATAAATAAGTATGCAAGCTTCAGCTCTTTCTTTAATTCGACTAACAAATCTAAAATGACAGCCTGCGTAACCATATCTAAGCTACTGACTGATTCATCCAGCACAATGAGCTTTGGCTGAAGCACCAGTGCTCTGGCGATGTTGATCCGCTGTAGCTGGCCGCCGCTAAATTGGTATGGGTACTTGGACAAATCCTGCTCACTGAGCCCTACTCTTTCTAACCAGTGAATCAGTATATGCTGACGTTTTTTACGGTTCATTGGTTCATAGTTTTCAAGCGGCTCAGATAGAATTTGTTCCACTGTCCACCTTGGATTCACCGCTGAATATGAATCTTGAAATACCGCTTGTACATTTCGGCGGAAATGCTGATGTGTCCGCTGATCTGCACGAATGATATCCTGACCTTCAAACAGAACTTGTCCGCTACTCGGCTTCTCTAGTCCAAGGATGATGCGGCCGAGTGTACTTTTCCCTGCACCACTTTGACCTAATAATCCAAGACAAGTGCCTTCTTCTATGGTCAAATGAACGTTTTTCAGGACAGGGGCTCTCCCTTTTGTCCTCATCAGAAACGATCGGTTGCCATATGAATGACTAACTGCTTTCATTTCTATTAAATGCAACGGTCTTCTCACCTCAAATCGGGCAAACAGCTGGAATGGATGGACGAGCTGCTAAAAGTTTCTTTGTATAATCATGCTTCGGGTGTTCAAAAAGCTCAAGAACTTCAGCCTTTTCAACGATTTTTCCTTGTTTCATCACCACGACCTCGTCTGCCATTTCTGCAATCACACTAAGATCGTGGGTAATGAGCAAAATCGCCGTTCCGTATTCATGACGAATTTGATTCAAGTGCTCAAGCACCAGCTTCTGATTGTGTACATCTAATGCGGTTGTCGGTTCATCTGCGATGATCAGAGGCGGATGCATACAGGCAGCCATAGCAATCATGACACGCTGGAGCATCCCCCCGCTTAATTCAAAAGGGTATTTACTCAGTAATTGATCTGGATGCGGCAGGTTCATTTTCTCTAAGGCTTTCATTGCCTGGACCCGTGCCTGCCTTTTACTGACAGCTGTATGCCGGCGGATTGTTTCAATCAATTGATGTCCAATTGTCCATACAGGCGTAAAGCTATTCATTGGATTTTGCATAATATATGAGAGATCTTTGCCACGAATAGACCGCATATGCTGTTCACTCAAACCGATCAATTCTCGACCTTGTAGAGTGATACTGCCAGTCACTTCCGTTGTTTTTCGATCAAGCATGTTTAAGATCGACATACTTGTCACCGTTTTTCCGCATCCGCTCTCACCAATTAATCCAACAATTTGACCGTGCTTTACCTCAAATGCTATTTCTTGAACAAGAGAAATGGTTCCTTGCGGCGTTTTCGTATGCACATGCAGGTTCTCTATGTTTAAAATAGACTCTTCCATCTGACTCATTCCTTTACACACGACGTTTGATGCCATATTTCTCTGAAAGGGCTTCTCCCAGTAAGTTGAATAGAATGACCACAGCCATAATCACAAGACCCGGATAAAGCATCAGCTGAGGATTTGTTTGAATATAAGATTTTCCTTCATGGATCATCGCTCCCCATTCAGGCGTAGGGGGCTGAACCCCTAAGCCTAGAAAAGACATGGCTGAAATGTCCATAATCGCCCAGCCCATTTCAAGTGTGCCCACAACCGCGAGTGGCGGCAGTACATTCGGAATCATATGCTTTCTCATGATATTCCAATGGGAAGTACCACTAATCTTCGCAGCTGCAATAAAGTTTTGTTCTTTTAAACTAAGGACCATCCCTCGAAAGACGCGAGCGTAATACACCCACTGCACAAGCATCAAAGCCAGCACCACTTGAGAAAGCCCCGGTCCAAAAATACCGACTAATCCAAGGATCAGTACCAAATTCGGAAATGCCATGACCCCGTCGCACAATCTCATCAATACGTGATCGATCCAGCCGCCTTTATATCCAGAAATCAGCCCTACGATTAAACCGATAGATAGAGAGGAAACAAAGATTAACAACGCACAGCCTAGTGAAATACGAGCACCATATAGAATACGAGATAAATTGCATCTTCCCAATTGGTCGGTGCCTAGAGGATACTCCCATGAAGAACCCTTTAGCTTCATTGCAAGATTGACAGCCGCTGGGTCATGCGGAGCGATCCATGGTGCACATATCGTCACAATGAGCAGGAGACCGAGCAGCAGCACACAGATCGAGATCATCTTTTGATGATAGAAAAGATGTTTTACTTTTGTCATCATGGCTGGCGGCCTTCCTTTCTAGAAATACGGGGGTCAATGAGCAGCAGAAGAAGATCCACTATCAAGCTGCTTAAGATAAAGATACACGCCGCCATCAACACATAAAATTGAATGACCGGCAGATCCCGGTTAAAGATCGCTTCAATAAAAAATCGTCCAAATCCAGGCCATGAAAAAACAGCCTCTACAATAATGGTCCCTGTGAGCAGCTTGCCAAGATTCACGCCAAGTCCTGTCAGCATCGGTGATATCGCCATTCTGAAGACATGTTTGAACATAATCGATTGTTCCTTTAACCCTCTCATTCTCGCATATTGAACAAAAGGCTCGTGAAGCGTCTCACTCACACTCGCTCGCAATAATCTCGTATACATCGCAATTAACGGCACAGCCAGTGTAATGGATGGCAGTACAAGATGTTCCCATGTACCAACACCTTCAACAGGTAAAAGATCGAGTTTCACTGAAAAAAAGAAGATGAGCAAATACCCCAAAACAAAGGTCGGGATAGATGCTCCTAGGAAGGAAATCAACCGGCTCACATGATCTACAACGCCATTTTTTCTCACCCCGCTGAAAAAGCCCAGTGGAATACTGACACAAATTGCGATCAGCAGACTAGTGAACGCCAATTGAATCGTCGCAGGTATTCGATAGATCACCTCATCAAGCACAGGCTGATTGGTCATATACGACCGCCCAAAATCAAGACGGACGACTTTTTCAATCGTATGAAGGTACTGCATGTAAAAAGGTTCATCTAAACCAAATTCACTTCGTTTTTGGGCTAATACCTCATCAGTAGGCTGAATATGAGCCGCTGCTAAATATGCCTCCGCTGGATCAACTGGTGACAGATGAATCATGCCAGTTGTGAACAGTGTGGCTAGTAGAAATACAGGAATGATAGATAACATTCGTTTGATGATATAGCGGCTCATTTGCTTACCTTCCTTCTGTTACTTCAGCTTGATGCCTGTGAAAGGATGTTCATCTCGATTCGCAGGGAAATCAAAGTCCTTCACATCTTTTTGATAAACAGCTGTCTTTTTAAAATAAGAGATTGGCACAATCGCCCCTTGATCTTGCAAGGAAGATAAGACGGACGAATAAAGTGCTTTGCGTTTGTTTTCATTTGTTGTCGATGGAATCTCCGTCATTTCTTTGATCAGCTTATCTTTATTCGGATACGCTGAGATCGCCTCTTTGAATCCAAAACCATCTGATGAGACAACGTTCATAAATGTATGCGGATCATACGGCGCTCCGTAATTGCTAAAGAAGTTCATATCAAATTTGTTCGCTTTAAACCGCTGAACCTGCGTCGCCAGCTCGACACCTTCAAGTTTGACGCCAACGCCAATGGCTGCCCATTCTGCCTGCAGTGTTTCAGCCATTGTTTTTTGAATCGATTCTGCTGAGTCATACATCATACTAAACTCAAGCGTTTTTCCGTCTTTTTCGCGTATGGTTTTTCCTTTTGGAAGCGTCCAGCCCGCTTCATCCAGTAAAGCCTTCGCTTTGTCCACATCATACTGGAAAGATTTCACCCGGATGCCTGACGTATATGGCATGTTTGTCGGCAAGATGTGATCTGCTACATCCTCTAAGCCAGAGGTCACACCTTCCACCAATGATGTTTTATTGATCGCATACTGAAGGGCGTGACGCACTTTCTCATCTGACAGCTGATCGACTTTTGTGTTCATGACAAGCTGTCTTGTGGCTACAGGCTCTGACATCTTCGTTTCATACTTGCCGCTCGCCTCTAGTTGTTTAAAAGCATCAAGGCTAATCGTTCCTTCTCCGTAAAGTAGATCTACATCGCCTTTTTCAAATGCCATCACTCTTGTTTCGGCATCTGGAATGACCTTCACTTTGATTTCTTTGACCTTTGGTTTCTCTCCCCAGTAGTGGTCATTTCGTTCAAAAATCGCGTAATCATCTTTTTTGTACGTCTTTAATACCCAAGGACCTGTTCCCACTGGTTTTTCGATTCCTTTTGATGTATCTCCGTTTTTCGGAAAACCTGCTTCTCCTAGGAAACGAACGGGGCGCACAACAGCTAACTCTTGAACAGTTGGATAATAAGGCTCAGTTAATGTGAGTTTAAACGTTTGCTTGTCCACTGCTTCTGTCTTTTTGATTTTCTTTATGACACCTAACCAGCTATGTACTTCTTTGTTTTTTAAAATCGCATCAAAATTCTTTTTCACAATGTTCGCATTAAATTTAGATCCATCTGAGAACGTGACATTGTCTCTAAGATGGAACGTATACACCTTGCCATCCTTGGAAACATCCCATGATTTTGCTAATTCAGGTTTAAGCTCTCCATTTTTTTGATAGCTCACCAATGGTTCGTAAATCATGGATTGGGCAAACAATTGTGATGGATTGTATATGTGTGGATTCATTTCGCCAATATCTCTTGGCCATGCCATGGTGATCATATCAGGATGATCCTTGTCTCCACCTGCTCCATTATTTGCTTGAGAACAGCCTACTAGTAAGAAGATGAGTAGGATAGGTAATATTGTATTTATTTTAATTTTCGGAAAATTACTCCAAATAGACATAAGTTGCTCCTCCTAATTGATGCTGATAATCATTTTCATTTTAAGGAGGAAGGACTCTGTTGTCAATATCATATTTGAAACGAAATGACAATATATATTCCTTATTATTCCACAAATTAAGGGATTTGTTAAAAAGAGAGGCAGGCTGCTGATGAACGAGCAGCCTATGAGGAGGGTAATGCTTTCTTTTGCAGGGCGTTGTACAGTGTATCAATGACAAGCTCCTGTTCCGCGTCTGTCATGCTTGTACCAGATGGCAGGCAAAGACCTGTCTCAAATAACAACTCAGATGCAGGGACTTCATCGGCTGTTGTATAAAAAGGATAACCATGAAAGAGCGGCTGCTGGTGCAGCGGCTTCCATACACGCCTTGCTTCGATCTGCTTTTGTTCTAAAGCATCTATCATCTCTACTGGAGACATCTGTGCATGATGATCAATGGTGAATGTGGTCAGCCAGCGGTTTGATGTGGTGTCTTGATATTCTGGCATAAATTGAAGGCCTTCAATATCGGCTAAAGCATCTTGATAACGCTCGAAAATGCGGCGTTTTTGCTGAACACGCTCCTCTAACACTTCCATTTGTGCAATTCCTACACCTGCGAGCAGGTTGCTCATCCGATAGTTATATCCCCCCTCTTGATGTTCATAGTGTAGGGCATGTTCTCTCGCCTGTGACGCGAGAAATCGGCAGCGGTCGATGGCTGCTTCATCATCACTGACAAGCATTCCGCCTCCTGATGTTGTAATGATTTTATTTCCGTTAAAAGAGTAAACACCGAACCTGCCCATTGAACCGCTTTTTCTTCCTTTATATATACTGCCTAACGATTCAGCCGCATCTTCAATGATTGGCACATCATATGCCTCACACACCGCTATGATTTCATCCATTTTTGCACTTTGTCCGTATAAATGAACGACAATAACCGCACGGGGTCTTTTCCCAAGTCGTTTTGTTTCAGCAAAGGCTTTCTCTAACGCCAGCGGACACATATTCCAAGTCTCTTTTTCTGAATCAATAAAAACAGGCGTCGCTTGTTCATATAAAATAGGATTTGCACTGGCAACAAATGTGAGAGTGGAACAAAAGACCATATCTCCCTTTTGAACGCCAAGGAGTTTTAAGGCAAGGTGAATGGCTGCTGTTCCTGAAGATAATGCTGCTCCTCTCTTCACCCCTGCATAATCCGCGACCACTTGCTCAAATTCATTTACAAGCGGTCCTAATGGTGCAATCCAATTGCTCTTAAATGCCTCCTCTATTTTCATCTGTTCTTTTCCACTCATATGAGGAGGAGATAAGTAGATTCGTTTCCTGTCTCTCATGATTTCCCACCTTCTCTTCGATCTTTGATCTCAATTGCAGGAACGCCTACGGCGACTTTCTGATCATGTATATCTCGGGTCACTGCCGCTCCTGCGCCGATCACTGCCCAGCTTCCAATGGTTCTGCCAGGTATGACAGCAGCCCCAGCTCCAATATGAGCACCCTCTCGCACAGAGACACAGCCGGTGAGCACGGCTCCCGGGGATAGGTGCGTAAAGGATTCGAGAAAGCAATCATGCTCCACGATAGAACCGGTGTTGATAATGGCATGCTCACCAATTACTGCATCTGCTTGCACAACAGCCCTTGCCATCACAACCGTTCCCCCGCCAACCTTCGTTGACGAGCTCACAACTGCCTCTGGATGAATCAGTGTGGCAAATGCCCTCTCTTCAAATTCGAGACGTTCTTTGATCCTCTGTCTGATTTCGTTTTGCCCAATGGCAATAAGCCATTGCATATCAGGTATTTCATCTCTTACCTTTTGACTCATAGAAATCGGACCATACAGAATGCCGGTTTGAGTGTCAGCTTCCTCAAATCGATCGTCTAATACCGCACACAATGAGTAATCAGGATGCAAAAAAATCAACTCCTGAATGACCTTGCTGTGTCCGCCAGCCCCTATTAAGCCAATGGGTTGCTCTTTACGTATCGGTTCCTTTGAATTTTTCAGCTGTTGCATGATTTGGCTGCTGCACCCCTTCTGTTTTGATGACTTTCAGTAAGGTCATCCATAAGATTTTTATATCGAGCCAAAACGATTGGTTCTCTACATACCAGAGGTCATAGGTGAATTTCTCCTCCCAAGAGAGAGTATTTCTCCCATTCACCTGGGCCCATCCAGTGATACCAGGCTTCACAAGATGACGCTTCGCTTGCTCCTCTGTGTACATTTGTAAATACTCCATTAAAAGCGGTCTTGGGCCAACGAGACTGATTTCCCCTTTGAGTACATTGACAAGCTGCGGCAATTCATCAAGACTGAGCTTACGAATAAAGGTGCCGGTTTTTGTTAATCGAAGATGGTCTGGAAGCAGTACGCCATGTTCATCGCGTTCCTCGGTCATCGTCCGAAATTTATAAAGCATAAACGGCTGTCCGTACAGACCAGGCCGCTCTTGTCGAAACACCACAGGAGCTCCGATTTTCCACCTAATGAGTCCATAGATGAGAAGGAAAAGAGGACTCCCTGCGATGAGCAGTGTCAGTGCCACGACCACATCTATTATTCTTTTCATCATTGCTTCTCCTTTCCACACTAGCGGGAGACAGCCCGTTCAATAGCAGCTTGTTTCACCTTGCGCATGAGCTGTATCCGCTCTTGTTTTGTTCCTGCAAATTGATACAAATAGCCTAAGTAGAGAACGAAACATATTCCGCCAATACAAAATAGCTCCCACCATCTCGTCACATCATACACAGCCTGAATGCCGGCACAGATCCCCCATATGAATAGAGCCCCAAACAGCGGAATGACTGTATGTTTGTAAAAGATGGTGCTTTTCTGTTTCGTGATCTTGGCTGTATACAATGGGAGAAAAACGATATTTTTCATCAATAAAACAACGGCCCCTGCTGATGCAATGCCGTATAACCCAAGCTGAAGTAGGTGAGTCAGTCCATAGGCTAAGAGGACATTGGAACCGCCTAATACGAGTGTCACAACCGCCGGCACTTTAAATCGGTTAAAGGCAGTCGGTACATAGGTCAGCGGTAAAAACATCAACGTGAAACACAAATAAGCCGCATGAATCATCAGCAGCCATTTCAGCTCCTCAAAGGCTGGTCCAAGCCATAACAGCATGAGCGGACCGGCAAGACCTCCTAACAGAGCCGCGGGGAATGCCACAAATAAACCACTCCATTTCATGGCTTTGGCAGCGTATTGAATGAGCCCCTGCTCGTCTTGATTTGAATATAATTTTGTGATCGTTGGCGCAAACACAACCGCAAGTGTCCCTGCAAGGGTGCGCAATAATAATGGAAATTGTAAAATGGCGGCATACTGTCCAGTCGCTTCTGCCCCAATCAGTAAGTTGGTCATCAATAAATCGATTTGTAAAAACAACAAAATGCCCATTTGTTCAAATGAATGCCACACCCCTGATCGAACCAGCGTGAGACTTGAAGATAAAAAAACGTACCGCCACTTAAACGAAAACCAAGGAATGAGTTTCTTAAAATAATAGAGACCCATTCCCAAAGCGGCGAGACTCCCTATAACGGCTGCAAGCGGAATATGCCAAATGGCTGGTGTTGTCACGGTAAATAACAGAACAATCACAAGCGCCCTGCCAAACATCTGAATGGCCTGTCCAACACTCGATACATATAATTTGTTCGCATAAAATGGTGCCGCCCCAATACCAGACATGACGAAATTGAGCATAAATAAAAGACCCCCTAACACAAAGGCGATCTGTGTATCTTTTGCAAGATGAGCAGGCACATGGAGCCAGTCAACCAGCTGCTGAGACATGAATAGACAAAGTAAAAAAAGACAGATGGATAAAAAAAGAGAACTGACAAAATAGGAAGCGAGATAGCGCTGCGCTTGTTCCATCTCTCCTTTATGAGCGGCAACAGAAAAAAAACGCACCACCACAGCACTTAATGAAGCCGTAATGACCGATAAATAATTGATCATATTTTGCGTCAGATGAATCAGACCAAACGCTTCCACTCCAAGTGTATGAACAATGTAAGGCGTTAAACAAACAGACATCAGCATCATCAAGATAAACGTCATCACATTTGCACTGACATTGTAAAGAAACGCACGGTTCATGGTGATTTCACGCAGTGTTTAAGGGCCTTCATCCAGCTTCCTCTCCCTTTTGTCCGCTTGTTTTCATATGCTGATGAATGGCCTTTTTCACCGCTTCCTCCGTTGGTTCCTTCAAAAGGGTCATAAATGGCAAGTGCGCTACCCATTCATATCCTTCCATGACTTTATGATCAAACGACCTGATGACAACACACGGTGTATGTGTGATCGCACAAAAGATCATGCCATGCAGTCGATCTGTCACGACGACTTGTGCCTGTCTTAACTGCGTCCATAACGTGGATAATTCCTCTAAACGAGTCGTTCGATTCACTCGCTTCCCAATGGTTGTTGTGATAAAACCAACTTGATCATACGTTTCTTTGATATGCTCCTGCAGTTGTTCTCGTTTCTCTTTCGTGAGATATGCCTCCTTATCCTCACGCAGACAAAGCAGCACTCCTTTACGGGTTTGACTCTTTGATGTTTCGTCTAATGTCAGGACCATATCAGGCTGTTTCCACACCTCTTTATTAGGAAAATGCTGCTTCATCCATTGATAGGTGGTTTGATCTCTTGCCATCAAAAGAAGCCTCGGGTGTTGCTGATATGCTTGAATGGCGCGGCGTTCTTCTCTTTTCCCTCTCTTTGTTTCTGTAAAATGAGCAGTAGCGGGCAGCTGAATGACGGGATAGGACTTAAAGGCGTTCATGATAAATTGTCTTGTCCATTCTTCATATCGGTATAAATCGCCCATGTTGCCCCCGCCGATGATACAGACAATGTCCTCTGGGTGCCGCGCGTGCTTCAGCGGACGTGCTAGACGATACATCTCCTGCATGTCTACTTCTATGATTTGATAGTCTGGAAAATGCTTTTGTAAAAAACAGCAGCTCGCATAGGCAATCGCATGATCACCTAAGTTGTCATGTGCCGGTAGCAGCGTGAGAATGATCTTCTTCTGATGACGCAGCTCTGGCAGTCTTTGGCGGCTCAACCTATATTGAAGTGGATACTTGACCTTTAAGAGCAGCCACTCTGCGGCATGTGCTTTTAATTGCTGGAATGTCACACTCATCACCCCGATTTTCTCGTTTGATATTCAATCCATTTTTGATAGCTTGAAGCTGCGGCAGAGAGCGGATACACCCACTGCAGCCTAGCAAGGAATAAGATCATTCGCTTTCGCACAGTCAGCTTCGATGGTTCCACTTGTTTCACAGCCTTCTGAAAAGCTTCATGTGTCACCATTTCACGCATATGACCAAGCTTTTTTTGAAAGGACAGGGAATTTTGGCTCTTCCATTCATTGAGCATACAATGCAGCGTATGATTCACGATAAAAAAACAAAAAGCCTTCTCATATGGTGTCAGCTCATCATGCTCTTTTAAAAACAAACGCTGCGCGTCATAAAACGCCAGTCCATGCTGAAAATACTGCTTTTGATATCGCTGGACAATGGATGACAAATGAACCCGGTAATAATAAAGCGGCTCATGAACAAAGGCAATGACACGTGATAAAGAAAAACAGCGCAGCGTGACATATTGATCTTCAATATTCTCAAGCTCACCTCTCAACGGAAAACGGATATGATGCTTTTCGATAAATGCCCGCCGATACAGCTTATTCCATGAAAATCCCGTGATCTCACCATGTAATAACGATTCTATTAAACTTGTCTTATCGGCTTTCTGCTGAGCTAACAGCGTCGTCGGTATGATCCGTTTTGACTGTTCAAACTGAATCCAATATTCACTAACAACAAGATCGGCACCAGTGTTTTCGGCTTCTTGATATAAAGCCTCACAGTATTGAGGAGCGAGAACATCGTCTGAATCAACAAAGGCAAGATACGTTCCTGTTGCTTCTTCTATGCCCCTGTTCCTCACCGCTCCCAGCCCTTGATTGGTTTGGTGAATCACCCGAAATCGCTCATCACGCGCAGCAAACGCTTCAAGGATGTCTCCACTGTGATCGGTAGATCCATCGTTAATGAGGATGACCTCTATATCTGAAAAGCTTTGGTCTGCAATCGATTGAAGACACTGCTCCACATATTGACTAGTGTTATAGACTGCGACCAATAGACTGATAGCTGGCATGACAGCAAGCCCCACCTTTCTTCAAATCTACTTTGTAAAAATTGTTCGGTACGGTAAAACAGAAGAATCAAACGGCATCAGCATGATGCTGTACAAAATATAGCAAACCCCAATTCCGATATACATAAAAAAATTGGTTCGCTGATCAAAAATCCGTGTGAAATAAGGCAGTAAAATGAGCTGATACAGACCAAAGTAAATATGAAATCTTGCATAAATGACATCCTTCGTTGCAAGGATGCCAAACAAAAAACCAAGCAAACAAAAATTCACAATATAATCACTCTCTGGCGTCAGCTCACGAAGTCGTTTTCGACAAAAGAACGCAAGCAATAACGGCAAAATCAAGACACCAATTTTCGTCACATTCATTCCATTCGTATTCGTTGTCAGCCACTCCTCGTAATGACCATAAGAACTCCCTTGCAGCATCACCACAAACACGGAGACAAAGCGGTCATACAGAGCGGTTAAGCCTAGAAAAATCATACATAACACAAACATCATCCAAGACCATGCCTTTGTTCTGACAATGAAATAGACTGGAATCATAATGAGTGCCGATGAATGAAATAGCGCGCATACAAGCACGAGCGGAAAATACCATTTCCACTGACCTTTGATGACAAACTGGATGGCATAAAAAAGAATCGCTGCCACCATATACTGCCGCATGCCATTAAACGAAGCGTAATAATGAAATGTGCCGAGAAATAGTAGCATACTAAGCTCAAATGGCCGTCCATATCGCACAAGTGTTTTGATAATAAAAAAATAGGTGATGATCCCAACTGTGATATACATGATTTGCGGCTCATGTGACAGTTGATTGAGCATCCATAAGATCAATGTAAACCCCGGATCAGTGGCGGCCTTGTCTACACCGAATCCGAAAATATGCCAAGGCTTGTCATAGTTGACGGAGAACTCATACATTTGTCCATAGGTGACGAAATCAGTTCCTACTTTGTAGCGTATGCCCGCCACAATACAAAGAAATAAAAATGGAAAAAACACCAGAAGCTTGTTCGGCCGCCAGCCGCTTTGTATGGTATCATCACGTCTGCCATAAAATGCGGCAAAGCTCGACCATAAATAGACCATGATCATGTTCACCAAATAAACCGCCATCTGCCAATCCTTCCTTACAATCCATACACATTCATCACACGGGTGATGTTCTGTTTCACATCAAATCCTCTAAGGCCAAGCTGAGAAATAATCGTCTCCTGAAGAGGAGGGTCTGCATGGTAGGCTTCTAGTATGGCTTTCATCCACTCATGTGCTGAATCTTGCAAGGATTTCCGTTTCACAAGCCCACAACCTAAATCGACTTCCTTTGTGATATGATCTGAAATCACACATGGGAGTCCAGATGCCTGCGCTTCCACTAATACGAGCGGAAGACCTTCAAACAAAGACGGCATCACAAACACATCAAATGCTTTCATATACTGCGGAACCTCTGAGACAACGCCCGTAAACACAATGTCTTCCATTAATCCTGCTTTCACTGCATACGATTCAACCACTGGCCGGAGCGGCCCATCTCCTATGAGAACTAGCTGAAAGGAGACCCCTTGTTTTTTCAGTGTCTGCGCTAATTCGATGAAAAAAACATGGTTTTTCTGCTCATGAAATCGGCCAATATGTCCAATAATCAGTTTTCTCTCGTGAAGATGGAGGTCTTTTTTCATCTTCACCTTCGCTTCTGGCTCCAACTGAAAAAAAAAGTCCAAATCAATCCCATTTGGTAAAATGTCCACTCGTCCATCGTGCATTCTTTTTTGTCCAAATAAAAAGACACCGGCATCTTCACCGCATGCAACAAGCTGCGTAGAAAAGGCAAAGATCAGCTGACGAAATCCTTTGAGCATCAAATGATCAACCCGGCTAGGAGACTGTTTCCAAGCCGTATTATGTGAATGGCAAATGCGTATCTTCACACCTGCCAGTTTCGCAGCAAGGGCAGAAAAGCCCGTTTGAAAATCTGTATGTGCATGCACCGCCTGATAAGGTCCCGTTTGCTTGATCGTCTTCGTCAACGTTTTGACAAACGTCCATGGAGAGGACGTTCCAATACTTGGGACATAAAAAATCCGCCCGCCAAGCTGACGAATTTCCTCATCGTAATCACAGGCATCCTCCCGGTGGGTAATGAAATCAAATTGAAGAACATTTCGGTCGATTGCACGATAGATATTCATGATCATCGTTTCTGCACCGCCTCTGTTCATTCCGCCCACAACATGAAGTACACGCTTTGGCTCACTCATCCCGAATCGTCCTCCTTTTCACCATAGATCCTCCAAGTTTCCGCTGATGATAAAACCTCATGATCTTTGGTGACATACAGGCACGGATGACCGGCTTAAGCGCAAAGAGATAATCAAACGGCGACAATTTTAATTGCTTGCATGCTTTTAACACAAGCCAGGCATTGTCCATTGAGTATCGGAATTTCCGGCGCTGAAAGGCCGCTTCATCCTCCCTTACAAGGTATAAGGGCTCTTGCAGATTAAAGCCTTTTCTCCCCGCAGCAAAAAAACGAATCCAAAGATCGATATCTTCCATCCGTCTAGTTGTTTTGACAGAACGATAGCCATTTAAAGCCTTGTAGGCAGACGCTCTCATCATAATCGTTCCATGACAAAAAGGCGTTCCTCTTGCTAGCACCCTTCGATCAGGCTCTGAGACAAGTGCTCGAACACCCTTCGTCCCTGACTCATCAAACACCGTCATCGCCGTACCAACTACATCATATTCCGGATGTGCATCAAGGAAACGAACCTGTTTTTCTAATCGTGTAGACACCGATATATCGTCGCCATCCTGTCTTGCAATCAGTTCTCCATTCGCTTCAGTGAGACAACGATTTAAACTGGCGGCAAGTCTTTGATTGTGTTCATTTCGGATGAGGCGAATTCTATCGGGATCACGCATGGTATAGTGCAGCACTTTTTCATAGGTGCCATCTGTTGATGCATCATCACATATGATGAGCTCCCAGTTTTCATAGGTTTGACGAAGAATCGATTCAATGCTTTCTTCTACTGTCTCTTGGCAATTGTAAACACCCATGATAATCGAAACTTTCGGCTGACGCATGCTCACATCACCTTCTCTTTTTGATCCATATACGTTGTGTAAATTTCCTCCATTGCACTTACCGTCTGCTCCTGTGCAAATGCGTGAGCCATAGAACGTCCCGCTTTCCCCATTAGGTGAAGCTGGTCCTTTTTATGATAGAGCTGCTGTAAATAAACGGCTAAACCATTCACATCATGCGGTTTGACTAAAAAGCCGTTCACTCCATGTTTGACGAGCTCACAATGCCCTCTATTTTCTGTTGCAATCACTGGCTTTTCAGCAGACATCGCTTCAAGAAGATTCATCCCAAGTCCTTCTCTCAAGCTGGTTGATACACATACATCGCTCATATGCATCCAATCTTCGATGTGTTTGCAAAATCCCGCAAACTGTACATGTTCCTCAAGATTCAGCTGACAGACCAGCTTTTCATAGGACGACCGACTTGTCCCTTCTCCAGCAAATACAATTTTCACTTGTGGTATATTCCGATACACCTGCGCGCAAGCTTTGATGAGCATTCCTTGATTTTTATTGTCATTTAATTCACCAGCACACAGCACGATAAAATCTTGCGTGGTAAAACCATATGCTTTACGAAGGCGGTCTTTTTCTGTGTCATCAACTGGTGCAAATCGCTTCATATCGACACCCATACCGGGAACATAATGCACAGCCGCCTTCTCTTTTGACAGACGATCGGCTCTTTCATAGTCTTCTCCATTAATGGTGATGAGTGCATCTGTATATTGAACGAGCCATCTCTCAACTGGATAATAAAGCAGCCAATTTTGAAGCGGTGCCCCCTTCCAAAAGTGAAACCCATGCGCTGTGTAAAGAACTTTCGTCCCTTTTTTGCGCGTCCCTTTAGCCGCTAACCTGCCAATGACACTCCCCATCGGTGTGTGACAATGGATGAACTGATAATGCTCTTTTTCTAACAGCTTTTTCAGCTCCACATAAGCAAGCCGGTTGTGCAAATGAAAAGGGGAACGCTGAATCGGAATGGAATGCGCTTGATCCACATACGGTAGCTCCAGCTGGCCATTTGCCGCTGTATGCACTTCCCATCCTTGTTCCTGAAACCATCTGAAATACGGGAGGTGGAATGCCTTAAAATGATAATCAACCGTTGCGCAAAACAAGACTTTTTTCTTCATTAGCAAGTGGCTCCTCCTCTCGTTGCATCGGTTCAGGCAATACATCATGCGACTCAATGGCGGCAAACAAGGCCTGTCTTAATTGATCGTCACTCATCATATTAAATTCGTGAATAAAGCGGTTCAGCACATACGGATCACCATCCAAGGCATGCCCGATATGGATTTTCGGGAAAATTTGCTCCTGTGCTTTTTCATGTTGGTTGAGTAACTCCTCGTACATTTTCTCTCCGGGACGAATCCCCGTAAATGTGATTGGAATCTGGTCTGTGGTGTAGCCTGAGAGGTGAATGAGGTTTTCTGCGAGGTCGACAATTTTGACTGGCTCCCCCATGTCTAAAACAAAAATCTGCCTTCCTTCTGCTAGTGCACCAGCTTGAATAACAAGCCTTGATGCTTCTGGTATCGTCATAAAATATCTTGTCATGGCTGGGTGCGTGACAGTCACTGGCCCGCCTTTTTCAATTTGTTTTTTAAAGATCGGAATGACGCTCCCCCTGCTTCCGAGTACATTCCCAAACCGGACGGCGACAAATTTCGTTTCACTGCTTGCCCCCATTTGCATAATCACCATTTCAGCAAACCGCTTTGTCGCTCCCATCACATTGGCAGGGTTGACCGCTTTGTCAGATGAGATGAGGACAAATGTTTCAACTCCGTGCTCATGTGCAGCTTCTGCCACATTTTTTGTCCCGATAATATTGTTTTTCACCGCTTCTTTCGGGCTGATTTCCATGAGCGGGACATGTTTATGCGCAGCGGCATGATAAATCATATCCGGCTGAAAATGACCAACGATTTCACTCATTTTTTGTTTATCTTGAATATCCGCAATTTGTGGATATAGGCTAATGCTGTCTCCATACAATTCTTTCAGCTCTAGTAAAATAGAATGAATGCTAAATTCTCCATGTCCCACAAGCACAATCGCCCGAGGGGAAAATACACAAATTTGACGACAGATTTCTGACCCGATAGACCCGCCAGCTCCTGTCACCATAATCGTTTTTCCTTTTAGGTGAACGGATAGACGGCTTGTATCTAATTGAATCGGCTCTCTTCCAAGCAAATCCTCTGGCTGTACATCCCGCAATTGATTCAGCGCATGGGTTCCTTTTAAAATCTGTTCCATTTCCGGCATAATCTGTGTTTTGATTCCAGTCGCTACACATTCCTTATATAGTCCTTTTAATGTGTGACTGCTTTTGGATGGAATAGCAATAATGATTTTTTGAATATCCATCATCGCAACAGCCGTTTGAATATGTTCTTTTCCCCCAAGAACAGGCAGCCCCATAATTTCAAGCTTATGCTTTGTTTTGTCATCATCAATGAAAGCGACCGGCTCAATATGTACATCACTCGACTGCTGAAGCTGACGAACGATAATGGTCCCGGCTGATCCAGCGCCAATGATTAGTGCCCGCTCCTTTTCAACTTGAAACCGCTTGGCACCATCATGAAACAGCCTGGATGCCATTCGTGATGCACCGATGAATAACACATGGAAAAGCCAGACAATAAATAAAAAGCGAAATGGCCATGTCTGCACAAAAATGTACAGCATCGTCATGGAAAATAAAAATGAACACGCAAAGGTCTTCATTAAAGAAAATAGCTCTCTAACCCCTGTATAGGCCCATACTTGCTTGTACACGTGAAAAATATACGAAAACAAATGGTGCCCGATCAGTAGACTGAGCGAAGAAATGACGAGCATTTCAAATGTATATACGGTTAACGCCGCCTCTTGGACAAATTGAAAGCCAAAAAAGACGGCAACTAAGATGAGATATGAATCTAGTGCCACGATGATTGATAATCTTTGGGCGTAAGTCAACGCTCCTCCCCCTTTTTAAAACATCACTATTCTTACGTAAAATGGGCATCAAACCCGTCCTCACATCCCACTACCGATGACGAGCATCTAAGGCATATGTCATGCCCACAGCAGGATCGAGTGCCTCCGTTGTTAAAGATTAGGAGACATCACCTATTAATCTCTTTAATACATATAGTGCCTTCCCTTTTTCACTTTCTTGCCATTTAGCATCGCCCCAAGCAGTTTCCCTGTCGTACCCTCTAATACTTCTTTTGATTTCTTCACAGCGGCAATCTTCGTTTTACCGCTTAAAACCACAAGAATGCTTCCATCCGTCCGGTTTGCTAATATTTTGGCATCGGCTACAGGCAGAAGCGGTGTGGAATCAACAATCACCATGTCATACTGCTGTTCAATCTCGTAAAATAGCTGCTTCATCAAAGAGGAGGAAAGCAGCTCAGCGGGATTTGGCGGAATGGTCCCACTCGGAAGCAGTTCTAAATGCTCAATTGGTGTAGGTAAAATGGCTTCTTCCAAACTGCAATTATTTAATAGCACATTGGTCAATCCGGTGTGCGGGCTTAGATCAAAATATTCATGAATGGCAGGTTTACGTAAATCAGCATCCATGAGCAAAACCCGTTTTTTCTGCTGTGCAAAAACAGCTGCCAAATTTGCAGCCGTAAATGATTTTCCTTCCTTCGGCAAGGAGGATGTGACCAATATCGACTTCAGCCTCGTTTGAATCGACGTGAATTCGATGTTCGTTCGGATCGTTCGGAATTGTTCCGCAATGACAGAGTGAGGATTTAATACAGAAATACAGGATAAATCTCTTTTTTCTCGTTTTTTCCTCTTAAAAATCAATGTTCTGTCCTCCCGTTATGACGGACTGCTTGTCTTTTTTTGCCCTCCTGTCTGCCTGCATCTGATAGACACTGCCGAGGGATGGCAATCCGATCTCTTCTCTTATTTGATGTGTTCGTTTCACCGTATCATCGAGTAAATTCATTAAGAAAATGAGTGTCATTCCCCCTAATACAGAGGCGCCTAGTGCCAGAACGATGTGAACGAATTTACGTGAGTTCATTAGTATCGTGTTAGACAGCTTGGCTTCAGACAAAACATTAATGCGATCCATATTCATGGTTTTTTTGATTTCTTCTTGCAGCACCTCTGTGGCTGTATTCGCAATGGCTACTGCCTTCGCTCGGTCCTCATCTTGTACAGAAATATTTATGACCTCTGACTCATTTTCTGTACTTGTGGCAATTTTGTGTTTTAATCCTTCTGCCGATTCTGTAAGATTGAGTGTTTCTTTTACTTTTTCAATGACAATTGGACTTTTTAATAGGACTTGAAAGGTACGTGTATATTGAAGGTTCATCTGAATATCGTTTAAATTCGCTTGTGCATCACTGCTTCGTTTATGAACAAGAATTTGAGTGGTTGCCTGATATACAGGAGTCGAGACATAGAACTGATAGTAGGCTGAAATGCCCGTTACGATCAGGACAATCAGGATCAGAAGGGCCATTTTCTCTTTTATGACAGAAAACAGCTGCTTAAAACCTATATTCTCATTCATAGATACCTCCCGATTTCATCATAAAAAGGTTATATATGGTTTCTTTTTGTTAATGATTGGATTATAAAAGATAATACCCGCAAAGAAAAATGTCATAATAGGTCTTATAGTTCTTTTTAAAGAACGAAATCGTTCGTTTTCTTTTGTTTACTTCCTGTTTCTTACGTTTTTGAATTTTATAAAGAACAATTTATTTCTTATAATGAACGAAAAGGTCACAGAACGATTCGCCGGGGAGAAGGGAGATCATATATCGAATGATAGGCAAGGTGATACGAATTTACCGAAAGAGGAAAGGATACTCAATCCAGCAGTTGGCTGAAGATGCCCATGTCTCTAAATCGTATTTGAGTAAAATTGAGCGTGGTGTCCACCGTAATCCATCTGTCCAGTTTTTAAAAAAGGTATCCTCATCACTAGAAATTGATTTACAAGAGCTGTTTGATGCAGAAACGATGATGTTTCATTACGCTGAGGGCGGTGAACAGGAGTGGCGGGATCATATCGTTCATGCCGTCCAATCCGGCATGCCTAAAGAAGAACTGTATCAGCTGCTCCAAACCTACAGAAAGGAGCAGGAAGGAAAGACATTACATGTCCATCATAGAAAGCTGACCGACTCAAATATGTCAGAATGGAAGCGTCTCATGAGTGAAGCAAAGGCCATTGGCTTAACCATCGAGGAAGTGAAAGCGTTTCTTACCAATATGGGAGAACACCGGGCGTAAGCCACTGAGATCAAACCAATTTGCGGGGAGAGGCGCTTGTCGCTTCGATGAAATAGAGCCTTTTTATATGAAAAGGCTCTGTTCAGTTTATGGACAAAGGGCTAAAATGAACTTTATTTTAGCTCTTTGTCTTCTTTTCAGCGTGATAGCAGTCTAGGAAGGACAGCTACTTTTGCGGAGCGAATTTGACATTCGTGAGTACCCGCGCAGGACTGACACCGAATGCGAGGGTTTCTCTACACGCTGAGAGCCTTTTTGCATGAAAAGGCTCTGTTTTCTATTATTCTTCTTTTTTCGTTCGTGCTTTTTTCGTAATATCATTGTTCTTCCAATAGGCCCATAGTGATGTGATGCCAAGAAAGGCTAACGTAATGAATTGCTGCACACCTTCTTCATCAATTGGAATTGGGCTTTTCCCTGCAGCGGTGAGAGCGCTGTTCACAAGTGCCAATAAAAGCAGCACAAGCCTCGCTATAGTGCCTGCACTAATTTTTTGAACCTTCAATGTAACCCCTCCCCTTATCCTTTCATACGGGCGATACTGCTCGTTCCCTCTCATATGTATGCAAAAAGCGCATGAATAGAAGAATGAATCAAAAAAAGAGACATCATTCCTATATGCGGAATGATGCCTTGATTTATGTGCTGATTATTTAGAGAACATCTTTTTTGCCTCATCCATTGCCATTTTGTTGCCTAGAGCTGAATAATCAAGCCATGGCTGATCGGCAATCGGATACACTTGGTTTTTCTTTACGGCTTTTAGGCCTTTCCAAATCGGCGTCTGCTCTAACTGTTTGAATGCCTGCTGCGCCTTATCATCACGGTTCACGACGACAAAAATAGCATCTGCATCAAAGTCAGGAAGCACTTCTTGAGAAATGACTTCAAATGGACGTTTGCTGTCCAGCTTTTTCACACCATCTACAGGTGTCAGTCCTAAATCATCGTATAAAATTGGCCCCATCGGACGTTTCATACTAAATACTCGAAGCTCTTTTGCTGTTACACGAATTGCCATCACTTTTCCATTCCCAATCTTTTTCTGGATGAGTGATTTGACTTCTTTTGCTTCTTGATTGTAGTCCTTAATATATTGATCGGCTTCTTTTTCTTTATTGACGAGCTTGCCGATTTTTTTCAAATGATCACGCCATGTGCCATCATTTAAATTGAACACTTCGGTTTTGGCAATTTTTTTGTATTTTGATAAGTCTTGTCCAGCTAGTTCTTCATCAACGTAAATGACATCTGGTTTTAAAGCAAGCAATGACTCCATATCAGGATCTGCTGCGATGCCCAGCTTCTTCGTTTGGCTAAGCTGCTTTTTCGCATGTGGAAGGAAATCTTTTAAGTCTCCCCCTACAACAGAGCCAGCAGGTTTTATCCCGAGTGCTAATAAATCATTTGTTAAATGAATCGACAAGGATGCAATCTTAGGTGTTCCGTTTTCATCTTGATTTGTTGTCTTCTTTGTTTCCTGTTGACCACAAGCGGCCAGAATCAAGAAACAGAGCGTTAAACCAAACACAAGTACTTTTTTCATGATGAGTTCCTCTTTCTTATTTTGTTTTTGTTAGTAAATAGAGAAAATAAGGTGCTCCGATAAAAGCCACAACCACACCCGCTGGGATGGCATTTGGGGCAAATATGGAACGTCCGAGTGTATCAGCACTGACCAAAATCAACAATCCAAGCAAGGCGCTCACTGGTAAAAAATATTGGTGCAGTGAGCCGACAAGACGCCTCGCCAAATGAGGTGCAACAAGGCCAATAAAACCAATTCCGCCTGTCATCGATACACTTGCACTCGCTAGACCAACAGCTAAGGTGAGAAGAAAAAGTCGTTTGCGCTGTACACGTACTCCGACACTTGAGGCGACGGCATCACCTAACGTTAACGCATTGAGTGTGCTGGACTGCATGAGCGTAAGCGGGACAAGACATACGATCCAAGGTAGGAGCGCAAGCACATGAATCCAGTCTCTTCCCCATACATTTCCCACAAGCCACCTTGAAGCGAAGGTGTATGTATCTTCATCCAGTTTCAATGACAAATATAACGTCAATGCACTAAACCCCGCAGCTACGGCAATTCCAACAAGGATCAGCCGGATAGGTACAAGCCCTTCATGCCTGTCGTACGCAAGAAGAACGATGACTGACGCCGCAAGTAGGCCTCCACCAAACGTAAAGAGCGGAATGAGTAAAGATGGATTTCCTTCTAGTACGTGAAAATACGTCACAAAGATGATTAAGCCGAATGCGGCTCCTGCATTCAGACCGATAATCCCAGGATCGGCCAGTGGATTGCGGGATAAACTCTGCAAAATGCCACCTGCGATGCCTAGACCTATTCCAGCTAGTATCGTCACGACGATTCGAGGGAGACGATAATCAAACAGCACCGTCTCACTTTGGAAATCTCCAAAGCCAAATAACGTTTTGACGACAACGAGAGGACTGAGTTTCAGCGTGCCGGTATTTAAACTATACAGCACGACAGCCGCACTCAGACAAAGCAAAACGGCTGTCACGACAAGAGCACGCCGTTTCTCTTTCATGACAGGTTCCTCCCTTCTTTTCTGGCAATATATAAGAAGAAAGGAACACCAACAAGTGCCACCATAACGCCAATGGCAAGCTCTCTTGGCGGATTTACTGTCCGGCTGGCAAGATCAGCGAAGACGAGAAGCATTGCGCCTAAAATCGCTGACATCGGAATGACGAAACGATAATTGACCCCAACCAGCTTTCGTGCAATATGCGGAATGACAAGCCCGACAAACCCAATAGACCCAACCGCCGATACAGAAACGCCTGCCAGCAGAACCGCAGCTGCCATACCTAGTATTCGCACTTGCCGGGTTTTCACCCCTAAATTCGCAGCTACATCTTCACCAAGTGATAATAACGAGAGGGATCGTCCTAATAACATCGCCCAAACGATAACAATGAGAATGACTGGAGCAAGGATCACCAGCTGCGGCCATTTGACACCTGCCACACCCCCTGCATACCAAAAAGCCAGATCCTGACTGAGATCAAAGTAAATGGCGATACCCGAGCTTAGCGCATGCAGCAATGCGGCAACAACAGCTCCAGCTACAGTGAGCCGAAGTGGGGTCAGCACGCCGCCAGCCGCCCCAATGGCAAAGATCAGCAGCGTACTGAGAACGGCCCCAAAAAAAGAAAATAACATCAATGCCGAATAAGGCATTCCTGGAAAAAAAGCAAAACAGAGAGCGACTACAAACATCGCACCGCCGTTAATGCCTAATATCCCGGCATCTGCCAGCGGATTTCTTGTAATGCCTTGCATCAGCGCACCTGCCACAGCAAACGCCGCTCCAACAAGTGCAGCTCCTAGCACACGCGGAAGCCTTATTTCATGAATGATCTGCTGCTCTGTCACATGAGCCTGATAGTCAAATACAGCTGTCCAGACCGTTTGCAAAGACAATGACTTTGCACCGTAGGAAACAGCCAAAAACATAGCCGCCAATAAACCAATGACAGCGAGAAAAAACAATAAAAAGAACAAAATAGGTGATGATCGTTTTTGTTGAGATGTTCGCTTATCCGGCAAAATCGGTGTCATCCTTTTCTTCATTAAAAGTCAGTTTGAAAATGAGAATCATAATCATCAAAATTATAGCCGTCAGCCTCTGAAAAATCAATGTACGGCTCAATTTTTTAATTATTGAAGGTATTGGTAGACGGCAAATAAGAGAATTCTTTCCTTCTGCTTTTTCTCGTTCTGAAAGACCTATCATTTTTTACAGTAGTTTAATAGGAAAATAGTTGACATTCCGCATGAAAATCCCCTAAAATTACAAAAGTAAGTCAAATGTTATAAAAATATTACAAACAGATGTCAAAGAAATAAAGAATGACCCGTCATGAGAGGAGAATTGAAAGTTGTGTCAGTAAAGGGAAAATGGAGTATCATCCTATTTGCGCTTGCCATCGTCATTGGAGCAGTTGCATTCTTTCAAAATCAGCAAGCAAGCGGTACAGAGAAGAAAAATGTGAAGCAGGATACGAATTATAAAAATGTTGAAATTGTCACTCTTGTAAATGACGGGAAGTTTATGAGATATGCGGTGAACTATCCACTTTTTCATCAAAAAAAGCTAGATGACAAGATTCAAAGCTATGCGAATTCAGCATTAGAACATTTCAAAAAGACATTTAGTGAAGCAAAGGACATTGATGAAAACAAACGGTTTGAACTGAATATTGACTATGACATGGTGCACTATGCAAAACAATCTGCGGCCATTTATTTTACGACCTACACATATACAGGTCAGCAAAATGGAACCACTCATCACGTCACAATCAATTTCGATTTTCAGAAAAAAGACTTTCTTGACACAAAAGATTTATTTCAACCAAAAAAGGACTATTTGAAAAAATTATCCTATATTACATACACGGAGCTTAAAAAAGATAAAACCTTGTCTAAGGATCTATCACTCCTTCAAAAAGGAACAGCCCCTACTGATCAAAACTTCAGTCAATTCGCCTTAAAAGAGAAATATATAGAGTTCTATTTCCCAGCTTCTCAAGTAGCCGCAAAGGACTTAGGTCCGCAAACGCTGGCGATCAAAAAGACGCTACTAAAAGATATCTTGAAGCCGGAATATATGAATAAGACCAAAAATCAGAATGAAATCAAAGAACCAAATCCAAAAAGAAAAGCCGTCAAGCTGCCGCAAAAGCCAAAGCTTGATCCGAATAAAAAAGCCATCGCACTCACATTTGATGACGGTCCAAACCCAGCCACAACTTCAACCATTTTAGCAGCGCTGAAGGAAAATAAAGGACACGCCACCTTTTTCGTATTAGGAAGCAGGGTTCAGTATTATCCTGGAATGCTTGCCGACATTTTAAAGGGCGGAAATGAGATCGGAAACCATTCATATAACCATCCTTTATTAACGAGACTCCCTCTAAAAGAAGCGGTCAAACAAGTAAAAGACACGCAGAAACTGATTGAAAAGGCCAGCGGTTATACTCCTACGCACTTTAGACCGCCATATGGAGGAACAAATCCCGACATCAATCAAGCGGTTGGCATGAACGTTTCATTGTGGGATGTCGATCCTGAGGACTGGAAAATTCGCAACAGCCAGCAGATCACAAACCATGTTCTCTCACATGCAGCAGATGGCAAAACCGTACTCATGCACGATATTTATGACAGCTCTGCTCGAGCAGCAGTGAAGATCATACATGAACTCACCAAACAAGGCTACCAGCTTGTCACAGTCAGCGAACTTGAACAATTGAAAAAAGAACGAAACGAACAGACCCCTGTGCAGTAAACACAGGGGCTTTTTTTTATGACTCTAACAACTTCTTTCTTTTTAACAATGCTTGAAACGTCTCTTCAAGCTCATGAGAAGGCTCGATGCTTAAACGACTGAGCACTTCAGACAGCTGCATATCAATCAGCAAGAGCTCTTCTTCTTTCTTTGTAGCAGCTGGCTTTTCTTCCTTTTGTTTATATTCTTCATAGGTGCCATCAAAGCGTTCAATGATTCCCTCGTGCACATGAAGAATACGAGTAGCCACCTGCTCAATGAGCCTTCTGTCGTGGGAGACAAACACAACTGTGCCCGGGTAATCTTTTAAAAGTCCTTCAAGCGCTTCTACTGCCGCAAGGTCTAAAAAGTTCGTCGGTTCATCAAGCATCAGAACATTGGCATCACTGACGAGCAGCTTGGCAAGCATCGTCTTCACCTGTTCCCCGCCGCTTAATACGTTCGTCAGCTTATACACATCGTCTCCCCGAAACCCAAGTCTCGCTAAAACGGTGCGAACGACAGTCTCATCTTGAATCGCCTGTTCCAGTGCATTTTGTAAGATCGATTCATCTAGATTCAGTCCTGAAAGATCTTGGCTGAAATAACCAATCTTCACGGCTTCTGAACGAAAAATCCCGGGATGACCGTTTACAAGCATTCGGAGAAATGTCGTTTTACCGCTCCCATTCTTCCCAATGATCGCGACTTTGTCTCCGCCTCTTACTTCTACATTCGCCTTTTTCCAAAGGACTTTATCTCCTGCCTTGCCATCTACATGTTCGACACGAAAAATGGTGCGGCTTGCCACTTCCTTCATGGTGTGCTGCGTCATTTGAAGAGACTGGGCTTCCTTTACCTTCTCCACCTTTTCTAATTTCTCCATTCTTGTTTCAATAGATTTGGCTGTTTTTTGAAGCTTTTTTTGCTTGTTTGCATAATAAGGCTTTGCAATTTTAGGCCCCGAGGATTTCAGCTTTGGAGATGGCTTTGTCGCTTTGTCGGCTTTTTTCATTTTCTTTTGCAGTGCATGTTCTAACTGTTTTTTCTTCTGGGTATACGCCTCGTACGCCTCCACTTGCTGACGATGTTCGAGTTCTTTTTGCCGGGCAAAATCGCTGTAGTTGCCTTTGTATAGTTTGAGCTTCCCATCTTCTAATTCCCAAATGTCTGTACATAACGCATCTAAAAAAGCACGGTCATGCGAGACGACAATCAGAGCACCTTGATGATAACGAAGCTTTTCTTCTAGCCACTCAATATGCTCCGTATCTAAGTGAGTCGTGGGTTCATCGGCTAATAAAAGGGCAGAAGGCCGGCTTAAAGCTCTCTCAATATAAGCTTGAGTCATCTCTCCGCCACTTTGTCTGCCATCTCCTGTCTTTAGTTGAGGAAGCAGCGTACAAGTTGTAGTGTGTGCAAATGTGCCGCTATCTGGTTTTTCCCTCCCCGCCAGTACATGGAGCAATGTCGTTTTCCCACTGCCATTCGTCCCTACAAGGCCGATTCGGTCCCCTTGATGAATGGCCAGCTCCTCTATATCAAATAACAAGCGATCCTTTCGAAATACTTTTAATTGGTGGGCTCTCAGTAACATCCAACCCTCTCCTTTCGTATCAGGAGACATGAAAAAGCCTCCCATTCTCAGAATAGGAGGCAAAATGGTGTACAAAAATAAGCGTATCGATACAGAATGACATGCGGTTCATCAAATGAGCACACATCTCCCCCGTATCCATCACTTCAATCTTTGATTCCCAAGCTGTACCATCCTATTCCGAAGCTAAAAAATGAAAACGCAGCAAACATAGCAACACATATCGTTTGCTCACTGCCCTCGTTCTTTCATTTTGCTTACAGGTCATAGGATTAGTACTTCATTGCATTGGGTCACCCTTCCGTCGTTTGTTACGTATACGATAAAAGATTGGTTATTTTTTGTCAAGTAGGTTTCCTATTGAGACAGGCTGGCCAACTTGGGTAAACACCTTACCTATTGCATCTGTTTCGCTTGCATAAACTGATCAATGACACGTAATGCTTTTTCTGTTCCACCTGCTGTTTGGAAACTTTCTTCAATCATTTCAATCCCAGCACGATATGTGTCACTTCCGAGTACACTCTCTACAGTATCTCTCAACTGTTTTGCTGTCAGCTGGTCTTTATCGAGTGCACGAGCAGCAGAGAGATCCGTCAGTCTTTTTGCCACCATCGGCTGATCTTTGTCAACCGGGATGACAACCATTGGAACATGATAATGAATACCTTCATTGACACTGTTCATCCCGCCGTGGGTCACAAACACATCTGTCAGTTCAAGGACTTCAAGCTGCGGCACATAAGGCTCGATGAGAAAATGGGATGGCGCTTCTTTTAGGAGAGACATGTCGATTTTTTCACCAGTTGCGAGAATCACTTTTCCATCAAAGTCGGCAAAGGCATCAATACACATATTAAAGAATGCTTCAGTATCTCCAAGAACCGTTCCCATTGAAATAAAGACAACCTTCTCTCGCTCAAGCGTTTCTAACGGGAAATCATGCTGGTCAGCACGTTTTAGGAAGCTCGGTCCAATGAAAACAAACGAATCATCCAATGCATCAACAGACGGCTGAAAATATTCACTTGTATACACCATATTCAGTTCGCCGCGGTTTTTCATGAATTGCATCAAATGTGTTGGCTGAACGCCAAAACGTTCATGTATTTCTTCTAACAGATGAGCCGCCTTCTCATCTTTTCTGTATAGAGGTGTATCAAAATGCGCCTCTTGCAGCACAAAAGAAGGATTCGAACCAATGCCTGGAATCTGTAAGTAATCCCGCACAAGCTCACCTGCTCCAAACATATCAAAATAGACCAAATCAAATGAATGCTGTTGAGAAAGAGTTTCCACCACTTCTAAAATGTCTAATGACGTTTGTAGCATGGCATGAAAAAATGGCTGCATTGACTCTAAATCGCTTTCTTCGACACTTAATGTGCGAATATAATCTGGATGTATATGTACGTGAGCGCCTAAGCGTTTGATCCGCTTTTGATAATGTTCAGTTGTGACCACATGCACTTCATCACCTCGATCAACAAATGCTCTTATCATTCCTAACATTGGGTTCACATGTCCTTCAGCTGGGAACGTAATCATTAAAACCTTCGCCACAAGAATCCTCTCCTTATTGTCAATTCCCTTCCATGTTAATCTTATACAGTGATCGAGCTCAACAAATACGCCTGAAAAGGGCAGAAATGAGTCTTATGGCTAGTATTTTAAGAGGATAGCAGAAAAAAAGACAAAGCCTCCTATTTAAGTGCTTTGTCTTTTAGATCGGATCTGATATTTTGATATTTATTCAAAGCAGGCTGAATACACATTTCCTATATTGAAAAATTCAAGTAGTGCTCTTTTTGCTTCAGGACTAGCATTTTTCGCTGCTTTATTTACAGCTGTTTTTACAGCATTCGCCTTACTTTTTCCTGCCTCTCTAGCCGCTTTATACGCTGGAATCAATGTTTTAACAAATTTTGTAGCACCTCCTGCAGCTTTTAATGCGGACTTGACTTTTGCGATTTTTGCTATCGGTATAACATTGGTTATAATGGCAGTTCCAACCGCGGAAATACAACCAACTACCCCCATAGTAACAACCTCACCTTGTCGTTGAAGAGGGATATTAGAGTTCTCTTCCAACCATTTAACTACAGCTTCATCCCCTTTGGCAATAACGCTGTCAGGTAAAGCTTCAATCGCCAATAAAACCTCTAGCAACTCTTGATACTCTTCATCCACTTCTGAATTAGGACTAATTGCTGTTGCATTCGCAGTAAAAATCGTTGACAATAGCATGAAAAGAGCTGTTATGAAGCATATTACACTCTTTTTATGAAAAATAGTTTTCATCCAATATACCCCTTCCTTGTTTATTTTTTGAATACGAGGTAAAAATATCATATTATAATAATTGTTTCAATTTTATAGATTCATATTGGAGGGATATTTTGTGAAAGTCTTGGAGAAATACAGTTATTTAATCATCATTCTTTGTCTGGCGGCAATGATAGTGACAAACTTCACTGTGAATGACAATATAGTAAAAAATACTGTATCCGTGATTGGATTTATCATTGTTCTTTTTACAATTATACCTGCGGCTATTTACAGGAAAGGCCAAAAAGGCAGGTAACCCCTTTATAGCAAACAACCCCATTCTTATGTTAAGAGTGGGGTTGATTTTATTATACTCGGATAGATGTTGCTGGCTTGCAGCCAAACCATTTTATCACTTGCTTATCCTAACTTTATTAGAAGAAAACGATCAATTCGATTAAACATAAAAAACCCCTCTTCATATGAAGAGGGATTCATGAAAGACCTTTATCATCGTAAGCAAGGTCAAGTACGCGCTCGGAGGGATTCGAACCCCCGGCAGACGTGGTACCGGAAACCACCGCTCTATCCAACTGAGCTACGAGCGCACGATATGTTTTTTAAACGTCAGCATATCAAATTATAAGGGAAATGCTGCAAGAAAGCAATGATTAATCGCCAGCCCTGTCGATGTATTTTCTTCATTCCCATACATATAATCATATGATGGTTTGAAGTGAAAGGATTTTGGGGAAAATGGATAGGGGTATTTGATTTTAGGTCAGCATTTTGTTTGACCTTTATTGACCAAAAATGTATCATTGAATTACATACTTACCTAAAAGGTGAAGGAGGAACATTATGAATTTAATACCTACAGTCATTGAGCAAACAAATCGTGGGGAAAGAGCTTACGACATTTATTCTCGTCTTTTAAAAGACCGTATTATCATGCTTGGTTCTGCGATCGATGACAATGTTGCCAACTCCATCGTATCACAGCTTCTCTTCTTAGAAGCCGAGGATCCAGAAAAAGATATCTCTATCTACATTAACAGCCCTGGCGGTTCGATCACAGCTGGTATGGCCATTTACGATACGATGCAATTTATTAAACCAAAGGTATCAACTATTTGTATTGGTATGGCTGCATCTATGGGTGCGTTCCTGCTTGCTGCTGGTGAAAAAGGTAAGCGTTATGCCCTTCCAAATAGTGAAGTGATGATTCACCAACCACTAGGTGGTGCGCAAGGTCAAGCAACAGAAATTGAAATTGCGGCAAAACGAATCCTTTCTTTACGCGATAAACTGAACCAAGTACTTGCTGAACGTACTGGTCAGCCAATTGAAGTCATTGAGCGCGATACAGATCGTGACAACTTTAAAACAGCGGAAGAAGCACTTCAATACGGACTCATTGACAAAGTCTTGACCCGTAATACAGAAGAACAAAAATAATCACAAAACAAACCGTCTGCTCTTTGAACAGACGGTTTTTTGTTATGCATCTATTTTAAGACAGCTCCGTCCATTTCTGTTGAAGAGTTGGTGTTTGATAGGAAGCCATCTGTGAAATCAATTCTTCCGGTTCTCCAGAGGCATGTAGCAATTGAAGGTGTGATTCATTCGAAAAACCTTCCTGTACACTAAACTTCACCATGTCTATGAGCGGATTGAAATAGTCATTCACTTGATACAATCCGATTGGCTTTTGATGGATGCCAATTTGCGCCCAACATAGCACCTCAAATAATTCTTCATATGTACCAAAACCACCTGGCATGGCAATAAACCCATCGGCCAGCTCGCTCATTTTCGCTTTTCGTTCATGCATCCCTTTGACTTCAATCAATTCGGTTAGCTCTTGATGCACAACCTCTCCTCTAAAAAGCCCTTTTGGCATGACTCCGATCACTTGCCCGCCGTTTTTCAATACCTCATCCGCTATAGCGCCCATTAAGCCAATTCGTGAGCCACCGTATACAAGGCGGATTCCTTGCTCTGCCATATAAGCCCCTAGCTCGACAGCTTTTTGTTTGTAGATGTCATTCACACCTGGATTCGAACCAGCAAACACACAAATCGTTTTCATCAAAACAGCTCCATCTCTCTCTATGATTTCTTCACCCACTCATTCTACTATAATTCATTGTAAAGAAACAGCCGCTCTATCTATATATAGTGTAAAATCAGAAGGTGAACACCATATAAGGAGCTGTATAAAGAGAATGCAAACAACTGAAATGGAAAAATGGATCAAAGATTTCTACAAAATGAGAAATTGGACAGAATACGGGCCGTTTATCAGGTTAGGTTTCCTGATGGAAGAAACAGGTGAACTCGCTCGCGCAGTCAGGGCGGTCGAAATTGGACGCGATCGACCTGATGAGAAAACACAGGAGGACGCCGCGTTAAGAAAGGACCTTATTGAAGAAATGGGAGATGTCTTAGGAAATCTACTTGTTCTAGCTGATCTCTATGATGTAACAGTAGAAGAGGTCTTCTCTTCCCATCAACAGAAACTCACACAACGGTTTTCTAGTGAAAAAGAGCAGGTAAAAAGCCCGTGACCGACATGTCACGGGCTTCAGATTGTTGACAAAGGGCTAAAATGAACTTGATTAGCCCTTTGTCTTCTTTTCAGCGTGATAGAAAACCTTTGCAGTCTAGGAAGGACGAGTACCGGCGCGGAGCGAATTTGACATTCGTGAGCACCGGCACGCAGAACTGACAAAGAATGCGAGGGTTTGTCTATACGCTGAAGCACGTCGCCGACATGTCACGTGCTTTTTTTAGCCTTTTATAGCTGCTGTGGTGAAATATCATCCGTTCGTTCAAAGAAATGCTGCTTTCCAATGTGATGGAAAAGACCGGTACGATGCAAAAGCTCTTTTGGCTGTGATTGAAGCCCTACAATCATCAATTTTCCATTGTGATGCTTTAAACGATTAGAAATGTTCATCAGAACCGCTTCTGCTGAGGTGTCCATATAATTCACTTTGTTCATAAGCAAAATGAGTGTTTTCGGCTTTGTCTGAACATGATCCAAAATCGAATTTTCCAATGAATCGGTTGTACCGAAAAAGAGTGGCCCTTCAATCGAATACATACTAATCCCTTTCTGATCGGTCTCCCTTTCTAAGGCAGCTGCGGTTTCGATTTGAGGAACAGCGACATTTGTGTGGATATTCGTTGTCTGGCTCATTTTTTTGATAAAGGCGATAAACGCTAAAATGAGACCTGCAGTCACCCCTATAATCAAATCACCGATGACCGTTAGCAGGAAGGTCACGACAAGCACAAGGGAATCCGCATTTTTGACTTTGACAATATTGATAAACTCCTTTTTCTCACTCATATTCCACGCCACAAACATCAAAATCGGTGCCATGGCAGCAAGTGGAATCATCGATGCATATGGTGCAAATAACATTAAGATGAGCAAGACAACGACACCATGCACGACTCCTGAAATGGGGCTTGCTCCACCATTTTTAATGTTTGTTGCCGTACGAGCAATCGCTCCAGTCGCTGGGATCCCTCCAAAAAGCGGTGCCGCCATATTGGCAATTCCTTGTCCGACGAGTTCTTTATTGCTGTCATGTTTAGAACCTTTCATATTATCAGCTACCATCGCGGACAAGATCGACTCCACGCCGCCCAAAAGCGCAATGACAATAGCCGGCGGCAGCAAATAAATCATTTTTTCAATCGTCAATTCAGGAAAAGCGAAAGTTGGTAGCTGACGAGGGATTTCGCCATATGCAGAGCCGATGGTTTCAACTTGTCCTTGAAAAAAGAGAACAGCTATAAATGTTGAAACGAGTAGACCTAATAGAGCACCAGGTATTTTGGGAATGTATTTTTGTGCCGCCAAAATCACGATGAACCCAACAATCGCTGTGAGAATGGCGAGACTGTTTGCGGTACCGAGATGGACCACGATTTCTCTCATATTGAGGAAAAAGCTTTCATGTTTTTCAACACCCTTTAATCCGAGGAAGTTGGCAATCTGTCCTGAAAAAATAATGACAGCAATGCCGGCAGTAAAGCCGATGATAACCGGACGAGGAATAAATTTCATGAGCTTTCCTAGTTTGAATATTCCGAATAAGACAAGCATACAGCCTGCCATAAAACCAGCAATGAGTAAGTTTTCAATACCGTACTGGCTGACGATCCCGAATAAAATTGGAACAAATGCCCCGGTCGGTCCGCCAATCTGATACTTTGAACCACCAAACAATGAAATCAAAATGCCGGCAACGATGACTGTGTATAATCCGTATTCTGGTCCGACACCAGATGCAATGGCAAAAGCCATGCCTAAAGGAATTGCCACAACGCCCACGACAAGCCCAGCGATTAAATCGCGTCTAAACTTTGATGAATCATAACCTTCAAATCTTCCATAAAAACGCATGGTATGTGTTGGCCTCCTTCAAGTATGTGTAGATGATTTAGGTATATTGCGGGTCGATCTGTTTATCTTTTATAACGACATCCAGCTTTCCTGTTGCCGGATGAATCACTAGTCCATGAACAGCTACATCACTTGGCATGAGCGGGTGCTCTTTGACTAATTTCACACTTTGGGATACGCTCTCTTCCACTGAATCAAAGCCTGTCAGCCAGCCCTTTAAATCGACACCTGCGCTTTTCACAATGCTCAAACACTTTTCCTCAATTCCCCGTGCTTTTGCCTTTTCAAGTAAAGGGTCTGCCGCAAGGCCTGCCATTCCGCATTCATGATGTCCGACAATGCATACTTCCTCTGCTTTCAGCTCATAAATGGCTAGTAAAATACTCCGCATGACACTACCAAATGGATGTGTGACGATGGCTCCTGCATTTTTAATGATCTTCGCATCACCATTACGAAGCCCCATGGATTGCGGTAATAATTCCAACAGGCGTGTATCCATACAAGTTAATATAACCAATTTCTTCTCAGGAAATTTTCCCGCCTTGAAAGGCTCATACTGTCTCTCTTTCACAAAATCTGCATTGTGCTGAAGAATCTGTTCTAATGTTGATTCCATCCTGTCATCTCCTAACTTTTTTAAGTGATTGTAACGCTTACCTGGCCTCCTTTTCCCTTGTGTGTTCTCAAGCATAGAGAAGAAAAATGATAGAAAAAAAAGAAAAAAATGAGAAAACGATGAGAGAATATGTAAGCATTTTCTCTATTTTGCTCTTTGTTCCGCTTCAGCACAGGGGATATGCGGCTTTTGCTTATAAACGATGGCTCACATTTCACCAAAAGACGATGAAAAGGTTTAGTAGAAAATGACCGTCCCGTTTAATACACTGCAAATATAATAAATTTTCTATCAAAAAGTCTCGATCTATTTTCCAGTTTGTCAGATTATCTCTCGAAACATCTAGCATTTTTCTATGACTCATCTACTAATCACTCGTTTTTCTACATCATAAAAAGACATCAGATGGCCATGTCATTTACTCTTTCACTATAAAAATCTCTTCTTTTCCGTTATTTCAGTATATTAAATATTGAGCAGCTCATATTCAAACGTGTACTGCCAAAATGGTTGCTTTATAATAAAAAGAGAAAGGTGACCATGTGAAAGGAGCGAGCTGATGATGAAACCACATATTTTTGTCGCCAAACCCTTACCTGCCTCTTTTGAAGACATGCTAAAGGAACATTGTACATACGAGGTATGGCAGTCAAAGGACCCGATTCCAAGAGATGTGTTATTTGAGAAGCTGCAGAATGCTGATGGCCTTTTAACATCTGGTACGAAAATTGATCAAGATTTATTAGATCATGCACCCCAACTCAAGGTGGTGAGCAATAATTCAGTCGGCTATGACAATTTTGATCTAGAAGCCATGAGACAAAGAGGCGTGATTGGTACGCACACGCCTTATACACTCGATCATACCGTTGCTGATCTTGCCTTTTCGCTCATTCTCTCTTCTGCAAGGAGAATTGCCGAGCTTGATCGTTTTATCCGTAAGGGAAAATGGACAAAATTTGTTCAAGAGGAAGATATATTCGGCATTGACGTCCATCATCAAACGCTTGGGATCATTGGGATGGGACGAATCGGTGAGCAAGTAGCCAAACGAGCCGCTCATGGTTTTGACATGAACGTCCTCTATCACAACCGGAGCCGGAACGAGAAAGCCGAATCGGCCTACGGCGCTGTATATTGTGCACTGGATGACTTGCTGAAGCAAGCTGATATCATTGTGTTAATCACACCGCTGACTGATGAGACGTACCATATGATAGGAAAGCGGGAATTGAAATTAATGAAGCCGACAGCTTTATTCGTGAACATCTCCCGCGGAAAAACCGTCGATGAGAAAAGCCTCATTCAAGCACTGCAGGAAGGGTGGATCAAAGGAGCTGGTCTGGATGTGTACGAGCAAGAACCGCTTCAGGAAGATCATCCTTTCAAAGAGATGGACAATGTCACACTTGCCCCGCATATCGGTTCCGCTACTGAAACGACAAGAGACCTTATGCTGAAACGAGCTATTCATAATGTGCTTCATGGAATTGACGGCAAAGCCCCTGTTGATATTGTGAAGGAGCTTGCCTCATCTTAATTGAAAAAAGGCGCAGGGAACTGCGTCTTTTTGTATACGTCATCTAGAGACAGTAGGTCAAAAAGCCTCATTTTCACCAATCTCCTGATTCTTTACATTCTCTTCATATGCCGGTGCTATAATATGAGGTAGACAAGCATCAAGAGGACGGCATCCCATTTCCTTTTGAGGAGGATCAAGATGAAAAAAATAAGTTCGATTTTTACTCTGTTCGCTCTGATTGCTGCCATTCTGTTTTCTGGATTTATCCCGCAGCAAGCCCATGCAGAAACACCACTTACACCAACAGCCACAAATGAAACTGCTTCCGTACAGCTTGCACCAGACCTTCGTACCCTTGCCGTCATTAATACCTTTGATGGTGTAGCAGATTACTTAATCCGTTATAAACGACTACCTGATAATTACATCACCAAATCACAAGCGAGCGCCCTCGGATGGGTTGCATCAAAAGGAAATTTAGCTGAAGTCGCGCCGGGCAAAAGCATCGGTGGAGACGTATTCTCTAATCGGGAGGGACGCCTTCCATCAGCTAGTGGTCGTACATGGCGTGAAGCCGACATCAACTACGTCTCCGGTTTCCGTAATGCTGACCGCCTAGTATACTCTAGTGACTGGCTCATTTATAAAACAACCGATCACTATGCGACATTTACGCGGATTCGTTAATCAATGAAAAAGACAGCCCTTTGATGAGCTGTCTTTTTTATAATGTTTGCTTGCGAGCTGCAAACGTTGTGTCAATTGATATTGCTACATGAGATTTATCACTAGGCAATCATGTTATTCAAAACAGACAGAATATTAAGTTAATTATATCTTTACATCCACTCTTTTAATATTTTATATCGTTTATTTTATTCACATTTAGTTGTTCATCTTCAATCATATTTTCACTACGCGCAATACACAGTGTACTGACTACGTCACCTGTCACGTTAAGTGAGGTGTGTCCCATATCGATGATTCTATAGATCCCAGCAATCATTCCAACTATCTCCATAGGGAGCCCTAATGTAGTTAACAGCATAATGGTCATAACGATACCACCTCCAGGAATGCCGGGCGATCCAACTGATATTAAAGTTGTCATTAATATGACTAGTAATTGCTGGCTAATTGGCATGTCAATCCCATATATTTGCGATACAAATATGATGGCAGCAGAGTAATACACAACGGCACCATTCATGTTCATCGTTGCTCCAATAGGAAGGGTAAATTGTGCTAATTCCTCTTTCACCTTAAAATCTTCTTTCGTCACAGAAATAGTAACAGGTAAAGTTCCAGAACTGCTTGTCGTACTCGCAGTCACTACCCAAATTTTACCGATTGACTTAAAGAATTTGGATAAAGGAATTTTCGCTATGAATTTTAACATAAACAAGTACATCAAAATGATGACAGAAATCAAACCTATATAATCAACTAAAATAAATTTGCCCAAAGGCCCAAATATTTTCAAACCGTATTCCCCAATCGTACAAGCCATTAAAGCAGCCACACCTATAGGTGAAAATGCCATGATGATTCCTGTCATTTTATACATTACCTGTGTACCTTCTTCAAAAAAATGTCTAAAGGTGACTGATTTATTTCCTACTAAAACGATGGATATCCCCAAGAAAATAGAAAAGATGATAATTTGCATGAGATTTCCTTCTGCTAGAGCCTGAACAGGATTTGATGGAAATAGACCTAATATCGTCTCTCCAAAAGTAGGAATATTGGCAGCTTTATATTCAGACGATGTCTTGATACTATCAATATCGATTCCATTCCCCGGTTTAAATATATGCGCAACCAAAAGACCGATTCCACCTGCTATTAAAGTCGTTCCAATATAATAAATCAACGTCTTTGTTCCGATTTTCTTTAATTTTTGAACATCACCAATACTAAAGATTCCAGAAGTGATGGAGAAAAAAATGAGCGGAACCACGATCATTTTAATGAGTGTTAAGAATATATCCCCAATAGGTTTAATGATTAATATTTTTTCTTTAAAGATTAAACCTAGCAATATACCGATGACAAACCCAATAAATACTTTTGTACCGAGACCTAATTTCTTCATTAGTAGTTCCCCCCTAGTTGATGAGTTTGCTCATTCTCTTCGTTTCAGATAACTCTTTTGTTACACATAAAAATTGATCGATGTCCTCTTCTGTATGACAATGGAACGGCGAAACCCTTATCGCACCAGTTAATCCAATGGCTTCGAGTATACGTTTTGAGTAGACACTAGTATTCACTCGTTCATAAACGGTAATGCCTCGATCTTGATAATCCTTTCTCAGTTGTTCATCATCTATCCCCTGAATTCCCATTGCAACGATAAGATCTCTTTTCGTTAAATCAGGGTCATCCGCAAAAACTTTTACGTTCTCCATGTATCTCAATCCCTCGATCTTATCACTGCCTTCAAGAAGTCTATGGAGGAGTGCTCTTTCGTGAAGAACTATTTTTTTCATACCCTTTAGATACTTCTCTCTTCTAGACATTTCTCCAATACTGTCGTACGAACCCAGCCAGCATACATAGTCGATAACAGCTGACATAGATGCAAATAGCGAAGGTGTTGGTGAACCAAGTTCCCATTCACGATCATCCTTTGCTATTAATTTTTGATGTGGAAGTTTCGATAATCTGTCTGAAACATAGGCGAATCCAATACCTCTTGACGCCATAAATTTATATGGTGCAAAGTTTGCTCCATCTATACCAAGCTTTTCTACATGAAGAGTCCCATGCGGCATATGCTGGACTGCATCAACAATAATATATAAATCTGGTTTTTTCTTTCTAGCAGCTTTTATCATTCCTTCAAGATCCATGATATTTCCCGAAATATTACTGGAAGCAATGACGCTTAACAAAATCGTATTCTCGTCAATTTTATCAGCGATCGCTTCGGGATCAACAAAGCCTGTATTCACATTTGCTTGAGCAACTCTAAATTCTTTATTGTTCTTTTGACAGTAAAATTCTAATGAGTCATACGCAGAAGGATGTTCAATATTAGTCGTGACGGCATTCGTTCCCTCAACATTTTCAATAATAGTTGAGACCATTTTAAACATGGCTTGAGATGCTGTTAAATCTGTTATTAAAGAACCAGACTCCGCTCCGAACATGACACTCAATACATCATTCTTACATTTGTCCATCATATCATTCAGATCTGTTGCTCTTTGATGGTACCTTTCTGGACAATCCGGTAACAAATCAATCTTTTCTTTCACCTTGATGGCTTCCTTTAACCTTAAAGAGCCTCCTGAATTATCAAAAAAAAGTCTTTCCCCATAGTCTGGGTCAAAGGATAGAAACGAAAATTTTTCACGTAATTCCTTTAATAGCTGCTGATCCATTAATTTCCCTACTTTATAATCATTCAACATACTTCCTCCTTTACAACACATAAAATGTTTTTTGAAATTCTTCAAAATAATATGAATGAATAATTTTCTTCATAATTATGATGATATAAGCTTCTTTTTCTGTCAGTTATCTTGTTAAAAAACATGCCGGTTTTTTTTCACACTAAATATTTCTTCCAAATCACTTGAATTAATACACTTTATAGAAATCAGCATGAAGAACCAGTCACACAAGCAAGCGTTTTCATTTATTCTTTTTTAAAAAAATATGAAGAATTTATTTCATTTTGATTTTATCATAACCATTTTGTTAATAACAATATTTTTTTGAAATTTTCAAAAAATATAAGTTTATCATTTCCTAGTCTTGTTCCATTTTTATCTTCTCAACACATGCACAGTTTCTCAGAATTTCTCCATTGATCATGTAAAGTAAACAAACAATAACCCACCAATTAGAAAAACTGGTGGGTCGTTTTTTCTTCAACTTAAGTGAAGTTCTGTGCCAATTTACTTTATTGGAGTCATACATGATTGTAGTCATACAAGCTTGACCTCCCTTAAAGAATTCAAATATACCTGCAAAGGTCAGATCATATTTATATCAACTATACTTTTTATTAATACATACCAAACTGGCTAATATGTTTATTAATTCTTTCTAATTTTTCCTCACTATGAGCGACTGTCGCTCGACTGACATGTGTACATATTAACTCAGCTAAAAATAATACAGGTGTGTAAGAATTGAAGAATGCATTACTATCCACTGAAACTAAAAGTAGGACATCAGCAAAATGTGCTATAGGTGCTGTGGCTTTATCAGTAATGATGACAACTTTCGCATTGATTTCTTTTGCCATTTTGGCTGCTGCAAAGTCTACTTCAGAGTATCTTGGGAATGAAAAAATAAGGACACAATCATCCTGACTACATGAAGCTAAGGAATCAAACGGAGTAAACGATTGTTGACTATTAATCACTACATGATCAATGATCTGATTTAGGAAAACTCCCATTATTTCGGTTAACCCAGTTCTAGCTCTACTACCTAAAATATAAACTCTTCTAGCGTCAATGATATAATTGATTGCCTTGTTAAACTCTTCAGATGAATTTTTCTCTGAAATAGAATATATATTTTTTTCAAGAATTTTTAAATTGTCATTCAGTAAATCTGACTGTATCACTTTATCATAACTTAATTTTAATCTTTCAGAGGGAATGGTCACATCATCAGAAATGGCTAAGCTTTTGTCATAGTACTGTTCTCTAAGATATTTTTGAAAGTCACTATATCCAGAAAAGCCTAACTTTTTCGGGAATCGAACAACTGTAGCATTACTCACTTTTAATCTATGAGCTAGTTCTATTGAAGTAACAAGACATGCTTCTCTTACATTATTTAAAATGTATTCCGCTATTTCTTCTTCCTTTTTTGTTAGTTTCGTGTTGCTTATCATTGTTTTCAACGATTTTTGCGATACATCCATTTGGCATCCCTCCATGTTCACTTATATTGATTCATTATATTAGGGGAATAGAATGATGAAAAGCACTTGATAAAGTACGATACTAACCCCGGCTTTTTTGACAGCAATTATGAGCGGTGAGTCATACGCCTAAAGGGGGATGAGCGATTCAGCTAGGCAAGCCGGGGTGCACATTTAACATTCGTAAGCGCGACAGTAGGTACAAGAGTTTGTCTATCCGCAAAGACAACCATTCAAGCAAACTGTCTCTATGATTTAGGTGCAAGATGTGTTTGTACATATACTTCAAAAGGTTGAGGAAGCAAGTTTTTCGATACTTCTTCCTGTTCATGTATCGTGACATGATCCTCTGTCACGATCACACGACCTGTTGGTGTCAGTTTGGATGCAAGCAGCCTTTTGTTAAAAGGAGAGGCTTCATTTTCATAAATCTCATGCCGCAATTGCACAAGTGTATCTTCACCGACTTCTTTTAATGTGAAAGCATAACCTGTTTCAGCACCTGCTCCCCTATCCAATTGGAGTAGATGGGTTCCTTTTTCTGTTTCCTCTGCGTTCACGCGAAAACGAAGGGACGGTGCTTCCACCCATTCACCTGTAAAAGGGACGGGCTGAAGGGGTAAATTCACACCAAATCCTGCATCAATGAGGTAGCGCTCATGATGATGTTGAAGGACGATGGCTACATGCGTCCCATCAAGTGCCCACTTCTCCGCTTCTTTGTTATATACGGTCCCTTGAACGAGCTGTACAGCGAGACCTGCCTCTTTTAAGACATAATATAAGAGCGGATTGAGGTCATAGCAAAGACCACCTCTGCTGCCTTCCAGAAGATGATGCTTCAAACCTTCTGGATCCAAAGCATAGGCGTGTTTACCCACCACAGATCTATTTTCAAAAGGAAAGGTATAAGCCATCTTCCTTAGTAAATCAGGCAATTGATCAAAGGTAATGGACGCGGCTTCGTATCCAATTTTCTGTAAAAAGGCTGATTGAATCACAACTTTCCCTCCTAAAAAAACTGAGCCCTTGAAGAGACTCAGTTTTCTTGATTGATAAAATCCGTTAACGCATCGATGGCTTCTTGTTCATCTGCTCCATCAGCTATTAGTTTGACGGTGACCCCAGAGCTGATCGCAAGGCTCATCAGTCCCATAATACTCTTCGCATTGACCTTTTTCCCATCTTTCTCTAGAAAAATATCAGCACCAAAACGATTGGCTTCTTGAACGAACAAAGCAGCCGGACGTGCCTGCAAACCCGTTTTCAGCTGAATTGTGACCGTTTTTTCCACCATATGATCTGCCTCCCTTTTTTATTTCCCTATTTGAGTGTAACAGCTTGTCCGTTTCTTAATTGTTCTGCAATTTGATCTAGCTTTCTTAAACGGTGATTAATGCCTGATTTGCTGATCTTGCCGCTTTCCACCATTTCGCCAAGTTCCTTTAGTGTGACTTCTTGGTAGTCAATACGCAGTTGCGCAATTTCACGCAGCTTATCTGGTAGAGCGTCTAGTCCAATCTTTTCATCAATGAATTGAATATTTTCAACCTGGCGCAGTGAGGCACCGATCGTTTTATTCAAGTTTGCTGTTTCACAATTGACGAGCCGGTTCACAGAATTCCTCATATCTCGGACGATGCGCACGTCTTCAAAACGAAGCAATGAGTTATGAGCACCCACAACACTTAAGAATTCCGTAATTTTCTCAGCTTCCTTCATGTATGTGATAAAGCCTTTTTTTCGTTCAAGTGTTTTACTGTTAAGATGGAATTGATTCATGAGCTCACAAAGGGCATCATTATGTTCTTTGTATAGTGAAAAAATCTCAAGGTGATACGAAGAGGTTTCTGGGTTATTCACAGAACCTCCTGCTAAAAAAGCACCTCTCATATAGGAACGCTTGCAGCATCTTTTCTTCACAAGTTCTTCTGAAATGTTGCGTTCAAATACAAATTGTTCACCTAATATCTTTAGGTCCTCTAAAATGGTTTTCGCTCGTTCTACCAGTCTGACAATATACACATTATTCTTTTTTAATCTCATTTTTTTACGAACGAGCAGCTCGACAGTCACATCGTATTTCTTTTTCAAAAGGGTATAAATACGTCTTGCAATGGCTGCGTTCTCTGTCTGTATATCTAAAATCAATTTTCGATTAGAAAAAGATAATGAACCGTTCATACGGATGAGGGCAGAAAGCTCTGCTTTTGTGCAGCAGTCCTTCACTTCCAGATTAGTCAGCTCTTTTTTTGTTTCGGATGCAAATGACATCCTTGCCACCCCCATTCCTATTTTTTCTGATGCAGCAAATCGACAAGCAGCGCAGCTACTTTCAGCGTATCATGACGAATCACATGCTGGTCATATGTAATGATTTCCCCAGGGATGACTTCTAGTCCCATGGCTTTGAGTACATCTGTGTCGAATTGTACAGGCTGCGCTTGTTCTTCTGCATATTTTGCTTTGATTTCTTCTGGAATTTCTTTATTGTTCACAAATATCGTATCGATAAATGGTCGGTCCATATGATCGTTTAGTGCCTGCACATGATCAGCTGCACTGTAGGAAAGCGTTTCCCCCGGCTGTGTCATGACATTGCAAATATAGACTTTTTTCGCCTTAGAACGAATCACTTCTTCGCCAATATGCGGTACAAGCAAGTTTGGCAAGATACTTGTATACAAGCTGCCAGGTCCAAGGACGATCAAGTCGGCTTCACGAATGACTTGAATCGATTCTGGGAGCGGCTCAATCGTATCGGGTGTAAGAAAGACTCGTTTAATTCTTTCGCCGTAGGTCGGAATCTTGGATTCTCCTGTTACCACTTGCCCATTTTCTAATTCCGCATGAAGAACAACACTTGAATTCGCTGCTGGCAATACTTTTCCTCTCACATTTAAGACCTTGCTCATTTCTGTGACGGCATGAAAAAAATCACCGGTTATATTCGTCATAGCCGCAAGAATGAGGTTGCCGAGAGAGTGGCCTGTTAAGTCATTCCCTTTATTAAAACGGTGCTGAAATAAATCTTCTACAAGCGGTTCGACATCAGAAAGTGCCGCAAGGACATTCCGAATATCGCCTGGAGGCGGAATATTCAAATCATGTCGCAGTCTGCCTGAGCTGCCTCCATCATCAGCAACCGTTACAATAGCGGTAATATCCACTGGCTTTGTTTTTAGCCCTCTGAGCAAAACAGATAAGCCAGTGCCTCCGCCAAGAATGACCACCTTTGGAAGTGTCGTCATCTATTTTCTGCTTCTCTTTTCAATGTCCCGGTGAGTGACATGAGTATAGTAGTCATTTTTAAAATACTCCGATAAGTAGTTCGCTAGCGTCACTGATCGGTGCTGTCCACCTGTACAGCCAATAGCGATCACCAGCTGACTTTTCCCTTCTCGTTTATAGGACGGAAGCATAAAGCTGAGAAGGTCGATTAATTTCTCTGTGAACTTTTGCGTTTCACTCCACTTCATGACATAGGAGCGTACTTCTTCATCATTTCCAGTCTGTGGACGCATGCTCTCAATATAGTAAGGATTCGGCAGAAATCTCACATCAAATACAAGATCAGCATCAATTGGCAAGCCGTACTTAAAGCCAAATGACATCACATTCACTGTAAACACTTGCCCCTGATTCGTAGCAAAGTGTGTGACAATCTTTTCTCGAAGCTGTTTCGGTTTCAAATCCGATGTATCAAAAATCATTTGAGATCGGCCTTTTAACTCTTCTAACAGATCGCGTTCCATCGCGATTCCTTCGAGCGGCAAACCTGTTGTCGCAAGAGGATGCGAACGTCTCGTTTCTTTGTATCTTGAGACAAGTACCTTATCGTTTGCATCTAAGAATAATATTCTTGGTGTGATCCAACCAAGATCACTCATCTCATCTAAGGCAGCAATTAAGCTATCAAAGAATTCACGTCCTCGCAAATCCATCACAAGGGCCACCTTGCTCATCTTTGAATTGGATTCCTTCATGAGCTCTAGAAACTTCGGTAAAAGTGATGGCGGTAAGTTATCCACACAAAAGTAACCTAAGTCTTCAAAGCTTTGGATGGCAACGGTTTTCCCCGCACCTGACATCCCTGTAATAATCACAAGCTGAATATCATCTTGTTTGTGCGTATTCATGCCTGCTCCCTCTCCTTCTTTATGAAAACGGTTCATTTATTAGTCTCCTTGAGGATCTAATCGATAAGCAATCAGCTCAAAATCTGGTGTATACGTAAAAGTGCCGTGGAGAAGTCCTTTCCCTTTCAACATGAAGTCAAGAATATGGGAATCTCCTGGAGCCATCGGCAAGCTGGGCACATCTTTTACATCATGCCATTTTAAAATGCCTTCCTCCGACTCTGATACGTTTTTTCCTGTAAAGGAATCTGCCATAAAGGTGAACATCATCCACTCTTGAACGATTTGATCGCCTTCTTTTATGATAAAGGTAAACACGCCTTTTAGCTGAGGATTTAAAATATAAATGCCTGTTTCTTCTCTAAATTCTCGAACGACTGAATCCTTGACCGATTCTCCGCTCTCCATTTTGCCGCCAGGTGCTACCCACCAGCCTCGTCTTGGCTTTTGCAGCAAGAGAACTTGATCTTCGTGATGCAGCACACAATTGGTTACTCGTTGCATCAGCTGTCACCTACTCTTTTATGTCTTTTTCTTATTATACAGGTTCATCATGACTCCCACAATGAACATGCCCGTTCTTCACTGAAAACAGACAGGTTTTCGTATGAATATGGCGACGGGCACTTTCTCTATTCTTTATTTTACAACATGTAACGGTTCTCCATGCGTCATTTGTGAACATCTCGTGAATTTCTGATTTTAAGCAAAAAAAAGGACACGGATTCACATCCGTGCCAAACATGTATTCCTTATAAAAGGGGGTCAATTACTAGTTTCATCATAACGGATAATTATTTCACCCGTGTTACATTCCAGTTAAAAGCCCGTGACGCAATATTAAGGATTTACGACAGCTGTTTATTTCATTGCTTTTAGCTTTTCAGCAAGCTCTTCTACATAATGCTGTGCACTCTGTGCTGCAATACTTCCATCACCTGTTGCTGTGACGATTTGACGAAGGGTTTTTTCACGAATGTCGCCAGCTGCGAAGATTCCTTCAACTTTTGTTTCCATTCTTTCGTTTGTCTCGATGTAGCCCTCTGCATTTGTAATCCCTAGATTTTCAAATGGTTTAGACAGCGGCAGCATACCGATGTAGATAAAGACGCCGTCTGTTTTGAAGTCTTCTTCCTCACCTGTCACGGTATCAATTAATGTCACACTGCCGACTTTCCCGTTCTCTTCATTGATTTCTTTGACGGTTTTGTTCCACATAAAGTCGATTTTTTCATTATCAAATGCACGTGCTTGTAAGATGCTTTGGGCACGAAGTTTGTCGCGTCTATGGACAATTGTGACTTTAGACGCAAAGCGAGTGAGGTAAACACCCTCTTCTACTGCTGAGTCTCCTCCGCCAATCACGACAAGCTCTTTGTTTTTAAAGAAGGCACCGTCACATACAGCGCAGTATGATACGCCGCGGCCGCCAAGTTCTTTTTCGCCTGGTGCACCGATTTTTTTGTATTCAGCACCTGCCGCAATAATGACAGAGCGTCCTTTGTATTCTTTTGAACCAGCTTTGACGGTTTTGTACTCTTCACCATCTACAATTTCTTTAATATCGCCATACGCATACTCGGCACCGAATTTCTTTGCATGCTCAAACATTTTATTTGAAAGTTCCGGCCCTAAGATGCTTTCAAAGCCCGGATAGTTCTCGACATCTTCCGTATTCGCCATTTGGCCGCCTGGAATTCCTCTTTCAATCATCAGTGTTGAAAGATTTCCCCGTGATGTATAAACAGCGGCTGTCATTCCGGCAGGACCCGCTCCAATGATGATCGTATCGTAGATTTTTTCTTCTGACACAACTGTCACTCCCTCTTCAATTGCTGCTAGCATTTCTTATTAGAATGCCCTTGGGTGATGCTTCCATTCATGACAGAGAGCATCATTTCCACTCTTAGCTTTTATTCCTTACCCATATCCTATTAAATCTGCGGATAATAAGCGAATCATTTGCTCATATCTTCAAAAAAAGAAAAAGCTTCCTTAAACTGCTGTTTAAGGAAGCCTGTTTACGGTTATATAGTAAGTAATGATTTATTCAACGACTCTTCTTACAACGCCATTGAATGCTTTTTTCCAGTAAACGTTGCTCATAGAGTCAACTGAAACACCGCGAGAGCTGTTATCGTTCAAGAATGTACCGTTTCCTAAGTAAATACCAACGTGTCCATTTACTTTATACGTATCAAAGAACACAAGGTCTCCGCGTTTCATGTCAGATGCACTTACAGCTCTTCCTTTACCTACAAGCGTATCTGTTGTTGTACCGCCAACTGGTCCAAGGTTGATGCCTGCTGATGCAAATGCCCAGCGAACGAATGAAGAACAGTCAAAACGACGTGCGTCAATATCGGCTTGTGATCTGCCGCCGCCCCATTTATATGGAGATTGTCCTACAATGGTAGAACCTGTGCTGATCGCACCTTCGATTCCGCCTACGTTATTGCTGACAGGTGATCCACCGCCAGAAGATGGCTTTTTGCTTGGTGAACTGCTGTTATTGTTATTTGAAGATCCACTGTTATTTGAAGAAGAACCGCTGTCGTTATTAGAGCTGTTGTCTTCTGCTTGAACACTAGCTTGACGTTGCTGTTGTCTTTGTGCTTTTTCTTCTTTTGCTTGTTGAGCAGCTTCTCTTGCTTCTTTTTCAGCTTGTTTTTGAGCAGCGATTGTTGCGTCTTTTTCAGATGCAATGCTGTTTGCCTCAGTGTTTAACTCGCTGATTTGAGAAGAGGCACTTCCTTTTTGCTTTTTCACTTGCTTGAATAGCTTGTCTTTCTCATCAAGCTGTTTATTTAAGTCTGTTTGAAGTGTTTCAAGCTTTGCAAGCGTCTTTTGAACATCTTCAAGCTTTGTGTTTAATTCGTTTTCAGACTTTTGTAATTCCGCTTTGTCTCTTTCTTGTTCTTTAATGATTTCGCTGTCTGCGTTGATTAATGTAGATACAGCACCTGCACGGCTGATGAAATCGCTAAAGCTTTTTGCTCCTAGTAATACATCTATGTATTTTGTAGAACCACCGCTTTCTTGAAGCGCACGTACACGCTTTTTCAAGAATTCGTTTCTTTCTTCGATACGTTTTTCTGTATCAGCAATTTCTTTTTTCAGTGCCTTGATTTCTTTTTTTGTTTTTTCGTTTTCTTTTTGTTTTTCTTCGATTTGATCACTTGTTTTTAAAGCTTTTTCGTCAATTTCTTTTAGCTTTAGCGCAAGTGCCTCTTGTTTTGCCTCAAGCTTTGAAAGCTCTTCTTTTTTCTTTTGAAGATTCTTGTTTACCTCTGACTGCTTGCTGTCTAGTTCTTGTTTCTTTTGTTCAAAGTTCTGTGCATTTGCTTCATGAGTAAATGGAATAAATAAACCGCTCGCTCCAATCACCGAAGCTAAACCGAAAGTAATAAACTTTTTCACGTATAGTTCCTCCTTTGACAATTTCCCAAGCGACATGAGAAAGCAGCAAATTCTCTGCGACCAATCTGTGCTTCCTGTGTCTTTCTTCCTGATGATTCAGTCAGATGTTGACCAGATTGTTTCTATCACTAGGTATTGCATTATGTATAGTAAAATATTTAAATATATGTCTTTGTTTTAATCCACGAGTTTCATTATACATGACACATCGACAAAATGAGCTAATATTTTTATTACATTTATGTTTCAAATAGATGTCGAGATTGTCATACTTCGCCAAATCCTAGCAAATCCCACCTTTTTATCCAAGAAAAAAGCATGACCTTTTCGGCCATGCTGCTGTTATCTGAATCTATTTACCTATTCAAACCATGAACGCACAAATAATATTCTCATATTTTGACAGCGTTTGAACGCTGATCTGAAAAGAAGCTGAGATCTCTTTTTTGCTGACAGCTGATTCTTCTTGTTCATTCATCCATAGATAATAAGAAGCTGCTGCCCATGCAATGGCATTTTTCTTCTCTACGCCTGAAGCGCGTGCTTGCTGAATAATATGGAATAACCAAAAATATGGCATGTGGCTATCAGGCTGCACCGCTTCTTCCAAAGCAGATGCCGCCTGTTTTGCGAAGACCGCATCTTCTGAAAACGATCGTTCTTCCATTTGATCTTCATATAAAAGTAACTCAATAAACTGCTGTTCAAAGGCCGTTTTCGCAGCGCGGGAATCAAGAACAGATTGCAAGACGTCACGTTCACCTTTTTGTTTGCTGACATAGTAGGCAGTGAGTCGTTCCTCAATTGAAACCATTGGCTCAGACTCCTCTGGTTTATCTTGCCACGGCTTGATTTCATCTGCATCAATATCTTCTTCCACCATCTTATCCCAGACGGTTTGCGCCAGCGTTTTGTGGCCCGTATAATAGGCTGCACTTGCCAGCCAGTATAAAAACGTACTATCACCTTGGAAACCTGTTTTATACAAAGAATAAAGCCATTTAAATGCCCATTCAAATTCTCCAACAAGGGCAAATGTCGCGCCAAGCTTATAACGCTGTTCACTTAATATTGGATACACGTGCGTTAATTGCTTCGCTAACAGATTGACCTTTTCTTCTTCTTTTTCATAATGATAGAAAACAAGCTGATTACAAAGGGCATGCAGATTACCGGGATTTTCATGAAGGACCCGGTTCAACATTTCTTTTGCCTGATCGATTTGGCCAGAATAAAAATAGGCCAAAGCGAGATTATTATACGCTGACCAAAACTCTGGATACTCAACAATCATCTGTTCCAGCATCTCGATTGCTTCATCCAGCCTGCCGCTTTCTAGCAAATGGTTGGCTTGATCCTGCTTTACAATCAGATCATCCTGATCATAAGGGAAATCTTCATCAACATCGTCACTCATATCAAGCAGATCGAGGAGATCGTCATTTTCATCTGCAAATTCCCCGTCTTCTTCCAGCGCAGCATAAGCAGTGGCGCATCTATATGCCTCTTGAAACAAACCGAGATTCGCATAATTATTGGCTTTAAAGTAGTGACACTCTGACATATTCTCATCCAAGTGTTCAAGGATAAAATCAAGCAGTTCATTAGATTGTTGGTAATGACCCATTTCAGTATAAATAATGGCAAGCTGCGACAGCATTTCTACATTTTCAGGCTCAAGTACGATGGCCCGCTGTATCAGCTTACTTGCCCTAGACAGATTTCTTTCTCTATATGCTTTTAGACCTTTATGAAAAAAGTAATGCCCATCTTGGAATAGCTGGACGACTTGTGTGTGATTATTTTGAGAAGTGTATTTACTCACCGATACCCTCCATTTCGAACAGTGTACCGTGTGTAGTATAACATACTTCATGAGTCGTCACATAGAACAAAAGGAAAGGAAGGATTTGTTTTTCATTTAAAAGCAAAAAGCCGAGGGTACCCCCAGCTTTTCATTCCCCTTGATGGCGCTTTTTCAATACCTTTAATACATCATCAAGAGGCAGCTGCTGTTCACGTAATAACACAAGAAGGTGATACAGGAGATCTGCTGTTTCCCATTTCAATTCTTCTTGATCACGGTTCTTCGCCGCAATGATCACTTCAGAAGCTTCTTCCCCTACCTTTTTCAGGATTTTGTCGACTCCTTTTTCAAAAAGATAGGTCGTATAAGCTCCTTCTGGCATTTCCATCTGCCGTTTCGCAATGACCTGTTCCAGTTCATTTAAAATGGCAAAGCGGTCTTGTTCTCCCCTTGGCTGTTTCACGCCATCTTCTGAAAAACAGCTATAGCTGCCTGTATGGCAGGCTGGGCCGCTTGGTGTCACTAGAACAAGCAGGGCATCTTGATCACAGTCATAGCGAATAGATGTAACACGCTGGGTGTGTCCAGATGTAGCTCCTTTGTGCCAAAGCTCATTTCTCGATCTGCTAAAAAACCATGTTTCCCCTGTCTCTAATGTTTTTTCATAGGATTCTTGATTCATATACGCCAAAGTAAGAACTTCCTTGCTTTGAGCATCCTGTACAATGGCAGGAATGAGACCTGCATCATTAAAGGTTAATTCGTTTGCCTGTTTCATCTTACCTTCACCCCGTGTTCTCTCAAATATGTCTTCACTTCTTGAACGGAGGTTTCTTTATAATGGAAAATAGAGGCTGCGAGTGCGGCATCAGCTTCACCTTTTGTAAAAGCCTCCAGCATATGCTGCGCATTGCCAGCACCTCCTGAAGCAATAACTGGCACTGTGACTGCTTCTGATACAAGCCTCGTCAAACGATGCTCAAAGCCCGTTTTCTCACCATCGGCATCCATGCTAGTCAGCAAGATCTCGCCTGCTCCTCTTCGCACGGCTTCTTTCGCCCAGTCACTCACTTCTATATCCGTTTGACGGCGTCCTCCGTGCGTATAGACCATGTATGCTTGTTTCTCTTCATCGTATTTCGCATCAATCGCAACAACGATGCACTGTGAACCAAAAAAGTCGGCTCCTTCTGTTATTAGCTCCGGTCTTAAAACAGCCGCTGTGTTCACAGACACCTTGTCTGCCCCCGCTCTTAATATACGCTTCATGTCATCAAGGTGGTTAATCCCGCCGCCCACCGTGAACGGGATAGCGAGAGTGGCTGCCACTTGTTTGACCACATCCACCATCGTTTTTCGGCCTTCATGAGAGGCAGATATATCAAGAAAGACGAGTTCATCCGCACCTTCCTCGTCATAGATCTGCGCTAATTCGACCGGATCACCAGCATCCTTCAAACCTAGAAATTGGATCCCTTTGACAACACGCCCTTCCTTTACATCAAGACATGGAATGATTCGTTTTGTCATCATATGCTGTCAAGCCCTTCAAACGCTTCTGCTAAAGTAAATTGCTTTGTGTACAGCGCCTTGCCAATGATTGCACCAGACACACCTGTCTGCTTTTGTGCTGACAGCTTTTGCAGATCACTCACTGCACTGACACCACCTGAGGCAATGACTTGTTTGCCAGTTGCTTCTGCTAATCGAACCGTACTTTCCACATTTGGACCAGACAGCATGCCATCCATTTGAATATCCGTGAAAATGAAGACCTCTGCGCCTTCCTTTGCCAGTTCCTGACCAAGTTCCTCCGCCTTCACTTCCGACGTTTCAAGCCAACCTTCAGTCGATACAAAACCGTTTCGTGCATCAATGCCAATGGCGATTTTCTCCCCATATTGCGCCAGCATTTTTTTCACAAAAACCGGGTTTGACACCGCTGAACTGCCAAGAATGACTCTTGATACGCCATTGTTTAAATAAAATGCAACATCTTCTTCTGTCCGAATGCCGCCGCCAATTTGGACATTCACATCTAATGAGGAAGCAATCGATAGCACATGCTCGTGATTCACGCGTTTTCCTGCTTTTGCGCCATCTAAATCAACGAGATGTATCCATTTCGCTCCTTCATTTGCAAACCGTCTCGCCATGTCTAACGGTGAATCTCCATAAATGGTTTCTTGGTCATAGTCTCCTTGCACAAGTCGTACACATTTGCCATTTCTCATATCAATTGCTGGATATAATGTAAAATCACTCATTTGCTCACCCTCTGTTCGTTTGCTAATTGAATAAACTGTTTCAACAGTGCCATTCCTGTTGTACTGCTTTTTTCAGGGTGAAACTGCGTTCCAAACACATTCCCCTTCCCAACAACGGCAGGTACTTGAACACCATAGGGCGCACTTGCCAATAGGTCTTCTGGATTCATGCCGCTCACATAATAAGAGTGAACAAAGTATGCAAATCCTTCCGGCACACCGTCAAATAATGGTGACGGCTGGTGAAATGTGAGCTCGTTCCAGCCCATATGAGGCACCTTCAGCCTTTGTCCATCCTGATCACGATCCTTCAAAAGAACGACACGTCCTTTTAAAAGGCCTAGCCCTTTTGTTTTTCCTGCTTCTTCACTTTCTTCAAACAACAACTGCATGCCAAGGCAAATGCCAAATAACAGCTTTCCTTCCTGCACGACTTGGTGGATAAACGCCTCAAGTCCTGTCTGTCTTAACAGCTGCATCGCATCACGAAATGAACCGACTCCTGGCAAAATGTACGCATCTGCCTTTTTCAGCTCCTCTGCTTCAGAAGACACGATATAAGACGCTCCTGCTCGTTCCAGTGCTTTTGATACGCTAAACAAATTTCCCATTCCATAGTCAATGACGCCAATCATTAGAGCATCCCCTTTGTCGACGGAATCCCTTTCACACGCGGATCAATGGTTGTTGCTTCATCTAAGGCGCGTGCCATCGCTTTAAAAATGGCTTCAATCATATGGTGGGTATTGGTTCCATAGTGAACGATCACATGCAGATTGATTCGTGCTTCAAGGGCAAATTTCCAAAGAAACTCATGAACCAGCTCCGTATCAAAGGTGCCGACCTTCTGACTCGGGAAATCCGCTCTCATTTCCAAATGAGGACGATTACTTAAATCCACGACGACTTGGGCGAGAGTTTCATCCATTGGAACAAAACTAGAGCCGTAGCGCTTAATTCCTTTCTTATCACCGAGCGCTTCTTTCAACATCTGCCCAAGCACAATGCCAATATCTTCTGTTGTGTGGTGATCATCGACATCTGTGTCTCCTTTTGCATCTACAGTTAAGTTAAAGTGTCCGTGCTTCGTGAATAAGTCGAGCATGTGCGTCATAAAAGGGACATCTGTCTGAATATCCGCTTTTCCTTCACCATCAATCTCTAGCGCTAACGAAATGTTCGTTTCATTTGTCTGTCTCGCTGTTTCCGCCTGTCTCATTTTGATTCCTCCCGCTTTCTCGCTTCAATCGATCTGGCATGTGCTTCAAGCCCTTCTAATCTTGCAAAAGCCGCAATGCTTTCCCTATGTGTTTCGAAGGCTTCTTTGCTATATGAAATGATACTCGTTTTCTTTTGGAAATCCGTGACACCAAGCGGACTGGAGAATCTTGCCGTCCCGTTTGTTGGCAACACATGGTTTGGTCCTGCGAAGTAATCCCCTACCGGCTCTGGGCTGTAACGCCCTAAGAAAATTGCTCCAGCATGCTTGATTTGACCAAGTAGTGATGCTGGATACGCCGTCAGCACTTCTAAATGCTCTGGGGCTAACTGGTTCACGATATCAACTGCACGATCCAAAGATTCTGTTACGTAAATATAACCATGGTCTTGAATAGATTGTGCTGCAATTGATTTCCTTGGCAAAGTATCAAGCTGCGCTTGCACCTCCGCTTGCACTGCTTCAGCCAATCCTTTAGATGGTGTCACCAAAATACTAGATGCCAATGCATCATGCTCTGCCTGTGAAAGCAAATCAGCTGCCACCTCATGTGCAGCTGCCGTTTCATCTGCTAAAACAGCAATTTCACTTGGGCCCGCAATCATATCAATGTCTACTTGACCAAATACTTCCCGTTTGGCAAGTGCTACATAAATGTTTCCTGGACCGGTGATTTTATCAACAGGCTGGATACTGTCCGTTCCATATGCAAGAGCAGCTATCGCCTGAGCACCACCCATTTTGTACATTTCTGAAATGCCTAGCTCCTTCGCTGCTACTAGTACAGCGTCAGACAGACGACCGTCTTTTCCTGGCGGTGTCACAAGGACAATTCGCTCAACGCCGGCAACAAGTGCCGGGATCACATTCATTAAAACAGATGATGGATAGGCGGCCGTTCCGCCTGGGACATATACACCCACCGCATCGAGCGGCGTTACTTTCTGACCTAGCATTGAGCCGTCCTTTTGGTGATAAAACCAAGAGGAGGTTAGCTGACGCTCGTGGTATGTTCGAATATTCCGGATCGCTTTTTGGATGATCTGGATCATCTCCGGTTCCAAACGTTCGTAGGCTTTTGTCTTTTCCTCCTCCGTCACAAGTGGTTGTTCAATAGAGACACCGTCAAATTGCTTCGTGAAAGACCGTACGGCTTCGTCACCATTTTTTCTCACTTCTTCGATTATTCGCTGAACAGCCAGTCGCTGCTCTTCCGTTCCTGTATCTAGAGAACGCTTGAGTGAGAGAGTGTCTGTCTCACCTTCTTGTATGTAGGTGATGTTCATGATGTTTCCTCCCCTTCTCCTTCGATGATTCTTGCCAGACGCTGCGCCATTTCATCGATTACCGCATCCTTCATTCGATAGCTCACAGGATTGACAATAAAACGTGACGTAATGTCACAAATATGTTCCGTTTCGACAAGTCCATTTTCCTTAAGTGTTTGACCGGTGGAGACAATGTCAACAATTCGATCGGCAAGTCCGATGAGCGGTGCTAATTCAATGGAACCATTTAGCTTAATGATCTCCACCTGCTCACCTTGTTCTCTAAAATAAGAAGAAGCGACATTTGGGTACTTTGTGGCCACACGCGGTGCGACACCGCCCCAGCTGGCTCCCGGCAAGCCCGCTACAGCTAAATGACATTTGCTAATGTTTAAATCGAGCACTTCGTACACATCCCGTGCTTCTTCAAGCATGACGTCTTTCCCTGCAATGCCCACATCTGCTACACCGTGCTCTACATATGTCGTCACATCCATTGGCTTCGCTAAAATAAAGCGAAGATTTTCTTCCGGTACATCAATGATTAATTTTCTTGAATCTTCGAATTCCTCCGGCAGCTGATATCCAGCCTGTCTTAATAGCCCTGCTGCTTCTTCAAATATCCGCCCCTTTGGCATTGCCATTGTCAACACTTTACCCATTTTGCTCTTCCTTTCTAGCGCCGATAAAATAAGTCACTTGCTCAAATGCCTTGGTCATGGCATCGATATTTTCAATACCTGCTAAGTCTTGGAGAACAATCCTTTTGCCCTTTGTCCGCTCTTTTTCTGCAAAATCAAATGCTTCAAGCCGCTGTTCTTTACTAAAAATCACAGCCTCTTGGGGCTCATTTATTTCTTTTGCGTCGAGCGCTTCAAGAAGACGGTCTAATCGAAGTCCGAAGCCTGTAGCGGGTGCGGGTGCATCAAAGTGAGCAAGCAATTGATCATACCTTCCTCCACTTCCGATCACAGACCCAACATGATCTGCAAATACTTCAAACAAAATCCCCGTATAGTAGCTCATATGACTGACCATGCTTAAATCCAAACGGATATATTCTGTACAGCCGTAATCTTCAAGTGTCTCCCACAGCGCCTTTAACTCCGCCAGCACTTCTTTGCCCTCTTGTGAGACCACAATTTCTTCAGCCTGCTGGGTCACTTCTTGACCGCCGCGCAGCTCTAAAAGCTGGAGCAGCCTTGTTTTATCGATGGATGAGAGCGGCAATTGTTTGACATGCTGCCTGTACCCCACATAATTCTTTTCATATAAAAATCGGCGCAATACGTTCGCCCGCTCCGTATTCCCTAGTACATCTAAAAACAAGGTCTCAGCTAAAGCCACATGCCCGATCGCAATTTTGAAGGATTGAAGTCCAGCATTTTTTAATGCAAACACGACAAGCGCTATGACCTCAGCATCTGCACTAATCGAACCATCACCGATCAATTCAATACCGACCTGCTCAAATTCAGAAGGTCTTCCGCCTTCTCTTTCCTGTGCCCGAAACACATTGGCCGCATACCCAACGCGAAGTGGATACGCCTGTTCATGGAGCTTTGATGCCGCTACTCTCGCAATTGGTCCCGTCATATCAGGTCTAAGCACAAGGGTTTGACCATTTTGATCAAGAAGCTTAAACAGCTGCGTATCTGTAATCGCAGATTGAACACCGACTGTATCGTAAAATTCAAGCGTTGGCGTTTCCATTAAACGATAACCCCAACCATTCATGACCTCTGTTAAAGAATGCCTAACTCTTTTCTTCGTCTCATACAATCCTGGTAATGAATCTCGCATACCATATGGTTTTTCAAACATGAACATGTTCTTCCGCACCTCCAACACATTAAAACAAAAAATTCCGAATCCTTTAGTTCGCTAATATGATAATATGCTAACAAAATAAAGTGATTAAATCAATCATTTTTATTTTCCCCTTTTTTTCCTTAATCATTTGTTCATATATTACATTAAAATGACACCTAATCCTTTTTGATCTCTTTGCTTTAGGAACATGCTATAATACTTAAAAATATTGAATAACACAGGAGATTACAGTGAAATTCATCCAGACATTAATCTTAACTTTGTTGTGCGCATGTCTTGTTTATTTCGGCTTTATTTACGTTTCACAATTCGACCAAGTCAAGAAAACAACGTCACCGCAAGAAGCCAAAGAAAAAGAAAATGATACCGCACTAGCAGCAGAAGAAACACGTTCTACGAAGAAAACAGAAACGACACATTCTAGTTTAAAAGGAAATAAAAAAGCCATGGACGTCATCCTCTTTAATCAAATGGATGCACCAAAGCTTTATAACGGATGCGAAGTCACGAGCTTAGCCATGCTTCTTCATTACAGCGGCTATGAGCATATAACGAAAAACGCATTGGCAAACGAGATGAAGCGTATCCCACTCAATTATGAGAATGGCTTAAAAGGAGACCCTCATGACGGGTTTGTAGGCGATATGGAGAATGGGCCAGGTCTTGGTGTGTACCATGAACCCATTTATCAGCTTGCGAAAAAATATGCAGGTAATCAAGCGGTGGACTTGACCGGCAAGCCAGTTAAAAAAGCCATTTACCAATCACTTGAAAAAGGTTATCCTGTCTGGGTCATTACAACTTCGACCTTTGCCAAAACAGATAACATTGAAACATGGAATACACCAAATGGAAAAATAGATATCAGCTTTAATATGCATAGCGTGGTCATCACTGGCTACGACAAAGATCATGTCTACTTAAATAACCCTTACGGAGAGAAGAATCAAAAAGTCGATCGTGAACAGTTTGAGGATTCTTGGAAACAGATGGGTAGCCAGGCGATTATCATTAAAGCATAAAACCCCGCTAAATAGCGGGGTTTTTATATTCTTATTCTGCTTCAGAAACCACAGTAAAACGTTCTCCAACATGAGCAGCTTGTTCTATCTCATCGACAAGTGCAACGGCGTAGTCAGCATAACTCACATAGCTGTCACCCTTTGAATTGACGATAAGATGGTCTTTGCCTTTCACATAAGCACCTGTCCGTTTGCCTGCTGGATTAAAGAAGGCTGCTGGACTTAAAAATGTCCATTTTAATCCTTCGGTCTTTTGAAGATCTATTAAATTTTCTCCTTGGTGTGAAGCAGTAGCAAAGTATTCCTTTGGAAACTCCGGTGTGTCCATCAGTCTAGTTGTTTTGGCCTCATCTACAAATAAACTTCCAGCACCTCCCACAACGATTAAACGCGTTTCTGGTGTCTCTTTTAAGAGATGAATGAGTTTTTTCCCTGCTTCTACATGAAGGTGCTCTTGTCCCGCTGGTGCACCAAATGCGTTTACGATCACATCAAAACCTTTGACGTCTCCTGCCTCTAAGTGAAAAACATCCTTTTCTAAAACAGCTGCTGATGAATTGGTCACTTTTTGTGCATCTCGAACGATTGCCGTTACTTCGTGCCCTCTCGATTGAGCTTCTTTTAAAATGTGTTGTCCTGCTTTACCTGTTGCGCCAATGATTCCAATGTTCATGTAAATTCCTCCTACAATATAAGGTTATTTTGATCACTCAAGATGTAACCACAATAGTTACAACAGAGGTAAAAAAAATTGAATAGATCATCCAATTTTTTTGATTAAAACCTGCGTTAGTTCACTTAATTTAATCTCAGCAAGCACTTGCTCCATCGCACTTTGAGCACGGCACAAAATTAATTCTAGTACAGCTTGAATATTGGCACCGATCGGACAGTCAGGGTTTGGGCTTTCATGAATTTGAAACAACTCTCCCTCATCCACAACTTCAACCGCTTTATACACATCGAGCAGTGTGATGTCATCCTCACTTCGGTTCAATTGAGAACCGCCTTTGCCAAGACTCGTTGAGATTAGGCCTGCTTTTTTGAGCTTACTCATGATACGGCGAATCACCACTGGATTTGTATTGACACTTCCTGCGATATCCTCCGATGTCTGTAAAGAACCTTTTTCAAGTGATAGCAAGGCCAGAATATGGACAGCGACAGTAAATCTGCTGCTGATTTTCATGTTTTCTCACCTCTGTTGTAATCATTATAGTTACACCATGTTAGAATGTCAACAAAAAAGTCTGCCGAGCTACTCAGCAGACGAAGATTGACGTGCTTCCATTTCCTCTTTCGTATAAATCATCCGCATTGGATTACCTCCAACAAAGGAGCCTGCCGGAACATCTTTGTTCACAAGAGTTCCTGCCGATACAATCGCACCATCACCAATTGTCACTCCAGGTAGGATCGTTGAATTTGCTCCAATTAACACTTCATTACCAATATAGACTTCCCCAAGCCTATACTCTTTAATCAAATACTCATGGGACAGAATGGTTGTGTTATAGCCAATCACACTATTTCGACCGACAGTGATTTTCTCAGGAAACATGAGATCGACCATCACCATTAAAGCAAACGCCGTATCCTCCCCGACTTTCATTCGAAGGAAGATGCGATAAATCCAATTTTTCATTCCCATAAAAGGCGTATACCTTGCCAGTTGAATAAAGATAAAGTTTTTTACAACCTTGAGAAAGGGGACCGTTCGATAGACTTGTCTAAGCGAATTGACCCCTTTGACAGGATAACGATCTGTTTTTCTCAACTTAATCAGCTCCAACAATCGCCAAGAGATCACTCATTTTCTGCAGCATATAATCTGGGCGATGCTTTAACAGGGCTTCTTCTCCCTTAATAGACCAAGCAACACCTGCTGTTTTCGTCCCTGCCGCTTGACCAGATAAAATATCGTGATAATTATCACCAACCATGATCGCCTCATGCGGATCACTGCCGAGCTTGGATAATGCCAGTTGAACTGGTTCTGGATGCGGCTTTTCATTTTGTACATCATCAAGTGTGACAATGACCTCAAAAAATGGCTCCAACCCAGTCAGCTTTAATCCCATTAAGACCGTATCACGGATTTTTGTTGTCACAATTCCGAGCTTAAATCCCTGATCCTGAAGAATTTTCAACGTGTCTAACACCGTCTCATACTCTGTCACAAGCAGATCATGCTGTTCATGATTAAACGTTCGATACATCTGGATCATATCATCTGTCAGATTCGGATCCATTGCAGAGAATGTATCAAATAATGATGGACCAATGAAATGAAGGATATCCTCACGGCTGTACTGACCAGGGTAATAATGATCAAGCGTATGTTGAAATGAAGCAATAATTAATTCATTTGTATTGATTAATGTGCCATCTAAATCAAATAGCACTGTGTTAATAGTTGATTGGTTCATATAGCTTCCTTTCTAACAGCTGCATGTTCCCGCCTCCGCCAAATATAGCTGATGGCAGCTGTCAATAAAATAGCAGAAATAAGGCGAATAAGAAGAAGCGGCCATACTGGAATACCTAATGGAATGAAAATGAGTGTATCTTCAACCACCGCATGACACGCCACAAGGAAAATGAAAGCAAGCGTTAAATCCTTTTTGCTGACACCGTCCTCTTCCACTGCCTTCATCATGACGCCTGCCCCGTAGGCAAGACCAATGGTTAAACCAGCCACCATCGTCATAGACGTATTTTCTTTCATTCCAAGCATTCTCGTAAAAGGAGACAGCCACTTAGACAGCGTATGGAGCCACCCTAAGTCTCTCATGAATTGAATGATGATCATGAGAGGAATGACAATACAAGCCAGCTGCAGCACACCAAGAACAGCTTTCTGTAAAGCAAGAAGTACGATCATATACCAGCTAGAAGGCACATCAGCCGACTGAGCAGCTGTCAGCAAACCATATTGCGCCGGCTCCTCGCCTCCCTGCCAAACGAGATGAATGACAATTGCTGACACGACGGCAAGACTGATTCTGACTAGCAAAATGATAGACACCCGCAGCCCAACCTTCGCCGCCACTGTTGATTCGATGATCAAGTTGTGACAAAAAGAGAGCATGACCGCTAAAATGAACACTTCCTTCACAGGCAGCTCTAATGTCAAGATGGCTGCAATACCCGCATACAAGTTCAGCATATTTCCTAAAACAAGCGGAATGGCCGCTTCCCCTGAAAGACCAAACAGACCCATAAATGGACGGATGAATTGTATCATCCAATCCATCACAGGTGTATGCTGCAAGATACTAACGAGAATGGTAACCGGAAAAATGACTTTTCCAAGTGTCCAAGTTGTCGATAACCCTGCTTTCAAGCCGTTTTTCCATGTCTCCCTCATCTTTTATCCCCCTTGCTTAATTTGATGAGTTGTTCTCTTTATACGGTATAGATGCATATCCTTTGATTCTTCTAAACACAATCAACAAGATAGCTACTGCAAATATAGCAATTGAAATCATCTGTGCAATTCGAAGATGCTCAGTCAGCATTAAGCTGTCTGTTCTCATTCCTTCAATGAAGAAACGACCGATTGAATACCAGATTAAATAAGACAAGAACATTTCGCCTCGACGCAATGATGTTCTACGTAATAAGATTAATATCAAAACGCCTGCGATATTCCATAATGATTCATATAAGAACGTAGGGTGATAGTAGGTCCCGTCAATGTACATCTGATTAATAATAAACTCAGGCAGGTGCAAACTTTCTAAAAAGGCTCTTGAAACAGCCTCACCATGCGCTTCCTGATTAATAAAGTTCCCCCAGCGCCCTATGGCTTGCCCTAGTAAAATACTAGGCGCTGCGACATCGGCGATTTTCCAAAAGGACACCTTCCTCACTTTAGTAAATACAATCGCTGTCAGCACCGCCCCTATCAGTCCACCATGTATGGCAATTCCGCCATTCCAAATCTTGATGATTTCATTTGGGTGCTGCTGATAATAATCCCATTCAAAGGATACATAATAAATTCGTGCACAAATAATGGCGATAGGTATGGCAAATAAGATGAGATCAATAAACATATCTTTATTGATGCCTCTTTTTTCACACTCCCTTAATGCGAGCCAGAGTCCAAGCAGCGCTCCGACCCCAATAATCACACCATACCAATGAACCGAAATAGGTCCGAGCTGAAAAGCAATCGGATCAATTGGTTGAATTGCTTCATTCATATAGACAGCTCCTATTCATCCTGGCCATTGTCTTCAATGACATCGGCAAGTTTACTTGTAAATTGTTCCGCTGCATTATGTCCCATTCGTTTCAATCTGAAGTTCATAGCAGCTACCTCGATGATGACCGCTAAATTTCGTCCCGGACGTACAGGGATGGTCAGCTTGGGTACATCTGTATCGATGATCCGCATTTTTTCTTCCTCAAGTCCTAAACGGTCATACTGTTTGCCTTGTTCCCAAAGCTCAAGGTTCATAACAATCGTAATTCTCTTATAGCTTCTGACAGCGCCCGCTCCAAATAAGGTCATCACATTAATAATGCCTAATCCACGGATTTCTAGAAGGTGCTCAATCAGCTCTGGTGCGCTTCCAACTAACGTATCCTGATCCTCTTGCCTGATTTCCACGCAATCGTCTGCAACCAGCCTGTGTCCTCTCTTCACCAATTCTAAAGCCGTTTCACTTTTTCCTACGCCACTTTTTCCAATTAACAGTACACCTACACCATATACATCTACGAGTACGCCATGAATCGCAGTCGTTGGTGCAAGCTTGCTTTCTAAGAAGTTCGTTAATCGACTCGAAAGTCTTGTCGTTTTTAAGCTTGAGCGTAAAACCGGCACTCCATTTTCATTTGAAGCTTCGATCAATTCCTTTGGTACTTCACGATCTCGTGACAAAATGATGGCAGGGGTAATATCTGTACAAAGAGACATCATTCTCTGCTTTCGTTCGCGTTCTGGGAGCTGTTCAAAAAAAGAAAGCTCTGTCTTCCCTAAAAGTTGAACTCTTTCTTTTGGGTAATATGTAAAATATCCAGCCATTTCAATACCTGGTCTGGAAAGGTCACTGATTGTAATGGGACGATTAATCCCTTCTTCCCCACTTACCAGTTCAAGATGAAATTGTTCCATTATGTCCTTCGTACGAACTTTCGGCACGCTTCTTCCTCCTTTTATCACAGGCGTTTCAGAAATACAGCTCTATTTTATCACTTTCAATGATGAACCCAAAACAGTATTTTATCCTGATCCTGTTTCAACACATTTACTGGTATAGACAACTATACTTAAAAAAGGTAAACTGAATCTAACGACGAGAATAAGGGGGCACAATCATGAGCAGTTCTTTATTGCTCTCCAATATTCATATTGTGACAAAGACAGAAATCATTAAAAACGGTTTTGTCGGTTTACGCGATGGCAAGATCGACTATATTTCAACATCACCGCCGACAGGAAATTATGAAAAAGTATATATTTCCCGGGAAAACTTTTATTTACTCCCCGGAATGATTGATATTCACATCCATGGGGGATATGGTGCAGATATGATGGATGCGACACCAGAAGCCATGAATACGCTTGCTGATCACTTACCCGCAGAAGGAACGACAAGCTTTTTAGCAACAACCATTACACAAAATCATCAAGAGATTGAGCAAGCACTTAAAAATGTCGCACAGTGGAGACCCTATAATGAAAAGCAAGCTGGAAGGCAGGCACAATGTTTAGGCATTCATCTAGAAGGTCCTTTTATTTCTAAAGATAAAGCTGGAGCGCAGCCTGCCCAATGGATTACACAGGCTAACCTTCCTCTTTTTGAGAAATGGCTGAGTGCATCTGATCAGCTGATTCGAATTGTCACTTTTGCACCTGAGGAAGATACTGATTTTGCATTTCTTTCCCTGCTAAAAGAAAAAAATATCATTCCTTCTATTGGACATACAAATGCTCCTCATGACATGATTGAACTAGCAGCAAAGCACGGTGCGCGTCATGTCACGCATCTTTATAATGCGATGAGTTCATTTCAGCATCGTGAGCCAAATGTTGCAGGGGCTGCGCTTACAAACGAAAAGCTTTTGACTGAGCTGATTACAGATGGCATTCATTCACATCCTCTTTCCGTAAAGCTTGCGTATTTGGCTAAGGGAAGTGAACGTTTGATCATGATTACAGACTCAATGCGTGCAAAAGGACTTGGAGAGGGAACCTACGAATTTGGCGGACAGACTGTGACAGTCAGCGGTGAAAAAGCATTGCTAGCAGATGGAACACTTGCAGGATCGATTTTACAAATGAAAGATGGGGTCAAACGTATGAGACAGATCACACAATGTGGATGGACAGAAATTGCTCAAATGACCTCAACAAATGCAGCCACTCAGCTCGGGATCGATCATCAGCTCGGTTCGATCGAAGTTGGAAAACTGGCAGACTTGGTCATTTGGGATGAATCTGGCGAACTCATGATGACGATCTGCCATGGACAAATCGTTTATGAAAAAAAGGAGGCCACACACTGATGAACATCATCGAATTTGCAGATAAAGATCAATTAGGAAAAGCAGCAGCTGCTTTCATTGCACGTACCATTGAATCAAAAACAGATGCAGTTCTCGGTCTGGCAACTGGCGGTACACCAATTGACACTTATAAAGAGTTAATTCAGTTGCATCAAACAGAACAATTGTCTTTCAAACAAGCAAGAACAGTGAATCTGGATGAGTACGTGGGAATTGATCCAAATCATGAAAATAGTTATATGACTTACATGAAGCGACATTTATTTGACCATATTGATCTCCCGTCAGATCAATATTTCCTTCCCAATGGTGCTGCTTCTCACTTGGAAGAAGAGTGCTTAAGGTATGATCAGCTCATTGAAGATTTAGGGGGCATTGATCTTCAGCTACTTGGTATCGGACAAAATGGACATATCGGGTTTAATGAACCTGGTACTCCCTTCGACTCAAAGACGCATGTCGTCCAATTAGATGAACACACTCGCCAGGCCAATGCAAGATACTTTTCTTCTATTGATGAGGTACCTACACATGCCATTACAATGGGAATTGCAAGCATTCTTTCAAGCAAAAAAATTCTCCTTCTCGCATCAGGAAAATCAAAAGCGGACGTGATACAATATTTAGAACGAACAGAGATTCACCCAGACTTCCCTGCATCTGCTCTAAAACTTCATGAAGATGTGACGATTTTTATTGATCGAGAAGCTGGTTCACTACGCTAAACACGAGAGGATTTTCACATGTTTATTGATAAGCAGTCACCTATCCCCATGTACCATCAGATTATGGAGAACTTGAAAAAGCAGATTGAGGATGGAACGTTAGCACCTGATACACTCATTCCTTCTGAAAGAGAATATGCCGAACGCTTTGGTATTAGCCGAATGACTGTCAGACAAGCCTTATCGAACCTTGTGAACGAAGGATATTTATACCGGCAAAAAGGAAAAGGAACATTTGTTAGCCGAAAGAAGTTTGAACAACCGCTTCAGGGCTTAACAAGCTTTACAGAAGATATGCGTCAACGTGGGTTCAACGCTTCAAGTCAGTTGATTGATTTCAAAAAAGTCGCATGCCCAGAGCACTTGCTGCAATCATTACAGCTGTCGAACAGTGAAGATGTTTATGAATTAAAACGAATCCGCCTTGCAAACAATGAACCAATGGCTATTGAAACGAGTTATATACCTGAAAAATTTGCTGGCGAGCTCACAAAGGACCATTTAACTGGATCTTTATATGAATATATAGAAACGAACACAGGTCTAACCATTGCCCATGCCAAGCAGGAGCTTGAAGCCAATGTTGCTTCAAAGGAAGAAGCTGACCTGCTGTCTATTTCTTTAGGGGACCCTGTCCTCTCCATTGTAAGAACAACTTATTTTCAAAATGACCTTCCATTCGAGTATGTCATATCCGTTTATAGAGGGGATCGATACAAGCTCACTCACACAATGGAAAGATAAAACTGTGCTCCTGAAAGCACAGTTTTTTATTTCCTAAGAAATGTTGATTGATCATCATTTTTTGTATGAATTTTCCATATAGGCGAGATCGCTTTCCCTTCGAAACGGTCTTTTGCGACAGTGTACCAATAATATTCTTGATTTGGCTTTAACCCTTTCCATTCAAAGGTTGCTTTTTTACCACTTTTCACACCTTTGACTTCTCCAAGAAGAACGTTTGTGTAGACATTCAATTCAAAATAATTGGTTTTAACGGATTTCATTTTAGGTGTTAAATCGACATCAATTGAAAATTCATCTTGATCTCCATACGTTTTTGGATCATAAAAATGTTCTTGATTCAAGTAGGGTGAGTATGTGGTGAAATGAAGCTGATTTTTTTCTTGATCCGCAGTGATCAGCCGCATAAAACCTTGACCGCCTTCAGGACCTGACTGGTAATCTGCAAGGATTTGATATACTTTTCTGTCCACTTTTCCATCATGATCATCGTCAATCTCATCTACTTTTCGACTGGCTCCGTGGTAGTGGCCACTAAATACTGCGACAATATTCGGGTGACGCTTTACCACTTGATGGAAGATCAAATCTCCAATTGGGCTTCGATTGCCGCTCACTAACAAATACTCATGGAAATTTAAAATGACAATGCGATCTGGATGTTCAGAAATGACTCGATTTAACCAGTCAATCTCATTTTGCTTAATCCCCCAGCCCATATACACCATCATATAATCATTGCCACCAGTAGAGATAAGATCATAATGACCTCGATTGTTTTGATAGGATTCACCGTAATACGGCTTGTCTTCAAAGCGTTTCGCTCCAAAGTATCTCCCATATTCCCTATAATGGCCGTCTTTGTGTCTGACATCATGATTACCAGCTAATACACCGTAAGGAATCTGATGCTGATCTAACACACGCATAAATGTATCGGCACGATTCCACTGCTTATCCTTTGAATCATCCACAATATCACCTGTATGGAACACATATTGAATATTTAATGGGTCCCTTTGATCTCTGATCCACTCGACCATTTTTTTGAAGATATGAGGATAACTTCTGGCATAATATTGAGTATCAGACATCCACACCATCTTATAAGGCTTTAACGCCTTACTGATTTCATCTTGTACAAGCAAATCAAACGTTTGATTTTTCATATACTGTCTGACTGACAGCAGCCCTTTCAGGTAAAATTCCTTTTCATCCTTGGCAAAGTGATGAGTGATTTTATCCCACTTTTCTTGCTGATGATTCCAAGCGTACATCGTTACCTTTCTCCCTGATAATGAGCTTCCTTTCCATACAGCCTCGACTACATCCTTTTCACGTACATCGTGATGAACCTTGATTTGAAAGCGATGATAAGGAAAATGCTGTAGATCTTTCGTTTCCACTGATTTACCATCAGCAAATGCAATGCGATTTCTTTCTCGATCAGAAAAAATCATTTCCCCTGTTTCATTTAAATGTTTTGGCGGCTCTGTTTCCGCTGCATATTTGAAAATCTTCATGGACGGATGCAGCGATGTATATTGATAGGCACGGTAAAAGGAGTAATCTAACTGATCATTAGTAGGATCATTGGTTAGCACTGTTTGCTTAGATGATTCCTTTTTTGTCCTATCTGACACTCTCTCTGGCGTTTCAGGGTGTTCATGTACCGTCTTAAAAACCTTTTTCAAAGTTGATTTGTTTCCAGCGGCATCTTTTGCTTTTATCTTCAATGTGTGCTCCCCAGGTTCTAATTCGCTAGAGGACGTCTGATAAGGCAAAGAGATCTGTTTTCCATCTAAATATGCCTTCATCTCCGCTATGTCACTCCAACGATCCGTCACCTTTGCCTTTAACGTAAAGACGCCTTTATATTGGTCATTTGCCTGTATATTACTCTTGATTTTCGGACCCGTGTTATCGACTTTCACACGTACAGATTGAGATTCGTCTGCGGTTTTAGCCTGAACAACATGTACTCCTTCTTTCAGCCTTCTTGTATCCCACTGAATATAGCTTGAAGCATATGCTTGCTTCGGGATTTGAAACTGAAATGCTCTTACCTTCTTAGCGCTGCCACCGTCGCCCATTTTCCATTCCTCATGCTGGCTCGCATTTAGAGGCAGAATTTGAGTTCCATTCGATAAAATCATCTGGACATTTTTCAATTCAAAATCATCGTGATTTTCTCCAGGAAATCGGTCAAACGGCGATGACTTTGTCCCAGCATGGAATGATATCGTTTGTGGATCTGCCTTTTCTAAGTGTTTTTCTGGTATTGGTATCGTATAGGTGCGATACACTTTTGTCGAATCATCAAAAATGGAAAGTAAGTGCTTACCTATAGACACACCATTCTTAAAATATAAATTTGTCCCTTTGACATCAAATGCAAGATATGGATCTGCTTCAAGTGCAGGGAATACTTGTCGAATCGGTTTCCCATCTATCATTAATTGTATGCTTTTTTTCTGATCTGCTGTTGCTTTTAAGTGAAATACGCCAGAAACCGTATCTCCTTCTTCTACATTCAATCGAAGGCCGTGAGCTTTGCTTACTTGTTCTACATCAATTGTTTTTTTCATTGTCATTGCTTGATTTTCGCCGTCAGACGCTTCAATCTGATATTCCAATCGATCTTTACCAATGAGCTCAGGTGAATAAATAATATAGTGAAACAGCCGATCATTATGATCCTTTTGAAGCAACACCTCTTTAAAATCTTCATGACGATTGGTCCGATATCGCAATTTGACCGTTTTGACGGACTGATCATCCTGCACATCTGCCCTCATTTCAATGCCTTCAGTTGGTTTTATCGGTTGATTGTCTGTCATATCTTCGATCACAGGTTTATGAACATCTTGTGATATTTCTTTTTTTTCAGTTGGAATTTGTGCTTTTAACACTTTTCCGGGTGTTGGCTCTTCCTCCACTTTCGAGATCAGCTTCATTTGTGTCGTACCATCCATTGGATACTTGAACAGTAACGATCTGTGCTCGCTAAACAATGAAGGCTTTAAACGATAGGATGCCGACGATACCTCTTCTCCTATATTTGTTGTGATAGAAACAAGACGAGATTTAGAATTGGACAATCCTTTACTCTCAATGACCGATAGATGCTCGCCCTCTTTTAAATGGCTTTTGTACATCGCATTAAAGTCCGCTACCGTTAAATGCTCCTGCCCTTTTTTTCTAAGCCAAAATACGTACGGCTTTCCAGGAGAAATGGTGATAGGACTTGTGTGGAATGAATATATATCATCCATCTCCACGCCTTGTGATGGATTGCGATAGCGAAGCTGGTAATGTCGAAGTGAAATGGGTGCATGAGTTGTGTTATACACCTCGATGAATTCAAAAGCATCCTTGCCTTTGCGGTTTTTTGAATTCACGACGATTTCTGTCATCAATAGCTCAGGAATTTGTGAGAGATCCTCTTCAAATCCGTTTAAGTGAACTGCTTGTTCGGTTGTTTTGATGACAGACTTCTGCGTCAGGAATTCTGTATAGTAATGAACTGTTGGATTCCACAATTGATCTGTCGGGATTTTCGCTGTGAATTCTGGTTTCATCCCCGGCAATCGTTCCATTGGGATCAATCGATATCCTAGTTCATCACTCTGTTTATAGTACAAGTTTGCAGACAAAATTTGCTCTGACTGACTAATAGATGCCCGAAATTGAAGATCACGTTTTTTTCCTTGAACCGGACGGACATCTACTTGAAATTGATCAAAGATAAAAGGTGAAAAGGGCTTATTTCGTATGTTCACTTGTGTTTGTGTTAAAGATCCTGCTGAAGCAGGCTGACTGAAACAAAAAAGAATGCTCAAAAAAAGCAAAAGAATGATTTGTCTGCTCACATTCACCATCGTGCACCGCCTCCCTTCGGATATTGTGTCTCCTGAAGACGGTTTTTATGACAGATGGAACGGGGAAACGATATAAATTCACACAAAAAAACCGTTAGCTTTTTTTCGCTAACGGTTCCACGATTCCTTTTTGTATGAGCAGATGGAAAATGGATAAAATGACAGCCATCCAAATGGCCGTTCCAAACCCATCAATGTTAAAACTATCTCCCATAAAGCTTGAGGTCATCATCAGTGTGATGGCATTAATGACAAAGAGGAACAATCCTAGTGAAAGTACTGTCACTGGCAGCGTTAAAATGATCAAAAACGGCTTCACTAAAATATTGAGCAAGGACAAAATAATACTTGCTACAATCGCAGCGCCAAAACCTTCAATATACACACTACCAAGGCCTGGCAGAATGCCTGAATCAAAATATCCAGCAATGACGATTAAAAGTAATGCATTGACGAAAATACTAACGATCCATCTAAGCATTTAGTTAGTGCCTTCTTCCGGAACAACAAAATACCAGATGAAGTAGATCAAGAATATCGGCATAAATGCTGTCATAAATCCGATGATCACCGTTAAAATACGAAGCAGGGATGCATCGACACTTAAGTATTCAGCAAGTCCACCAACAACACCCGCTATTTTTTTATCTGTCGCTGAACGATAAAGCTTCTTCATGTAGAATCACTCCTTGTCTGATTGGTGCTTTACTTGGATTGAGCCTGTTTTTGTTTCTGCAAAAATGGATATATTGTGCTCCGCCTGTTGATTGGCTTTGATCATTTTCTCTTTTTGCAATGTTTCATTTTTCTCTTTAATCATATTTGCATCAAGCAGTTCATGAGAGATCGATCCGAGATTGCTTTTCAGCTCCGCAGTCACTGCACAAGCACGCGGAATCTGAACGTCCACACTGCCTGTTGTCGTTTTTGCATAGATCGAACGGCATTTCTCATCTGACAGCTGAACAGCAATGTTCCCATTGAAGCTCTGTGCATCAATTGATTCACTTTTCCCGCGCAGGTCAATGAGCCCATTAATGGTTTCTACTTCAATCATACCACACTCGTGATCAGCCAGTTTGATTTGTCCATTTGCTGTTTCAATTCCGACTTTTTCTGCTTGTAAAGAGGCAAAAGAGACGACGCCATTTGTTGTTTTTGCAGCCAGTTCTTTTGTCTTTAGCTTTTCCCCGCGAATCGGTCCATTAAACAGTTTGACTTTGATCTTATCGTATTGGATACGTGGTACATACAGAGTGACATTGACCTTCATGGTCTTCTTTTCAGTTCGGATAAAAAATTTGTCCCCTTCAAGTCCGCAATCCAGATGTTGAAGAAATTGATGTCTTGCCTGCTCTCCATCCTCTGCACGGTAAATTTTCGCATGACATTCTGCTCGAACATCCCCATCATCCCAAGGCATCAAATTGAGACTGCCGTTTGCCAATTGAATATCTAAATGGGACAGTGCCGCGTCTTTGAATTGAAAAATGTGTTCAACGTCAACGGACTGTCCAAAGTTCAAATCAAGATCGACATCTTTGACCTTTTTCACTGCCGAATCTAACCATCCAAACAGCTTTGCACCGAGGTTTTCAGTACCAGTTCCTTTATTCTCTGTTCCAGCTTTTTCTTCATGAAAGGTATGATCAGCCGTTGATTTTTCTAGTGAAATGGACTGATTTTCTTCTAGTTTTTCAAGCAGCGTAATCGCTTCTTTTGCAGATAATGTCCCGTCTTCTACTAATTTTAAAATTCGTTCTTTTTCATTCATACAAAGCCCTCCTACGATTTGATAGATTGAAGCACTTTAATACCTTGAATGATATTCCAAATGACAGAGATCAAAAAGCCAATGGCGACTAAAAAGGACAAGATAAGTACAGTGAACACTGGAACGAGTGAGTCGCTTGCCTGTGTCGTCAATAAAAAGGGGATAGCTCCAAAAACCAGCAGCACACACGCTGCGACTGGCAAAACATGTGACCACAATGCACGCAGCGAATGCCGTTTCGTTTCCTTTTGATCCACTACAAAATATGCCACGATCGGTACAATAAACGGCATGAAAAATACACTAAAATAACAAATAGATGCAATGATCGACTGATCTCTGTTCATATATATTCGCTCCTTCATGATGAAAATTCCTTTCTAACTCATACGTTTATGGCGTATAAAAAGTTTCAAACTCATTCGATTTACATATGACCTTAGACACAAATTATTTCTTTTTGCACCTAAGTGTAGATTCTTCATGGATTACCCTTTAAAATATGTTGAAAAGATGGTGATTATCATTATAGGGGGTAATTATTTTGACAGATCATCATAATGCTAACCACACGGCACAAACGCTTTTAGACCTTATACAGAAACAGAAAAGCATGAACAGCGATATGATCAAGGAGCTAGAGGCCATTCATCCGTCTCATCCGAAGTATGGTGATATCCGTTATTTAAAAGTACTGCTCGATAGTAGCAGCACTCATATTTTAAAGGATTTAACGCACCTCAGTAACTTAATGCCAAAGGAAGATGTGCAATAAAAGGAAAACCCCTCTTTCGGAGGGGTTTTTCTTTATGAGGATGTCACACTTTCTGTTTCTTTGACTAACTGTTTCATTCGCTCACGATCACGCTCTAAAATCGGTTTTAAGTATCGACCGGTGTAAGAAGCTTCTTCTTTAGCAATGTGTTCAGGTGTTCCTGAAGCAATAATCGTTCCTCCACCAGCACCGCCTTCTGGTCCTAGATCAACAAGGTAATCGGCTGCCTTAATAATATCAAGGTTGTGCTCAATGACCAATACCGTATCCCCGTTTTCGACCAAGCGCTGGAGCACTTTTAACAACCTAGCAATATCATCCACATGAAGACCCGTTGTCGGTTCGTCTAAAATATACAAGGATCTTCCGTTTGAACGGCGGTGAAGCTCTGATGCCAATTTCACGCGCTGCGCCTCTCCACCAGACAATGTCGTGGCAGGCTGCCCAAGTGTAATGTATCCTAATCCAACATCAAAGATCGTTTGCAGCTTCCGCTTAATTTTCGGGATATTCTCGAAAAATTGAAGTGCGTCCTCTACCGTCATTTCAAGCACATCGGAAATATTTTTCCCTTTATACGTGACCTCTAACGTCTCGCGGTTATAACGTTTCCCGTGACACACTTCACAAGGCACATATACATCAGGTAAAAAGTGCATTTCAATTTTAATAATGCCATCTCCACGACATGCTTCGCAGCGTCCACCTTTCACGTTAAAGCTGAATCGCCCTTTTTTATAGCCTCGTACCTTCGCTTCATTGGTTTGCGCAAAGACATCCCGCACGTCATCAAATACACCTGTATACGTAGCAGGATTGGATCTTGGTGTACGGCCAATTGGAGATTGATCAATATCAATGACTTTGTCTAAGTGATCCATTCCTTTGATTTCTTTGTGCTGTCCTGGCTTCGCTTTTGCTCTGTGCAGTTTTTGGGCAAGGGATTTCAATAAAATTTCATTCACAAGTGTACTTTTCCCTGATCCTGACACACCCGTCACAGCGGTAAAGACACCTAAAGGAAACTTCGCATTCACGTTTTTAAGATTGTTTTCTTTTGCCCCTTTAATTTCAATGAATCGGCCGTCAGGCTTTCTTCTCTCAATCGGAAGCGGGATGAATTTCTCACCAGATAAATATTGTCCAGTCAACGATTTTGGGTCTTTCATGACTTCTTCTGGCGTTCCAGCTGAAATCACTTCTCCTCCATGAACCCCTGCACCTGGTCCAATATCAATGAGATAATCAGCGGCAAGCATCGTATCTTCATCATGTTCTACGACAATCAGTGTATTTCCGATATCACGCATGTTTTTCAATGTCCCAATCAACCGGTCATTATCCCGTTGGTGCAGACCAATCGATGGTTCATCTAAAATATAAAGAACGCCTGTCAGTCTTGATCCGATTTGTGTCGCCAAACGAATCCGCTGCGCCTCCCCACCTGATAATGTGCCAGCAGACCGGCTTAATGTCAAATAATCTAATCCGACATTATTTAAGAAGGATAAGCGCTCTTTGATTTCACGTAAAATGAGCTGGGCAATCTGCAAATCTTTCTCAGACAACTCAATTTTCTCATAGAAATCAAGGGCATCAGATACAGACAAATCGGTCATTTCTCCGATATGTTTGCCATTGATGAGAACCGCAAGTGTTTCTTTTTTCAGGCGATATCCTTTACAGGTCGGACATGGCTGATTGGCCATATATTTTTCCATCTGCTCCCGAATATAATCGGAGCTCGTTTCCTTGTAGCGCCGTTCAATGTTACGAAGCACACCTTCAAACTCGATTTCATTTTCACGGACCTGGCCAAAATCATTTTCATATTTAAAATAAATCAGCTCAGAGCCGCTGCCATATAAAATTTTATCAAATAAATGCGCCGGAATATCTTTTACTGGAATATCCATGTCAATTCCATAGTGTGTACATACCGCCTCAAGAAGCTGCGGGTAATATTGTGAGCTTTGAGGCTCCCATGGGGCAATGGCATGCTGACGTAAAGTCAAATCCTTATTCGGAATCACAAGCTCTGGATCTACTTCTAGTTTAGAACCAAGCCCATCACAGCTTGAGCAGGCACCGAAAGGGCTATTAAACGAGAACATTCTTGGCTCAAGTTCCCCAATAGAGAATCCGCAGTGTGGACAAGCATGATGCTCACTAAACAACAGCTCCTCTTGTCCAATCACATCAATCATCACGCGGCCTTCCCCAAGTCGAAGTGCCGTTTCAAGAGAATCAGACAACCGTGCAGCCACGCCTTCTTTCACGACAATTCGATCAATCACCACTTCAATGGAATGCTTTTTATTCTTTTCAAGCTCAATCTCTTCTGACAGGTCCTCCATCTCGCCATCAACTCTGACTCGAACGTAGCCCTGCTTCCGAATTTGATCAAGTACTTTCACGTGTGTTCCCTTACGTCCAGATACGATCGGAGCAAGCACTTGCAGTTTCGTTCGTTCTGGATACTCTAAAATACGGTCTGTCATTTGCTCAATCGTCTGTGATGTAATTTCGATCCCATGAATAGGACAAATCGGTTTTCCGACTCGAGCATATAATAGACGCAAGTAATCATAAATTTCTGTAACAGTCCCAACGGTTGATCGAGGGTTCCTGCTTGTCGTTTTCTGGTCAATACTAATCGCTGGAGAAAGCCCTTCAATCGCATCTACATCTGGTTTGTCCATTTGACCGAGAAATTGACGTGCATAGGCTGACAGTGATTCAACATACCTGCGCTGACCTTCTGCATAAATGGTATCGAAGGCAAGCGACGATTTTCCCGAACCAGATAAACCCGTAATGACCACTAGCTGATCGCGCGGGATATTGACATCAATATTTTTAAGGTTGTGGGCTCTTGCCCCTTTCACCTCTATTCGTTCCATAGCCATCTGGCATTCATCCTTCCGCTTTTAGCTCTAGCAATAGATCTCTTAATTCTGCTGCTTTTTCAAAATCAAGCGCTTTTGCTGCATCTTTCATTTCCATCTCGATGTTTTCGATCACTTTTTCTCGTTCTTTTTTGCTCATTTTTGACAACTTTGGTGCTGCTTTTGTTTCGTATTCTTCTGAATCCTCATGTACTTTTGTTGCCTTGATCACATCTCGAATCTTCTTATGGATCGTTTGCGGAGTGATACCAAATTTCTCATTATACGCTTCTTGCTGCTCACGTCTCCGCTTTGTTTCTTGTATGGCAATGTCCATTGATTTCGTCATATTGTCTGCATACATAATAACCCGGCCTTCTGCATTTCTTGCAGCACGGCCAATCGTCTGGATGAGGGATCTTTCTGAACGTAAAAAGCCTTCTTTATCCGCATCTAAAATCGCCACGAGCGACACCTCTGGAATATCCAAACCTTCTCGAAGAAGGTTGATCCCAACAAGCACATCATATTTTCCGAGACGTAAATCACGAATAATCTCAATCCGCTCTAGTGTCTTAATTTCTGAGTGCAGATAATTGACCTTGATTCCGATTTCTTTCAGATAATCTGTCAGATCCTCAGACATTTTCTTCGTTAAAGTCGTCACAAGCACACGCTCATTTTTCTCAACTCTTGCATGAATTTCCCCAATTAAGTCATCGATTTGTCCTTCAATCGGACGAACTTCAATGATTGGATCAAGCAAACCGGTTGGACGAATAATTTGTTCCACGACCTCTGGCGTTTTATCAAGCTCGTATGGGCCCGGTGTTGCGGATACATGCACAATATGGTTAATGTGCTTTTCAAACTCATCAAATGTGAGTGGTCTATTATCAAGTGCTGACGGCAGACGGAATCCGTGATCAACAAGCACTTGTTTTCTTGCCTGGTCCCCATTGTACATGGCGCGAATTTGCGGGATGGTCACGTGTGACTCATCGACAACAATCATAAAATCATCCGGAAAATAATCAAGCAATGTGTAAGGTGTAGAACCAGGCGGACGTAAGGTGAGATGTCTTGAGTAGTTCTCAATCCCTGAACAAAAGCCCATCTCTCTCATCATCTCTAGGTCATACCTTGTCCGCTGCTCAAGACGCTGTGCTTCAAGCAATTTTCCGTTTTCACGAAGCTTTTCCAACTGTTCCTCAAGCTCTTTTTCAATATTAATAATCGCTTTTTCCATCTTTTCTTCTCTTGTGACGAAGTGAGATGCTGGGAAAATAGCAACGTGGTCACGATCACCGAGAATTTCTCCAGTGAGAGCATCTACTTCACGAATACGTTCAATTTCATCACCGAAAAACTCCACTCTGATACAATGCTCATCTCGTGAAGCAGGAAAAATTTCAACGACGTCTCCTCGAACTCTGAAGGTTCCGCGCTGAAAATCTATATCATTACGAGAATACTGAATATCCACCAGCTTACGAAGAAGCTGATTGCGTTCAATTTCCATTTCAGTTCGTAAAGACAGCACAAGCTCTCTGTATTCTTCAGGAGAACCTAAGCCATAAATACAGGACACACTGGCAATGATGATGACATCTCTCCGCTCAAATAATGAGGATGTGGCGGAGTGCCTTAGCTTATCGATCTCATCATTAATGCTGGCATCCTTTTCAATAAATGTATCAGTTTGAGGCACATACGCCTCAGGCTGGTAATAATCATAATAACTCACAAAATATTCAACAGCATTATTTGGAAAAAATTCCTTGAACTCGCTGTATAATTGTCCGGCAAGTGTCTTGTTATGCGCAATGACAAGTGTTGGTTTGTTCACTTCTTTGATCAGGTTGGATACAGTAAAGGTCTTTCCCGTACCTGTAGCACCTAACAGCGTTTGATGCTGTTTCCCCTGATGGATGCCCTCCACAAGCTTTTCAATGGCTTTTGGCTGATCTCCTTGGGGCTGATAGTTAGAAACTAATTCAAAGCGGTCACTCACATCAAAGCCTCCGTTTCGTTACGAAATCTATCTAATGAATATATTATCATAAAAGAACACAAAAATACGAACTAAAGTTCGTGTCTGACTTGATTTTTATTTCCAATACAACCATACCCTCTCTGCCGTGGCTCATAACCCTCTAAAGAAACCTTCCTTTCAGTATGGAACATTTTGGAGCGAGATATTCGATCAGCAGAAAAACCACAAAAAAGAAAGCTGCACTCACTAGAATCGTAAGCACAGCTCCTGCAATCAAAAACATTTTCTTTTCATCAAGAGGGATCACATCAATGATGTTTTTCAGCCTTCTCTCTTTTTTCGACTTCTTTCTTGGCCATAAACAATGCCCCGGCCACTAAAGAAATAATATCTAATCCTACGATAAAGTAGGTTTCTGTATAGCCTTTCATATACGAAGCAAATAAAAGCGCTGCTGTTAATGCAATGCCAACGTAATGATTATAAGTAACCTTTGAAAATAAAATAACGAGCAAGAAAGGAAAAACAAGTGCAAATATGGCTTTTGTAATCACAAAAACCCTCCCTCTACATGGTCTACTCCCTTGATTATAGTAAAGATTGGCATAATGAACAATTCACAGTTTTCAATTTCAGCTTTTTTCTTCTCGGTTGAAGACTTTTGATATAGATGAGGAGGAAAATTAGTGAAAACGTCCCCTTTCTAAAGATAGGTCTTTACGTCTTTGACAGTTACATCCAATAAATTCTATGATGAAAATGATAGTGCGCACTATCATTTTAAAAAACAAAAAGAGACAAATGAAACCATTGGCTATTTGGATAAGGGGGCATTCCCATGTATTCAGTATTATTTCATGCGGCTGAAGAATCCGCATCACTCGCAGGGGCAAAAGGCGTGAATTTAATTAAATTAAACAATCACGGACTGCCAGTTCCAGATGGATTTATTATTAAAACGAACAGCTTTGCAAGCTTTCTTTCATATCACAATTTCCATCCAACTGATCAAAATCTTGCCCGAAAAATCACAGAAGCTTCGTTTCCTTCACAAATGGAGACAGAATTACTTTCATCCTTTCAATCATTGTTGAAAACATATCCATCCGTTGCAGTGCGATCCTCTTCTGTTGCGGAAGATCTCGAAGGCGCCTCCTTTGCAGGTCAATACGAGACCTATTTAAATATCAAAACAAATGAAGAATTCTTGCAAGCCGTCAAAGAATGTTGGTCGTCTTACTTCGCAGCAAGAGTCACAGAATATAAGGAAGAAATGATTGAGAACGAGGAAGAGATGCCGCTCATGGCTGTTGTTGTACAAGGATTGATCCATTCTGACATCTCTGGTGTCATCTTTAGTGAGAATCCTGTATCAGGAAAAACAAACGAAGTCATGATGACTGCAAGCTATGGACTAGGAGAAGCCATCGTCTCCGGCCTTGTGACGCCAGATACATTTATTGTAAACAAAGAAACGTACTCTATTGAAAAATCACTAGGAACAAAAGAAATGCAAATTGTCCCCTGTCAAGAGGGCGTCATTGAACAACCCGTAGGTGAGGAGATGGCTGGCCAATTTTGTCTTCGAGATGATCAATTGATCCAAATCACGAAAATGACAAAACAAGTAGAAGAACTTTATGGACATGGAGTAGATATCGAATTCGGCATGTCAGATGGTACTTTTTATTTACTTCAAGCAAGACCGATTACTGCTTCTTTTTCCAATACAGCAAATGGCTCCTCAGGTGCAGCCTTTCAAATGAAACCTGAAGAGCTGCAAGACTTCTGGATCTCAATGGACGATCATATGCCTGGACCCACAAGTCCTCTTTTTTCAAGTTTGATCATACCTGCTTTAAAAAACGGGATGAAGAAAAACGGAGAGAAGTATCAAGTACCAGACCTTAATATTAAAGATATCAAGCTTTATAGAGGTCATTTGTATTCTTCACCGTCTATGCCAGAAGCGTCAGAGGAACCAGTTTTTGACGAGAGCCTATTCGAAATGTTTCCTCGTTTAAGCGAAAGAATGTATCGCATTTTAAAGCAAAACTTGTTCCCATTATACGAAAAACTTGATCAGCAAATCACTCAACCGCTAACAATTGAGGAAGCCATTAATGGCTTTCAAGAATTAAAGGAGATTTATCTAAGAGCGTATGACGACCATTTTGATATTGTCATACCTCAAGTCATTCTATCAGCGATCATTGAAGACATGCTTGTCACATATACTGGGGATCAAACACAAGTCGTTCTGCTGCATGAAATGATGATAGGTGTGATGAACAAGTCTCTTGAAACAGATCAAAAGCTATCTCACTTGGCAAAAGACGTTCTTCAAGATTCCGAGCTTCTTCAGGCATTTAAACATCATTCAACGAATGCTGAACTATTATTTGCCCTCAATCACACAGATAAAGGAAAAAACTTCATTTCCGACGTAGAAGCTTTTCTCCAAGTCTATGGTTGGCGGTCTGTTAAAAGCCATGATTTTACAGAGGAAACATGGGTGGAAAATCCTGAATTTGTCTTGGACATCATTAGAAACAACATTCGGTATCAATCTGATTTTGATGAAGAATTTGCACAAGCCGTGATCAAAAGGCAAGAAACGTATGAAGAGTTTATCAGTCAAGTGACAGATGAAGCGTTTAAAACAAAATTTGAGGAACTTTATCATTTTGCACTCCATGCAGCCAATATTCGAGATGATCATCACTTTTACATTGATGCCATGTTAGATGCAAAAGCGAGACTCTATCTCTTAAAAATTGGTGAACTTCTTGTTCAAAAAGGAGCGATCCCTCATCAAGAAGACCTTTGGTATCTTTACGATGATGAAGTACTCAATGCGCTCACAACTTCGACCACATACGATTCGATCATTCAGCAAAGAAAAATTGAAATGAAGGAAAATGAATCCATCCAACCACCAGCTTATACAGGAACGCCTTCTGAAGCTGAATTGCAGCAAGTAGAAAGAATGCTTGGTTCGCTAAGGGAAAATGAAAACAACACAGACGATGCAATCTATGGAATTGGTGCATCTAGCGGCATTACTTCCGGAAGAGTCAGAGTCATTACATCTGCTGATGAATTTTCACAATTTGAAAAAGATGACATTTTAGTTTGTAAAACAACGACACCTTTATGGACCAGCTTATTTAGAGACGCAAAAGCAGTCATCACCGATTCTGGCGGCATTTTGTCCCATTCCGCTATTATCGCTAGAGAATATATGATACCTGCTGTCTTAGGTACACGAATCGCAACTGAAAAACTAAAATCTGGTGACCTCGTGACAGTAGATGGAGCCAATGGGCGTATCCAGTTATTAAATCAGCATTCACGGGCATAGTCGTCACCGTTTGGATCATATTGGCGGTCACAGATTTTATCGGTATACTTACTTTGTTGCAAACACATTCATAACCTGAGGTGAGTATGCTTGTTAAAATCAACAAATCAGCGGATCATTCGCGCAACAATGGAATTATTGTCTGAAAAGGGCTATCAAAAAACAACGACAAAAGAAATTGCGACAAAAGCGAATGTAAGTGAAGCGACAATTTTTCGTAACTTTAAAAACAAACGCGGCGTGATTGCTGCCATTATGAAAATGAAATCAACACCGACCAAAACCCTTGAAGCTGAATTTAAAGACGATTTATACACCGATTTAAAATTTCTCGGTAGCTATTTCCTTGAAGATTTGACTTCAAAAAAAGAATTTATCTATATCAGCATGAGAGAACCCGCTATGTTTAAAGATTTAACAGACCATGAAAAAATTTATCCTCAAGAATTGAGAGATATGCTGATTCATTATTTCAAAAAAATGAGTGCTCAGCATCGTGTATTAGAAGGAAAAGAAGACATCTATGCAGATATATTTATTAGCACGTATTTTGGCTTTTTCATTCAACAGCTAGAGCAAGACATTCAGCTTGTTTTAACACAAAAAGAAGACTTTATTGAGACATGCACACACATTTTCATGAGAGGAATTTCCCCCACTTAATTGGGTGAAATTCTTCTTTTTTACAAAGGTGGTAAACACATTGAATCTTAAAAAAGAGAACTTGATCATTTATTCTTTGCTTCTTGGAGCTATTTTAGTTCCAGTCAATTCAACCATGATCGCAGTCGCTCTATCATCCATATCAACTTATTACGATCAATCCATATCAAACATTACTTGGGTGGTCACGATTTATCTAATTGTCATGGCAGTCACTCAACCTATTGCGGGTAAGCTGGGAGATATATACGGCCACCGCAGCATGTATTTAGCTGGTGTGATACTCTTTTTGATTGGCTCCATTGGATGTGCTTTCGCACCTAATCTTGCTTTTCTTATTAGCTTCCGATCAATTCAAGCGGCAGGCGGAGCTATATTAACACCGAACAGCATTGCTTTAATTCGAGCAACAGTATCACATGAAAAGCTTTCTAAAACTATGGGTTTTTTCGGTTTTGGAGCGGGAATTGGTGCCGCACTTGGACCTTTTATCGGCTCTATTCTCATTCAGAGCTTTGACTGGCATTCCATTTTCCTAGTGAATATACCATTTTTAATTCTCACACTTGTGACAGGCGTTTTTATGATTCCGAAGATGAAACATACGCGTTTACAAGCCAATGTAGATATCATCGGTTCGTTATACTTAACAATCGGGATCGCCACACTCATTTTGTTTACTAAAAGCCAATTATTAAACGAATACATGATCTATGGCGTTCTAGCGGTCATTTCCATTCCTTTATTTTTCAAACACGTACGGAAAGTTACAAATCCCATCATTGATTTGACATTATTTAAAAACAGTACCTTTACGAACGCTAACCTTTCTATCATGCTTAGTAATTTTGTGATGTACGCGATTCTTCTCATTATGCCGCTGTTTATGGAGCAAAAACTCGCGCTTTCTCATACACAAAGCGGGATTTTCCTTTCGATCTTTTCACTCTGTATGTCTATTAGTGGATTACTCGGGGCAAAGCTCCATCCAATAAAAGGCGCCAAAAAAATGATTCGATTTTCATTTCTCTGTCTTACTTTATCAGGTGTTATGCTGATCACACTAAGCAGCTACCCAAATTTACCACTCCTTATCATCACATTAGTCGCTGGGGGGATCTCATCAGGTATTGGCATGACTAGCATGCAGATGGCTTCTTTAACATCTGTTGATCAGAGTTTATCCGGCTCTGCATCTGGGATTTTTTCTACCTTTAGATATTTCGGAAGTATCATTTCATCTACTTTAATTGGTATATTAAGTGGTTTTCAATCTTTATTTATCATATTAATGGGCGCAGGTATTCTTGGTTTCCTCCTCTCTCATCGTCTAAAAACGAAACCCACTTCTCATTCATCTGAACACTCTGCTTAACGACTCCCTTCGCTCTATTTAGGGCGGGGGAGCTATGATTATTTGTTACTGTAACCGATTATGGATACAATGATCAAACTGTGAAAATGATCTTTTACTCATGAAAAAATGTCATATAAATAGACGAAAAAGAAATTTCAGCTTTCATTTACCTCTACTTCCCCACCTAAAAACTTCTTTTCATATCTTCCAGCATTCATAACTTCGATTTTTTTTCACAATTTTTGTGTTATGCTTTTTGAAAATAGAGCACCAAAGGAGCAGAAGGATGAAACGAGTGAAATATTTTTTAATATGCTTGTCAGCTCTACTATTTTTCCTAGCAGGCTGCGGAAAAGACCAGCAATTTACGCCCCCTGGCAGCTCTCAATCAATTGCTGTCATTTCTCAACTAAAAAAAGCCTCCTTTTCAATCGTTGATTTACAAAAAAATAAAATTGTCTCTTCCGTTGATTTAAAACATCCTCTCACTGATCTTGTTCACATCAACAAAGACGTGATCATTGCATCAAGTAAGGAAGGACAATCTCTTATAGAAATCAATTTAAAAAAAGGAACAGCAGCGGACTATATGGATGTGAATAAAGGTCTGACTTCACTTGCGTATGATGCGGATACCAACACTTTACTTGTGACCGATTCAGAGAAAAATGTCGTTTATTTTATCGATACAGTGCACAAGAAAATAAAAGCAACTGTGAAGACCGGGACATTACCCTCTTCTATGGCGTTGTCTTCTTCTGGAACGTTGTTTGTTTTAAATGCAAAAAGTCATTCTGTTTCAGTCATTGATATTGAAAAGAAAAAAAAGATACGAACGATTTCCGTTCTAGAACGGCCATCTGGCATTCATTTTGATGGGCATTCCATTTGGGTTGGAGGACACGGTAAACCGGGCACATTAAATAAGAGCATTTTTGCTTACGACCCTAAAACAGGTAAGAAACAGCGAGAAATCAAACTAGGTGTTATGCCAGTCGCATTTTTTTCAGAAAAAAACTCTTCTACTTTATATGTATTATGTCATGGAGACCATACACTATATAAAGTAAATACCGAGAAAAACAAACTGCTTTCCTCTGTTGAGACCGGTCAAAATCCGAATTATATCACTGCTGATTCCTCATCTATATATGTCAGTAACTTAGATGACAATTCAGTATCCGTCATCGACAAACATACATTTATGTTGAAGAACCGACTGAACATCCCAGCAGGACCTTATGCTATCATGTTGGAGGAAAAGAAATGAAAGAACAGATGAATATTTTAATAGTAGATGATGAATTAGATATGCTTGAGTTAATCGGATCCTTTTTGCAGAGACAAGGCTTTCACGTGATAACTGCAAATAATGGCACGGGCGCCTTACATCAGCTTGAAAAAGAGGCCATTGACCTTGTTGTATTGGATATTATGATGCCAGATATGGATGGATTCGAAGTCTGCCAGCGCATTAGGCAAACCTCTCAAATCCCCATTTTATTTTTAACAGCTAGAAGTTATGAAGAGGATCGCATTAAGGGGCTGGAAATTGGAGCAGACGACTACATCATGAAGCCTTTTAGTCTACGTGAGCTTGCAGCTAGAATTGAAACGACATTAAGACGAATTAGAGGTCTTTCTTTAAAGCGCAGTCGAATCATGATTGGTGACTTGGAGATCGATCAAGATGGCAGACAAGTCTATCTCAAGCAAGAGCCCATCAATTTAACAAGAAGAGAATTTGATTTACTTATGTTTCTTCTGCTCAATCAAGGCCAAGTCTTTTCCCGTGAACAGCTCTATCAAAAATTGTGGGAATCACACTCACCTAGTGGCTCTTTAAGAACAGTCGATACACATATTAAAACACTAAGACTGAAATTAAAGGAAGCGGAACGGTATATTAAGACCGTTTGGGGTGTCGGCTATAAGTTTGAGGAGGACAAATGAAGCCATTATCTATTAAAAGGAAAGTGCTTTTCTTAATCCTTTCCGTTATAGGCATCGTTGCTGCCTCAGCTCTTGCCCTGACTTATTACTTATACCAGCACTTATATATAGATAAACAGATTGACTCTTTAAGTTTACAAGGAAAGAAACTGGCAGAAATCTATCACAAACACGGGAAAGACACATATTTTACTGACAGAATGAAGTGGGCAAATGACTCAAGTCAGGCAAGTGTTATTTTTACTGATGATCCTATGGAGCTTTCAAGCGGTATTCCTTTTGATACGAATACAAACGATAACCTCATTACGTTTAAAGAACGCCAAAAGCTTCTTCAGGGGGAAACAGTTGTGTTAATTAGAGAACACCCCCAGTTTCATCAAGATATTCTCGGGATTGCCATCCCTGTGTTCTCAAACAAAAATGATTTATCAGGAACCATTTTCCTCTCTATGCCTTTATCTGATGTGTATGAACCGTTTGTTCAAATTCGATTAACGCTTGGCATCTCTATTTTAATTATCTTGCTTTTGATTTTCTTCATTGGATATAAAAGTTCTAATAAAGTCGTAAGGACGATCAATCAAATGAAAGAAATTGCAATGGAAATGGAATCTGGTGATTTTTCAAAACGCATGGCTGTGACCAAAAAAGGGGATGAGTTAAATCAGCTGAGCCGTTCCTTTAATAAACTGTCCTCTACCTTAGAAAAAGTTGAACAGCATCGCAGAGAGTTCCTTGCTAATGTCTCCCACGAACTGAGAACGCCTTTAAGTTATATGAAAGGCTATGCTGAAGGAATTGAAGAAGGCATTATTGATCAAAAGAAAGGCATGCAGATTATTCAAGACGAATCCACACGATTAAGCCGGCTCGTACATGACCTTCTTGATCTCGCACAGTTAGAGGGGGAATCTTACCCACTAACGATGGAGCCGATCGTCTTTGCGCAGCTTATTCATGATGTTCTTGATCAAATGACATTCATTGCTAGTCAAAAGAGAATCTCGTTCAACCGCGAACTCGAAGAGGATTGTATTATTTATGGTGATAGCGATCGACTTGAGCAAGTCGTTCGTAATTTATTGGACAATGCCATCCATTACACGCCTTCAGGAAAATCGATTTCGATTGAATTATTCGTTCACCAACAAACTGCTGAATTGAGAATTACAGATGAAGGCAGCGGAATTCCAAAAGGAGATCTCCCTCATGTCTCTGAGCGTTTTTATCGAGTGAATAAAGCCCGCACAAGAAAAGATGGCGGCTCTGGTCTTGGACTAGCCATTGTTTATCAAATTATAAAAAAACATCGTGGCACGTTCGTTCTTCAATCTGAACAAGGCTTAGGTACGTCCGCTATTATACAATTACCAAGTGCAGAGACCACTGAAACTCCGCCTGTCTCCTCATAAAATAAGATGACATCTTTTAAACAAAACAGCTCTTTTCTAGAGCTGTTTTTATTCAACAGAAAAATAAAGAATTGGCCTTTTTTTATTAACAATTTATTCATATTTGCTTGTTACACTTTTTTCAAGTTAAGAAAAAGGAGTGACAAGCTTTTGATTAGACGCTTTCAGAAATTTGATCTTTATTTATTTTTCATATTGATTTTATCTGCCATTTTAAACATTTATAACATTTGGAACGACGATACGGTGAACGCTTATTATACAGCGGCGGTCACAAGTATGATGCAAAGCTGGCATAATTTCTTCTTTGCTTCGTTCGATCCCTCAGGTTATGTCACGGTGGATAAACCACCGCTCGCCTTCTGGCTGCAAACGATCAGTGCCAAAATTTTTGGCTTGCATGGCTGGAGTGTGATCTTACCCCAAGCTTTAGCTGGCATTGGATCTGTTTATTTAATCTACCGCCTAGTCAAACCTACATTTGGCCTGGCTGCTGCAAGAGTGTCAGCGCTCATTATGGCGTGTACACCAATCGCAGTTGCTGTATCTCGTACAAATAACATTGATAGCTTACTCGTCTTTATTCTTTTACTCGCAACAGCCATGATGTTCAAGGCTGTGAAACAGCAGAAAGTGCTTTGGGCGATTGCTTCTTTTGCAATGATCGGTGTCGGTTTTAATACAAAAATGCTGCAAGCGTATATGATTGTACCGGCTCTCGTCCTGTTTTACATCATCGCCTATCGAACGACATGGAAGAAAAAGTTGTTATCGCTGATGATTTCGATGATTGTTCTTTTAGGTGTATCTGCTTCATGGTCTATAGCGGTTGATCTCACTTCCAAAGACAATCGTCCTTATATGGGATCAAGTCAATCGAATTCAGCACTAGAATTAGCCTTTGGTTACAATGGTCTTCAGCGGTTGACTGGTCAACAGTCTGGCGGAGGAGGCGGCACAAATCAGGGCGAGGGACAGCCACCTTCACAGCAGGGTGATCAGCAAAATGACAATGATTCATCCACCATGCCTCAGCCGCCATCAAATGGAACTCAAAACAACTCAGACAATTCAAACCAATCATCCAGTCAGGAACAGCCTTCAATGCAAGGACCACCAAGCAATGCAAACGGCACAACACCACCTGATATGCCTTCAGGCGGTAATGGTGATGGACCGCCAAATGGCGGGGGCGGAAAAATGGGAAATGGTTCTGGCATGTTTGGAACAGGAACAAAAGGGCCATTACGTCTGTTCCAATCTGAACTGTCCGATCAAATCAGCTGGCTGCTTCCATTTGCGCTCTTCGGTGCGATTGGTATCTTCTTCTCGACAGCCTTTGAAAGAAGACGCCTCAATACAAAACAAAAAGAAACACTATTTTGGTTAGCTTGGCTTATACCTGTTGCTGCATTCTTCAGTATAGCTGGATTTTTCCATCACTATTATTTAATCATGCTGGCACCGCCAATTGCTGTATTAGCAGGAGCCGGATGGGTTTCTATGACTCAATTGTTCCAAACAGGAACTGGCTTTAAAAAATGGTTGCTTCCAATTGCGATATTCGTCACAACCGCATTTGAAATCTTTATCCTATCCACTTTTACAAGCACGATCGGACTTGGACTAAGCATCGCAGTCGGTATCATTGGTGTTGGAACGATCCTTTCTCTACTTTTGATAAAAGGGAAAGAAAAACTAAAACAATTCATGTCTCTCATTGCCATCCTTGGGATGCTGATCGCACCACTATACTGGGCAAGCACACCTCTTCTTTACGGAGGAAACAGTATGCTGCCAGAGGCTGGTCCTCAGCTTGCAACTTCAAGTGGCAGCATGAGTTCACAAGTCAATGAAAAGCTGATCAGCTATCTTGAGAAAAACAATACGGGAGAAGAATTCCTATTCGGGACAACAGATGCAACCACTGCTTCGCCTTACATTATTAAAACAGGAAAAGCTGTTATGGCATTAGGTGGATTTAGTGGATCTGATAACATTCTCACGCTTAATGAATTCAAACAGCTCGTTAAAGACGGCAAAATCAAATACTTCTATCTTTCTGGTATGAGAGGCGGTAGCTCTGACATTCTCACTTGGATTCAAAAAAATGGCAAAGAAGTATCTGCTTCTAAATGGCAGAACAGCTCTACATCCAAAACGAACCAGCAAACAGACAGCTCTGACAGCCAACAATCAAAACAAAATGATCAGTCAAATGGACGAATGGGTGGAATGGAGAGCGGTACTCTTTATGAACTATCCGTTGATTAATTCATCTATTAAAAGGGAGGAACGATGACTGATGGAAAAGAACATACAATACTCTGTTGTAGTCCCAGTGTATAATGAAGAACTTGTGATCCATGAATCGTATCAGCGCCTCAAGACCGTCATGGATTCGACGGGAGAAGCATATGAGCTTCTCTTCGTCAATGACGGCAGTATGGATCGAACAGCTGAACTGATTAAAGGGTACTGCCAGACTGATCCGCATGTGAGACTTATTGATTTTTCTCGTAACTTTGGGCATCAAATTGCCATTACAGCGGGAATGGATTATGCAAAGGGAGAAGCTGTCGTAGTGATTGATGCGGATTTACAAGATCCACCTGAATTGATTTTAGACATGATTGAAAAATGGAAGGAAGGCTATGAGGTCGTATACGCGGTCCGCACGCAACGAAAAGGCGAAACAGCTTTCAAAAAGTACACGGCTTCCCTTTTCTACCGAGTGCTACGTCAAATCACCGAAGTAGATATTCCTATTGACACCGGCGACTTTAGATTGATGGATCGTAAAGTGTGTCATGAAATGAGAAAAATACGCGAGAAAAACCCATTTGTCCGCGGATTAGTGAGCTGGGTTGGCTTCAAACAGGTTGCGGTAGAATATGTTCGGGATGAGCGGTTGGCAGGAGAAACAAAGTACCCTCTCAAAAAGATGCTCAAGCTCTCGATGGATGGGATCACATCTTTTTCTTACAAACCTTTAAAGCTAGCCAGCGTGGCAGGTATTACCCTTTCAGCTATTGGCTTCATTTCGATGTTTCTAGTTTTATATTTAAAGCTTTTTACAAACAGCACCATCACCGGCTGGAGTTCATTAATTGTCATTCAGCTATTCTTTAGCGGGATCACCCTCTTTATGTTAGGCATGATCGGAGAGTATATCGGCCGAATCTACGATGAAGCCAAGGACCGGCCGCTTTATATCGTCAGGGAGAGCTATGGCCTTCAGGCAAAGCCACATCCCGTTCAATCCCCTGTCCATTTCAAGCAATATAAACAGTATTAAAAAAAGCGTGCGAGACCCTTCAGAAGGTCCTGCACGCTTTTTAATAAATTAGACGGCTGTTTCAAACCGTTTTCTGTTAATAAAGAAAGAAAGTGTAATGATTAAATAAATGCCCATTGTGACCAGCGTTTGAACAATTGGTGTATTGAATACAACGCCGACAAAAATGGCCATGATCGCAATAACGGAAAACCACGTTGTGAAAGGATACAGCTTCACGCGATATCCGCCTGGCTGTGCGACGCTTCGAGATTTCAAATGACCGACGGCAATGATAAACCAGATGAATAGAACTGTGTAACTTAAAGAGCCCATTAAGTAATTAAATGTTTGACTTCCTACAAAAAGAGAAATCAATACAGCTGCATACAAGGTAGATGTACATACAAGGATGGCTCGAACAGGCACCTGCTGTTTTGACAGCTTGGAGAATCCTTTCCATACACGGCCATCCATTGCCTGTGTATAAAGCACCCGTGATGAAGCATACAAGCCAGAGTTCATAGAAGACAAAATCGCTAGTAAGATAATGCCGTTCATGATGTCACTGGCATACGGTACTCCGATCGTTGCAAACACTGTCACAAATGGACTTACTTGCTCATTGTTTACTTGATTCCAAGGGATTAAGCTGACAATGATAAAGAACGGCAGTACATAAAAACCGATGATGCGTACAAACGTACTTTGAATGGCCTTTGGGATGACTTTTTCAGGGTTTTTTGTTTCTGCTAAAGTAACCCCAATCATCTCCGTCCCACCATATGAATACACGACAACCAGCATTGCTGCAATTAATCCGCCAGTACCATTTGGGAAAAATCCACCGTGATCCGTTAAGTTAGACAATCCAGGTGCTGCATGCTGTCCGAATGAGACAAATAGCATGGTTAATCCAATGATAATAAATAAGATGATGACAGCAATTTTAATAGAAGCTAACCAATACTCTGTCTCAGCAAACATTTTGACTGAGCAAACATTAATGATTGTGACTACAAGTGAAATGATTAACACAAGCATCCAGATTGGCACTTGTGGGAACCAGTACTGAATAAAGATGGCCGACACAATCGCTTCTGCTGCAATGTTCAGCACCCACATCTTCCAATAGATCCAGTCTAAGAAATAGGCCGGATATTTTCCTAACACAGGTTCAATCAAGTCACGGAATGTTCTTGCTCCAGGTCGTGCAACGGTCATTTCGGCAAGTCCTTGCATAATAAATAATAAAATAAGACCACCAATCATGTATGCCAAAATGACAGCAGGACCCGCAATATCAATGGCAGAACTGCTTCCTTTAAACAGACCAGCACCGATGGCACCGCCAAGCGCAAGCATCATAATATGCCTTGATGTCATTGTTCGTTTTAACTGCACATGTTCCTTTTCCATTTTCTATAGCTCCTTTAAATTTGAATCTTCAGACAAATATGAGATAAAAGCATATAAAAAGGCCAGCCATCTCCTGGAAGAGACGACTGACCTTGCAACCGCGTTACCACTCTTATTGATTCAGCCATGGCTGAATCCAACTTAAAACCCGATAACGGAGGTCACACGTAAAGACTTACTATTCATTCAGTCTTACCGCTCTTTGAGCGAGTTCAATGATTCGTTTTACTGCGTTGCACCGACCCGCAGCTCTCTTAAAAAACGGATGTTCATTTACTATTCTCAAGTCAAAGCGTTTATAGTCAAATTTGTATATTCGTCAAAGATTTTATTTTTTAAATATACTGACTAACCACGCAATTGTCAACAGCCTTTTTCAGACAAACAGCGATTAACGAATCCAAACAGCTACTTCATCCATCGGGCGACGTGTTTTGCCGCGTTTTGGCTCAGTGACACGATAACCAAAGGCTGCCATGACAGAGATGTCGTATTGACCATCCTCCAGTAACCCTTCTTCTTCTAAGATACGATGGATGTGATCGTAGCTAAATCCTTCAACTGGGCATGAATCAATGCCGATCTGTGCCGCAGCTGTCATCATGTTACCTAAGGCAATATACGTTTGTTTTGAAGCCCAATCAAATAATGTACGGTCATTTTCTAGCAGATGAAGATCGTTCTCTTGGAATTCTCTGTAGCGCCCCTTGACCATTTCAAACGTTTCGTCTGTCATTCCTTTGATTTGCTTGTTGATGTATTCTGCATAATCTGAATCATAGCGGGCATCTGTTCTTGCCAAGATGATCACAAAATGGCTGGCAGTTGGAAGCTGCTTTTGCGCCCCCCATGTATACTCTTTTAATTTTTCTCTGAATGCTTCATTTTGAACAACGAGGAACTTCCAAGGCTCAAACCCTACAGAGCTTGGAGAAAGTCTTCCTGTTTCTAAAATAAATGCAAAATCATCCTCTGGAATCTTTTTCGCTGGGTCAAACTCTTTTGTCGCATGACGGAATTCATACGCCTCAATGATTTCTTTTTTTAACTGCTCTTTGTCTCGCATTTTATTCATCCTTTCTAATGAACAGGTGTGTTCTCACAATCCAATTTCTTTCCATTCCCTCATAGAAATTGTTATGATAGGAAAACAAACAACCCGAATGTGTGATGTCCTATCTCTATGGTAAAAGAAAAGCTTCCATTGATTCAAGTACGCACATTTTTGTTCGTTAGGTACAAACATGTTCGTTTATGACCATTTTCGTTTAAGAAAGGAATGTTGAGATGAGTGCACCATCCAATCCAGTCAGTATTGTGAATCATGGCTGTCCCGTGTCTATCACTACAAATGTCATCGGAGGGAAATGGAAAGGCGTCATCCTTTATCATTTGACTTGCGGTCCAAAGCGTTACAACGAAATACGCCGGCTTCTGCCAAGAATTTCGCAGCGTGTCCTGACGTTGCAATTACGAGAACTTGAACAAGACGGGATTGTTCACCGTGAAGTCTATGAGGAAGTTCCTCCTCGTGTCGAGTATTCACTGACTTCTCTTGGAAATACGTTAAAGCCCATTATCTTTGCCATGCGTGAATGGGGCGAATCCTATGGGAGAGAAACGCGCCCAAAAGAAAAAAGCTGCCATCTCTAGCAGCTTTTTTTAAGATGAAATCGCCGTTGGCTCTTGCTGTGGATCGTCCTTCACAAACAAGATACCAAGCTGGTGATGCTCCCCTTCGTAAGAGGCGCGTTTCTCAAATCTTGTCTGACCATTGAGACCAATGATCTCGAGCTTTGTCAGAGCACGGTTGGTTTGTAGTGCTTCATAAAATTCTGAAACGGTTTTGATCTCGATTCCATTGACCTTTGTAATCATTTCTCCGATCTCAAGCTTTAAATCAGCCGCAGGGGTATTCGGAATGATACCAAGCACCATAAGCCCTTGATTCCGCTTAGAGAAAAAGAATGGTGCAGCGTTGTCATTCACCCTCTGCTTCCATGATAAAAAGGCTCTTCCTGCAATCGCTAGAACAACAGCTCCCCACGCAATCGGCTCAAACCAAATACTTGCCGCACCTACTGCAGCAACAGCTAGACCGAGCATCATAATACGTCGTGACGTAATTTGAATACTCACAATTGGCAGCGATCCTTGAATACGCTGGCCAAAGCCGATGATGTACGGGATCACAATAAATGAAAAGCTTTGATCGTGCACTTGAAGCACAGGCCACCATGGCAGAGAAGAAGTCCATTCACCTGCCGGCATCAGCAAAACAAGTGGTAGAAGCCACAGACGGTTCGCTCGCTGCTGGCCGATCAAAAGTCCTCTCGCACTCATCACCATTGCAGGCGATGTACGTAAATGCGCCGTTCGATAGGCTAAGATGCCTTCGGTCATTAACAGTAGCCCTAACAGGATCACAACGGCTGATGCATTCATCATTGAAAGCTGCGGCAGCCAAGAATGGCTCACTTGAACAGACATCAGTCCAAATGCCGCAATAAAACTGAAACCGAGTGTGTATGCAGACGAAAGCGCACTCGCCTTAAAGAATAAAGAGAAAACGATGGTCATCGCTGCAATCAGCACGATGAATCCAGGCGGAAGGGAAATCCCTAAGCCTACAGATATGATCGATAGACAAATTCCTGGAACCCATCCCTTTGAATATGTAAATTTCAGTTCATCGTAAACATCTTCTATTCTTGTTTGAAACGCTTTTCTCTCCCGCTTTACGCGGATGTAGCCATATAATAGGCTGATTAATATCATAAAATAAAAAAGAGGATGGATTAAAAACAGACCGACCGCTTTTAATCCGGCTCCCATCCACTCCGAGCTCATTATCGTTCACCGCCCAAGTCAAGCATTTTCTCTTATTCTATCAAATAAATCGATGCTTGACATCAGGTTTATTTCTCCTGATTCATCCAAAGTGTGACATTCGACAGTGAAAAATCTTTTAAATAGTGATTTACATCTACATCTAGTATGCCGCCGAGAAGCTGCATGGACCTCTTGATGTCGGTTAAGTTTATACCAAGTCTCTTATGATTATCCATTAAATAATTGAAGTATATCTCAGCACAGTCTTCATCGATCTCGTCGACTGATTCTACCGTTGTGTAATTGACCAAGTACCTGCTTAACAGCATGAGTAGACTTAATGCCTTTGTAGCCGAAAACGTCACATCTTTCGTACGACTCTTAAGCTCCTCTACCAACTCGTAATATTTTTTCTCTCTCACAATACTTGCCCTTTTCAATTGTGTACCCCCATTTACTAGTTCTTTTAAGAAAAGCGCAAACCTCGGTACAGCTCAATGCTTAAGCTGAATATCCGCAAAAAATAAAATATTTAAAATGAGTGCTACTTTTTATTGTAAGAATTATTTATGTAACATACAACTTTCAAAAGTTTCATTTTCATGACATGTTTAAATCAACAGAAAGTCTCTTATATAAATATGTTATCGGGTAAATTCGAAGGAATGTTATGTTTTTTGTAAAATAAATGAATATATTTATAGATATAATATATTTTTAAGAATAAATTATTACATGTTCGTAACACTTATGAACCAAAAAAAAGAGGCATTTATTCGCCTCTTTATTTTTTGAGATATAGTGCTTTTAGTGCAGTTTGCAGCTGAAGATCATTCTTTTCATAAGATTTCACTTCATCTACCATCTTGTTCATCATTTTCGCTGTCTTTAAATCAATCACACCTGATTTTTCGAGATTGTATGTGCTTTGAAATGCGAGTACAGCCTTTTTCGTTTCTTCGTCAAAATATCCATCTACTCTGCCAGGGTCAAATGATAACCCCTTTAACAATGTCTGTGCTTGTCTGACTTCTTCATTGTTCATATCAAGCTGAAGCGGTTCTTTCAGCTGGAGCGGGCCAACGGTGAAGTAATCTGGTTGATGAATCGCAATGGTCGGTACAACGCCTTTTTTGTGAATCCAATTCCCTTTCGGTGTCAGCCACTTATACAGCGTTAATTTAATGTTACTTCCATCTCCCATTGGTACCGCCTGCTGCACAGTTCCTTTACCAAAGGAAACATCACCTACCACTTCATACTTCCCTGCTTCTTTCATGGCACCAGCCAGAATTTCAGAAGCGGATGCACTTCCTTTATCAATTAAGACATTGACCGGGTATGGTTTTTGTTCTTTTCGTTTTGAAAAATATCGTTTTCGATCGCCATTCCGTTCTGCAATTTGAATATATGGCTGATCCTTTGTGATAAAATGTTTCAAAATGTCTTCCACACTTTGTAGATAGCCGCCAGGATTTCCTCTCACGTCCAGCACAAGGCCTTCCATGCCCTTTTTCTCGAGCTTATTCAAGCTTACCGTGAAATCCTTCGCCGTATCTTCAGAGAAGCTAGAGATCGCAATATAGCCTGTTTTATGACCATTGACCTCTTTCATTGAAGCCGTTACGGTTTCAAGCGGGATTTCTTCTCGTTTGATATGGAATGTTAGCTCTTTTTCAATTCCATTTCGTCTGATTTTCAAGGCGACAGACGTTCCTTTTTTTCCTCTTATTTTCAGTACAGCATCGTTTAGGCTTTTTTCTTTCATCGTCTCACCGTCAATGCTGATGATTTCATCTTTCGGTTTCAGACCCGCCTTTGCCGCAGGGGATTTTTTAAAGGCAGAGACAATGATAATCTTTCCTTCATCCATTCCAACTTCTGCCCCAATTCCTTCAAATGAGGAATCAAGTGAATCCGAAAATTGCTTTGCGGTTTGCTTGTCCATGTATACTGAATACGGATCATTTAAGGTTGAAAGCATTCCTTGTATGGCACCTTCAAGCAGCTTTTGACGATCCACTTCCTCTACATATTCATTCGAAATGAGGTCATAGGCTTTCTCAATTTTCTCCATTCCGTTTTCCTTCGCTCGATCACTTGATTGAGCTTGTCCAGCCACTGTAGCCGCTTTCGGTGACTCCGCTTGAGTCGCCTCTTTATGCGTCATAACCCCTGCACTGATAATGAGAATGACACTTGCCATGATGGATGCGATTTGTTTTTTCATATTTGGCCTCCTTCTTCAACTCTTCCTGATGACCTGAGTTATTATATGCCAGAAGAAGGGATTTCATGTAAAGACATTCTCCTAAGGAGGCTTGACTAATCATTTCATTAGGTGTAATTTTTATTTTGTTACGATCGAGAAGGAGTCTTCGCTATGTATATTATATTGACGATGCTTTTATTAGGAATTTTACTAGGGTTTGTAGGAGCTGGCGGGGCTGGTTTTGTCATCGCATTGCTGACGTTAATCTTTGATGTACCAATCCATACTGCACTTGGAACATCTTTAGCTGCTATGGCATTTACGACTTTATCTGGTGCATACAGCCACTACCGGGAAGGAAATATTCAGCTCAAATCAGGTTTGATTGTCGGTGCACTAGCATGTATTGCTTCATTTGCCGGAGCAAAAGTGGCTCCTTTTATTCCAGAGGATAGCCTGCACTATTTAACAGCTGGTATGCTCTTTTTATCTGCTGTTTTTATGATGATCAAATTGTTTGTCCTAAAAGAAGATGCTGAACAGCAGCCGCTTTCTTCACGCCAATTGCTGATCAGGGGCATTATATTAGGCCTTGTATCAGGGATGCTTTCAGGGATGTTCGGTATCGGATCAGCACCATTTATTCAAGTGGGGCTTTTGATTTTGCTGAAGCTGTCTATTAGACAAGCTGTTGGCACAACGATGCTAGTGATTATTCCAATCTCTATTGGCGGTGGAATTGGTTATATTTCAGAAGGCTATGTTGACTTTATCCTGCTCGTTCAGATCTTAATCGGTACCGTATTAGGGGCTTTTATTGGGGCAAAATTTACACGCCTTGCGCCGAAACCTCTCTTAAAATCCGCTGTGCTTTTAACACCTATTATTGCCGGATTACTGCTGTTATTTTAATTTCATCTACATGAAAAAAGCCGATAACATGCTGTTATCGGCTTTTTGTCAGCGGATATATTGCGCTGGATTGACTGCATTTGATTTCGCGCCATTCCATAATCCTTTATGAATTTCAAAATGAAGATGCTGGCCATAAGACTGACCTGTGTTGCCCATATATCCAAGGAATTGACCTTGCTCGACTCTTTGACCTGTTGACACACTTCTTGTTGAAAGATGAGCGTATACCGTTTGATACGTTTGGCCATTGATGTTATGTGTAATGAACACCACGTTCCCATAACTCGACGAGTAGCTTGAGTTCGTGACTGTTCCAGATGCGGCTGCAACGACAGATACAGTGCCTTTTGCAGCGATATCTAATCCGTAATGCTGTCCGCCAGAACGTCCGCCAAAGCCTGATGAGAAACGGCCTGCAGCTGGTTTAATGAAACCTGAGCTACTTGCTGGTGTATCTGACACTTGATCAGATCCTCCACTTGGTGCAGGTGCACTTTTTTCAGCAACTGCTTGTTCTGCTTTCTTCGCTTCTTCTTTTTGACGACGTGCCTCTTCAGACTTTACCGCCGCTTTTTGATTCGCTAAAATTTCTTGTTCATTTTCAAGCTTTCCTAGTTCATCATGTGCATGTTCTTTTTCTTCCGTTACATGACCAAGGACTTTTCCTTTTTCTTTTTGCTGTTTAGATAGGTCCTTTTTCAACGTTTCAAGCTCTTTCAAAGATGTTTCAAGTCCACTTAGCTGTTTATTTAGCTCTGCTTCTTTTTGCTCTACTAGCTCCAAATCATTTTCGTGTTCTGTAATCATGTCTTTATCTGCTTCGACGATGGTTGTGACAGCTCCCACACGACTGACAAAATCACTAAAGCTACGAGCACCTAGCAGCACATCTAAATAGTTGATTGTACCGCCACTTTTTTGCATAGAACGAATTCGATCTTTGAAAATCGCTTTTCTCTTTTCAATTCGCTCGTTGATGACTTCAATCTCTTTTTTTAGTTTTTTGATCTCTTGTTTCGTCTGTTTGACCTCTTTTTCTTTTTCAGCGACTTTTTCAGTTGCGGCACTTACTTTTTGGTCAATTTTTTCAATTTCTTGCTTTAGCTTTGATTCTTTCTTTTCAAGCTTTGCCAGTTCTGATTTCTTTTTCTTCAAGGTTGATTCAGTCTTCGATGTTTTCTCTTCAATTTGTTGACGTTTTTGATCTAGGTCTTCGTATGCGAATGCACGATTTTCGTTCCCTGGAATGTATAGCCACGTTGTTCCAATAAACGCTGCCATTCCAGCCATCATCAGCTTTCTTTTCAAAACGATATTCCCCTCCCATGACAACTGCCTGCATGAAGAGTCGACCGGATGATTTGGATCAACCGGTCACATCTTCTATAGAATCCTCGAGTGCTGCCATCAATATAAATAGATTTATACTTTCAAGAATTTACGGATGGACGTTAAACTTCCCCACACACCGATAATGGCACCGATCAATAGAAGGACCAGTGATACTTGATAGACAAACGGATTGTATGGAAGCATTGAAATAAATGAACCTTGTACCCTTGGCGCCACCCAGCCGACAGCATATTGATACGTGCCAAGCAATACAGCGATTGGTATAATCGAGCCAAATACACCAAGTAGTAATCCTTCGATGAAGAACGGCCAGCGGATAAACCAGTTCGTTGCACCTACTAGTTTCATAATCTCAATTTCTTTACGTCTAGCAAAAATCGTAATTTTGATCGTATTGGAAATCAAGAACATCGCTGTAAATAAAAGCCCAATAATAAGTGCGATGCCGACATTACGCGCCACTCCGACAACATTAAAGAGTCGGCTGACCTCTTCTTTTCCATAAGTGACTTTATACGTCCCTTTTAGGTTTTCTAATTTCTTCGCTACTTTTGGTGTATCGTGGGGATCTGTTGTTTTCACAATAAACGCATCATTCAATGGATTTTCTTGATCAACCAATCCCATAGATTGTCCATTTTCACCAAAGCTTTTAATCAGTGCTTTTAGTTCATCATCCTTGGATGAATATTTCACATCACTGATTTCAGGAATCTTCTCAATTTCTGCCTTTAATTCATCCTGCTGCTTTTGATTCGCAGTTAAATCGATGAGAACTTTTACTTCTACTTCTTTCTCAGCGTTCGATGCCATGTTATTCAAGTTGAGCATAATAACAAGAAAAACCCCAACTAAAATCAATGTGACAGTGACCGCACTAATTGATGCAAATGTCATCCACGTGTTTCTTCCAAGTGAACGGAAGCTCTCACGTAAATGCCGCGAGAGAGTTTTAATCATAAATTCCGTACTCCCCTCTTGCTTCGTCACGCACAATCATTCCATCTTCGATTGCGATGACGCGTTTCTTCATGCTGTTTACAATCTCTTTGTTGTGTGTCGCCATGACGACTGTTGTTCCGCGGTTATTAATCTCTTCGAGTGTCTTCATGATTTCCCATGAAGTATCTGGATCAAGGTTTCCTGTCGGTTCGTCTGCAATGACAACCTCAGGATGATTGACGATCGAACGAGCGATCGATACACGCTGCTGTTCACCGCCGGAAAGCTGATCTGGAAATTGACGAGCTTTGTGCTTTAATTGCACCAAATCAAGTACTTCAAGCACTTTTTTCTTAATAATACTTGGCTGTTCACCAATGACTTCAAGAGCAAATGCCACGTTCTCAAAGACCGTGAGACTTGGAAGCAGTTTGAAATCTTGGAATACTACGCCAATTTCTCTTCTCACATAAGGAATTTCTTTTTCCTTCATCGAGCCTAAATCTTTGTTATTAATTAAGATTTTCCCTTTGGTTGGCTTCTCTTCACGATACATCATTTTAATGAACGTGGATTTACCAGCGCCACTGGGACCAACAACATACACAAACTCTCCTGGATGGATAGAGACATTGATTCCATTGATCGCCTTTACACCATTAGGATAGATCTTATAGACTTCCTTCATTTCAATCATGTAATCACCTAATCTTTTCTTATTCGCTGTCAAACAGCTTATCATGATGTTCTGACACTTCTCGTCAAAAAACGTTATGTATGGTCACGCACATACCCTTCGATACGCACAAGCAATTTATGTCCTTTTCATCCAAAAAGATGAAAAAATTGAATCATCTAAATTTCAACAACTCCAATTATACGTCATGAATCGACGCAATGGTATTACATTTATATTTCAAAACTTATAAATAAAAGGTAAATAGAGCAACCAAAACCAAAAAACGTGTCTTTTTACCCTTATTTTTTTAAATAAAATTTAATATAATACGTTTTCATACTATCTAAAAGTCTATTTCTACAAATAGAAAATAAAAAAACCTTGTCGATTAGACAAAGGTTTTATTTTTTCTCTGCAAGCCACTTGGCGACTTCTTTTGCTTGTTTTTCATCTACCATTCCGCTTGGCATAGATCCTTTACCGTTCTGGGCAATATCTGCAATTTGGCTTTCATTATATTTCTTCCCGACTTCTTTCAGGCTTGGGCCGCCTCCGCCAGATAAGTCTTTTCCATGACAGCCAATACAGTTTTGCTGATAAATCTCTTCACCACTACTCACATTTGAAGCACTTTTACTGCCTTCTTTGTCACTGCTGCTTGAATTTCCTCCACAGGCCGCAAGTACAAAAAGCATAGCGACAAAAAGAAGCGTTAATCCGCTCTTTTTCATGTATTTCCCTCCCTTACAATCATTTGGTCAACGTTATTATATCCTTGTTTATGCCCTTTTAAAACCCTCACCAAGCACCTCTTTTGCATCCATGACGATGACAAACGCTGATGCATCGATCGCTTTTACCACTTGTTTCAACTTTGTGAATTGTGACTGCCCTACAACACACATTAAAATAGGCCGGTCATGGTCGGTGTACCCACCTACTGCTGAAATCTTCGTTACACCACGATCAATTTGATCAAACACCGCCTGTCTGACCTCATCCTCATGACCCGTAATAATCATGGCCATCTTCGAGTGACTAAAGCCTGCCTGAACCACATCAATCGTCTTACTAGAAATGAACACTCCGATCACAGCGTACAGTCCTTCTTCAATCCCAAAAACAGTCATGGCCGCCAAAACAATCAAACCGTCCATCATCGCTAAACAAGTACCTAACGTCAGCCCTGTATATTTATTGATGATTTTGGCCGCAAGTGCCGTTCCTCCCGTTGAACCATTGCCGAGGAAAACGAGCCCAATTCCGATCCCAATCACTACACCGCCAAATATTGCGGCGAGCAGTGCTTCATGGGTGACAGGAGCAATGTGTCTTGTTAAGAACACCATTAAAGGTAAAAAGACAGAACCAACGAGCGTTTTTATCCCAAATGTTCCACCTAATAAATAAAAGCCTGCGATAAAGAGCGGAATATTGAGACCCCATTGTACATATGCAGCTTCAAAACCGAATGACTGCATAATGGTACTGATTCCACTCACACCGCCAGCAGCAATCTGATTTGGTAATAATAACGTATTAAAGCCAACCGCCACGATGGCTGATCCTATTAAAATAAGTACATAATTTTTCACTTCAATCCAAAGTTGAGAATGTTCCTGCTTCATGTCTTTCTTCCTCCGTTACTTCTGAATGCACACCTATTTTAAGCCCTCTCATTCAGATTGTAAATAACAGCCAAATGCAGTGCTAATGGATTAATACTTTATCACACAGCCGGATCAGCGTACTTGCCGTTTGGCAGAAGAGTAAATGATGGTATATTTAATATGTACATGAGAAAGAAGGGACATACGATGAAGAAAATACTGAAGATCACCGGTATTACATTACTTGCACTCATCATCTTAGCTTTTGGTGCTTTCTATACATGGAGCCGCTTTACATATGGACCATCGGAAGCGTTAAAAAAGCAGATGAAGATTGAGCAAGTCGATCATAAAAATGGGGTATATTCATTTGAAGCATCAAAAAGCGATACTGGCATCATTCTCTATCCTGGGGCAAAAGTTGAACCTCTTGCGTATGCCTATCTTGGGAATGCGCTGATGAAGAAAGGCTATTCAGTCTTTATCCCAGACATGCCATTTTCCTTCGCGATTTTTAATACGAAGAAGGCAGAGGAGATCCTCAAAAGTCATCCGGCCATCAAGCATTGGTACATTGGCGGACATTCACTAGGCGGGACAGCTGCCGCTATGTATGCAGAGAAAAATCAAAGCAAGCTGGACGGCCTCTTTTTCCTTGCCTCCTATCCTGCATCAGATGATTTGAAACAGGCTTCCTTGCAAGTATTATCTATTTCAGGCGAAAAAGATGGGCTGGCGACACAAGAAAAAATCAAAAAATCGAAAAAGCAGCTACCTTCTCAAACGGTGTACCATGAGATAAAAGGCGGTAATCATGCTCAATTTGGCATGTATGGCAAACAAAAAGGGGATCAGCCTGCAGACATTCCAGTCCTCACGCAACAAAAAGACATCGTTCAGACGATGCTGGAATGGTTAAAACCAGCAAAAAAGCTCCCGTAATGGGAGCTTTTCATTTTTTATGCCTTCGTCGCTTCTAAAAACTCTTCAGCATCTGCCACAGCCAGTGAAATGGCCTCTTCCCAAAATGCTTTTTGAGTCAGGTCGACACCTAGGTGCTTATATGCCAAATCTTCTACAGTCATTGACGCTGTATCTTTTAATAGCGCAATATATTTCTCTTCAAATGATGCCCCAGCCTGCAATGCTTTCGCGTAAATACCTAGCGAGAACATGTACCCGAAGGTGTAAGGGAAGTTATAAAACGGGACACCTGTAATATGGAAATGCAGTTTAGACGCCCAGAAATGCGGATGGTATTCATCTAAAGAGTCGCCAAAGGCTTCCTTCTGTGCTTCTACCATCAACTCATTCAAGCGGTCAGCTGGCACTTCTCCTTGTTTGCGCTCTTCATAAAAGCGTTGTTCAAATAAGAAGCGTGATTGAATATTCATAAAGAATGCCACACTACGCTGCAGCTTATCCTCTAGCAAACTGAGACGCTCTTCTTCATTGGCCGCCTCTTTTAATGAAGCATCTGCCACAATCATTTCAGCGAATGTCGACGCAGTTTCAGCTACATTCATCGCATATTTACGATTCAACATCCGAACATCCTGCATGACTTCCTGATGGAACGAATGACCAAGCTCATGCGCTAGTGTCGCTACATTGGATGGAGTCCCTGAGAAGGTCATAAAAATACGTGATTCTCCGCTATCAGGGAAATTCGTACAAAAACCGCCCACTCGTTTGTTTGGGCGATTCTCAGCTTCTACCCAGCGTTCATTAAAAGCTTTTTCAGTAAAAGCAGCAAGCTCTTTTCCAAACCCTGCGAAATGCTTGATAATAAAAGCGGCTGCATCTTGATAAGAATAGGTTTTTGTCTCAATTCCAATAGGCGCTCCCACATCAAACCAGCTTAGTTTATCAACCCCAAGCATGTCAGCTTTACGTTGTAAATAATCAATGAATGGCTGCTTATGTTCATCAATGACAGACCACATTGTATCGAGCGTCTCTTGTTTCATCCGGCAAATATCAAGGGGCTCTTTTAATATATGATCCCATCCTCTTGCTTCATATACTTGTAGACGAAAACCAGCGAGATGATTGAGTGTGCTTGCAAACAAATGTTCATCCTGTGTCCATGCATGTTCTAAATTATGATACACGGCTTTTCTTACTTCACGATCTGAATCATCCATCGCATTTTCTGCTTGGCCTACAGAGATCATTTGTGTTTCACCATTTTGCTCAAATGGAATGGTAATTTTGTTCACCAAGCTAGAATAAAGTTCATCCCACGCATGATACCCATCTACTGCTAGTTTTTGAATGAGTGTTTCCTGTTCAACAGGCAGTTGATCTTTTACATGTTCTCTTCGTTCATTTAATATGTAACGAACATCTGAAAAAGCGGCTGAATCCATTAATTCTTCCCACTGGCTAGTAGGAATCTCAGCAAGTGATTGATCAAACCCTGCTAGAATGGTTCCTAATTCAGCTTCCAGCTTGGCAATAGACCCTCGGAGACTGCCCGCCTTCATATCCTTTGTATTTTGAGATTGTAGACAGGATACAAATGAACCTGCTTGCGCTAGTTTTTTATATGTGATTTCATACGTTTCAAGGACAGCTGTTAACTTTTTTTCAATTTGTGTATCTTCTTTTGAAAAGGCATCTACCTTTTGTCGTAACTCATCTAATAGCTGCTGTATGTGCTGTAAGTATGTGATAAATTCTGATGAAGAACTGCCTCCTTTAAAAAAGGCATCTAAATCCCACGTCTCTTGTAATGGTTTTAATCCCAAATTATTTCCCCCTTTAATTGCTAATTTCATCATACAAAGGATATAGAGTCAGTATGGCATATGTATTCCTTTATATTCATTATATTTTCTCACAATTAAAAAAACCCGGCAAGAAGCCGAGTTTTTATGATAATTTTGAACGTAAATACGCATCGATAAAGGAATCTAAATCTCCATCCATCACCGCTTGAACATTTCCCATCTCCGTGTTGGTACGATGGTCTTTCACAAGAGAATATGGGTGGAAAACATACGAGCGAATTTGGCTTCCCCAGCCAATTTCTTTCTGTTCTCCTCTGATTTCATCCAATTCCGCCTGTTGTTCTTCGATCCGTTTTTGATAAAGCTTAGACTTCAGCATTTTCATTGCACGTTCTCTGTTTTTGATTTGGGATCTTTCCGTTTGGCACGTCACGACGACATTTGTTGGGATGTGTGTGATACGAACCGCAGAGTCCGTCGTATTGACGTGCTGACCCCCTGCACCACTTGCACGATACGTATCCACCTTAATATCCTCTGTACGAATATCGATATCAATTTCTTCATTAAATTCTGGCATGACATCACAGGAAACGAAAGAGGTGTGTCTACGGCCAGATGAATCAAATGGAGAAATACGGACTAAACGATGAACACCTTTTTCTGCTTTTAAGTAACCGTAAGCGTTATGTCCTTTAATCAGTAATGTCACAGACTTAATTCCGGCTTCATCCCCTGGAAGATAATCAAGGGTTTCAACCTTAAAGCCTCTGCGCTCTGCCCAGCGGGTATACATTCTGAGGAGCATCGATCCCCAGTCCTGTGATTCCGTTCCACCTGCACCTGGGTGAAGCTCAAGAATGGCATTGTTTTTGTCATACGGTTCACTTAAAAGAAGCTGCAATTCAAACTCGTTAAATTGTTTTGTTAAGTTCTTCAGCTCTTTTTCAAGCTCTGCATGAAGATCCTCATCGTAGTCTTCTTTTAATAAATCATGCGTCATTTGCAGCTCATCATGAGATTCACTGAGCTCATGATATGTATTCACATAATCCTTCAGTGCATTGGCTTCATTAATGACACCTTGCGCTTTTTGCTGGTCATTCCAAAAGTCAGCCTCTGACATCGTGGCCTCAAGCTCTGCAATTTTCGCTTCTTTTGTATCGAGGTCAAAGAGACCCCCTAAAATCAGCTAGCCTGCTAGCCATATTTTCAAGCTCTTGTCTAATTTCTACTAATTCCATATCCTTCACCTCATAGATGTATGGGGGCTGACATGAATAGAAAGAGGTTTTCACCTCTTTCCATTACTTATTCTGTCTTCCCATGACAATTTTTATATTTCTTGCCGCTTCCGCAGTGACATGGTGAGTTTCTTCCGATATCCACTACTTTACGCACTGGCTTTTTCTTCACTGTTTTCTCCTCATCGCCTTCTTGAGGCTGATGAGCAGTTGTTTGTCCTTGAACGACTTCTTCACGTTCTAGGTTGTTTTGGATTTCTGATTTTAGCACATATTTAGCGACGTCATCTTCAATTGAAGCGACCATATGCTCAAACATCGCAAATCCTTCCATTTGATACTCACGAAGCGGATTGGTTTGTGCATATGCACGTAAATGGATTCCTTGACGCAGCTGATCCATTGCATCGATATGATCCATCCACTTCGAATCTACTGCACGAAGAACGATGACTTTTTCAAATTCACGCATTTGTTCATCGCCAAATGTCTCTTCTTTTGCATCATATTTCTCTTTAATCCGCTCCATGATGAATTCGGTGATCTCATCTGCTTCTTTATCGAAGATATCTTTGACCGAAATGGCACCTTCATCTAAATAGTTCGTGTTGATTAATTCAACAAGACCATCTAGTTTCCATTCTTCTGGAAGTTCTTCTTTCGGCGTGTAAGATCCAACAGCCCGCTCAATAGACGATTGAATCATATTGATCACAATCGATTTCAAGTTATCAGAATCGATGACTTCAAAACGCTGTTTGTAAATGACTTCACGCTGTTGACGAAGAACATCATCATATTGCAGAAGCTGCTTACGGGAATCAAAGTTATTCCCCTCAACACGTTTTTGAGAAGATTCAACAGCTTTTGAGACCATTTTACTTTGAATTGGAGTAGAGTCATCCATGCCGAAACGATCAAGCATCGCCATTGTCCGCTCTGCACCAAATCGGCGCATCAATTCATCTTCCATCGAGAGATAGAATTGAGTAATCCCTGGGTCTCCTTGACGACCAGAACGACCACGGAGCTGGTTATCAATACGGCGTGATTCATGACGCTCTGTCCCAATAACAGCAAGACCGCCTAGTTCTTTCACACCTTCGCCAAGCTTGATGTCTGTTCCACGTCCCGCCATGTTTGTCGCAATTGTGACGGCACCTTTTTGTCCAGCTTCCTCAATAATTTGTGCTTCACGCTCATGGTTTTTCGCGTTTAACACTTGATGAGGGATGCCTTTATTTTTAAGCAGTTTTGAAATCAATTCAGATGTCTCAACCGCAACAGTTCCGACAAGGACCGGCTGTCCTGTCATATAACGCTGTGCGACGTCTTCAGCTACTGCTTTAAATTTGCCATCCATTGTACGGTAAATTAAATCAGGTCTGTCATCACGCACAACCGGTTTATTGGTTGGGATTGTGACAACCTGCATATTGTAAATGTTACGGAATTCCTCTTCTTCCGTTTTCGCTGTACCTGTCATACCAGATAGCTTTTCATACATACGGAAGTAGTTCTGGAACGTAATGGTTGCAAGTGTCATGCTTTCATTCTGCACTTCAAGACCTTCTTTTGCTTCAATGGCTTGATGCAGACCTTCACTATAGCGACGTCCTTTCATTAAACGTCCTGTGAAGGAGTCAACGATGACGACTTGACCATCTTCCACAACATAATCAACGTCTTTTTGCATCGCAACATGCGCCTTAAGAGCCTGCGCGATATGGTGGTTAAGAGCAACATGTTTGACATCAAACAAGTTCTCGATGCCAAATGCTTTTTCCGCCTTCGTCATTCCGCTTTCAGTCAGCTGTACACTTTTTGTTTTAATATCATAAGTGAAATCGTCTTCTATTTTTAACGTACGAACAAAGGCATTTGCTTGTACGTAAAGTTTCGTCGATTTTGCAGCTTGTCCAGAAATAATAAGAGGTGTTCTCGCTTCATCAATTAAGATGGAGTCAACTTCATCGATGACGGCATAATGAAGTGGTCTTTGAACCATTTGCTCTTTATACAGCACCATGTTATCTCGTAAATAATCAAAGCCAAGCTCATTGTTTGTTGAATACGTGATATCAGCAGCGTACGCTTCTCTTTTTTCATCTTTGTCTAGACTGTTTAAGTTCAAGCCAACCGTTAATCCAAGAAATTCGAAAATCTTGCCCATTTCCTCTGCATCACGGCTTGCCAAATATTCGTTGACTGTTACAATGTGGACGCCTTTTCCAGAAAGAGCATTCAAATAAACAGGCATCGTTGATGTCAACGTTTTACCTTCACCTGTTTTCATCTCAGAGATATTCCCTTCATGTAGGGCAATCCCCCCCATGAGCTGCACCTTAAATGGGAACATTCCTGTCACGCGGCGGGAAGCCTCACGAACCGTTGCAAATGCTTCAACCAAAAGGTCGTCTACAGATTGTCCTTTTTCAAGTTTTTCTTTAAATTCGATCGTTTTATTTCGTAAAGCCTCGTCAGATAATTTCTCAAAATCTTGAGCGAGAGCTTCGATTTCATTTGCCTTTTTTTCATATCGGCTGATCGTACGTTTCGTAGGATCAAACACTTTGTTTAAGATTCCAAGCATATAATAACGCTCCTCTATTTCATGCAATTTTTCGGCATGTCCAAAAGTTTGACAGGTCCATATTTACCTGCATTTATCATACCATACCTTCCTTGATTTCCAAAGAATTTGCAATGATTTAGCACAAAAAACCCGCCCCTAATGAAGGGAACGGGTTTACTTTTTTTAGGTCATTTTCGGATCAAAAGGAACGAATGATTAAGCGTTCGGCTCAATGAGTCCGTATTTACCGTCATTTCGGCGGTATACCACATTGGTCAAATTTGTCTCAGCATTTGTGAAGACAAAGAAACTGTGACCTAACATGTTCATTTGGAGAATGGCCTCTTCGCTATCCATTGGTTTTAGATTGAAGCGTTTTTGTCTGACGATTTCTGTTTCATCAATTTCTTCGTCATCTTGAACTGCTATTTCGGAAGCACCGTTTCCTCCAGCAAATAAATGCTTTTTCGCACCTTGCTCACGGAATTTACGGTTCACTTTCGTTTTATGTTTTCTAATTTGACGTTCTAATTTACTGGTTGCTAGGTCTACTGCATTGTACATATCCTCATTATGCACCTCTGCTCGAAGTGCTAGATCAGTCATTGGAATGGTAACCTCAACTTTAGATTCTTGATCGTTGTAAAATTTCAAGTTCACGTTGACTGAAGCATCAACATCTGACTCAAAATAACGCTCCAACTTTCCAATTTTTTTCTCGACATGATCTCTTAGTGCAGGTGTTACTTCGATGTTTTCTCCTCGGACATTGTAATTCATGTAAAGAACGCCTCCTTTAAAATTAAGGATATGTAAACTTATTTCTACTTTTCCCTCCTTTTCTCCTGCTCAAACGTAAAAAAAATGTGAATTTTTATTGAAATTTGTCGAATCCTGCGGTGCTTCAGCTTTTACTTGATAGGTGATGAATATATATTCGATTGATTCTTGAAAAAGACCATCGCACTGTTAAATCTTGAAAGATGAAATAGATGTTTTCAGTGATTGAGACAAAGATTTTAAATCTTCCGCAGCTGCTTTCATTTCCTCATTCGCCGCTAGTGATTCTTCAACAGCCGCCGACATGTACTCTGTTTCCTCAGAATTTCGCTTGACTCCTTCTTCTATCACACCAATTGTTTGAGAAATTTCTTCTGTACTAGCTGAGATTTGCTCTGTCGTGGCAGAAAGCTCCTCTGCTTTCATCGAGATATCACGGATGGATTCCAGAATTTCTTGAAAGCTCTGTTCAGACAATTGCGATACTTTCACACCTTCTGCTACATCTCGTTCCACTTTCGTCATAGAGTGAGACGATCTTTCAGTATCTTTGTTCACGTTGGCGAGTAACTGACTAATTTGGTCGGTCAGCTGACTTGATTCTTCTGCCAGCTTTCTGACTTCATCTGCAACAACCGCAAAACCTCTTCCATGTTCCCCAGCCCTTGCTGCTTCAATGGCTGCGTTTAAAGCAAGTAAATTTGTCTGATCTGCAATGGCATGAATATTCCCCAGCAGGCCTTGAATGCCGGTAAACTGTACTTGTACATTGGCCATTGTAGAATGATGTTCATTCACAGATTCCTTAATAGAACTCATTTGTTTCACAAATTGTTGAATGAGGGATGCGCCCTCTTCAGCCTTTTCAGTCACTGAAATTGAGTGACCCGAAACATCAGACGTATGTTCAGCCGCATTATGCATACCAGTCGAAACTTCTTGAATTGAAGAAGCTACTTTTCCTACTGCATCCGATTGTTCACGTGAAGCTTCACTGACCTGTTCAATCGAGCTAGACGTCTGTTCACTAGCCGATATGGTTTGACTGATGGTTTCTTCAAATTGAGCAGCAGAATCAGCTAATTGCCTTGACCCGTTTTGCACCTGTAAGATGAGCTGACGCAAATGAGCTGTCATTTGGTTAAAAGCCGTACCGAGCTGGCCAATTTCATTTTTAGAGGTTACTTCAATCTCTTCAAGTGTGAGGTCACCATCTGCCATTCTTCTTGCTGCATGTGTGACAGAGACAATCGGTTTTGTCATACGATGAACAAACCTTGTGCCAATGACTAAAAAGCCGACTATAATCGCTGCGCTAACGAGAATAAGCGTCAGCAATAATTGGTTACTTTCTTCATTGAGCTGACTGATTTTTTGATCACGCTGTTTCAATTGTGTTTGAGCAAATTCTTTTGTAAAGGTATGTATTTCTTGTTCGATAGGTTGTAATTCTTGACTGAGGCGGGTGTTGAATTCTTTTTGATTTTGCATATTCAATGAATTAAATAATCGATTTGTTGAGGTGTAGTAAAGATAATTTTTTTCGGAAATTTGATCTAACAGATTTTTTGCTTGTTTAACGGTGCTCATTTTTGATGCTTCAGCTGTTTTCTTATTGATTTCTTCATATGTTTGCTCAATCTTCTGTAAATTTTCAGCATCTTGAACAACCACATACGTTTTAATTTGTGCTTCCTGCTTTTGGAGCAGTGCCTCTAATTCCAGTGAGGTCTGGTACAGCTTTACTTCTTTGGTGAGGAGTGCTTTATACGATTGATCTGTTTTGTAATAGATAAAGCTAGAAAATCCTAAAATACTGACAAACAATACACATATGACAATAAGCCCAAATAAAAATTGATTTTTTAGTCTCATAAATTCCTCCGAATGGTCTGAATTGAACAAAAATTAATGAATGACATACGGCCTCATACAGGCATGTATTTCATCCATCCACTTTCTATATTCAGGTATAAAATATGATGTAAGGAATGACTGGAAGTGATTTGAAGGGAATGTATAGAAAGCTAGTATATCGAAACTTAAAAAAATTTGGTCAAACGATCGAATCGTCTTGGCAAAGTGCTCATTTTCAATAATTGAAAGCAGAAGCGGGTGTGTTGTCTCTAAATGAAAGAAGGCATGGATCAGATCATTAAAGATCCGATCCCCTTCTGTTTTAGCGAAATCCTTCTCAATTTCATCTAAATATTTTAGACTCTCTTCTATCGTATATAGAAGGTCATAATATGTGGTTAATAAAATATAGTCATCTGAACGATACGCCACAGGTCTCACCTATTTATTTCCGTTTATCGTAGTATACGCCGTCACTTGTCATGGGCTGATACGGATTTTGATAATTCAGCTGTTTTGTTTTCTTACGTTGAATGGCTTGAATATCTGCCTTGATCCCATTTTGAATCTCCGTTAATTGCTTGGCCATCAGTTGATCTGTTTGAATGATTTCTTTGATTTTCTCTTTTTCTTGAACGGAAAGCTCATGTTGAATGTCTCTCATTAGTTCGTCTCTCTCAACTAAAAAAGCATCAAAGTCTTCAACGAGTGTTTCGCTTTGCGGATTGGCCTCTATTTCCGCTGCCATTTTTAACGTTTGGTCGTGCAGTTGGTCCACAATACTCATAGAGATCCCCCAATAGAGTGGTGACGCCCTTTTCGATCGGTTTGAATGACTTCCTTCCAAGCATCTCGGAAATCAGTCACATATTGCTCTACTTCATTCAGGATCTCTTCGTCATTTTGCAGATTGGCTTCAATCAGTCTTCGATAGATGTAGTCATACATACTTGCCATGCTCTTTGATACATCATACGTACGATTTAAGGTGACATTTAATTCTTGGATGATGTTTTGAGCCTTTTTCAGGTTCAAGTTTCTCATTTCAGCATCTTCTTTTTGAATGCCATGCTTTGCTAGTCTAATAAACTTTAAGCATCCTTCATAAAGCATAAGCGTTAACTCGGCCGGTGTTGCAGTCTCAATAGAATTTTTCTGATAGGCGGCATAAGGGTTCTGAATTGCCATATGTTATAAACCTCCAATTATTGTCCAAGCAGTTGAGAAAGATAGCCAGATTGGTTGTTTAGCTTTTGAATCGCACTATCCATGGCGTTAAACTTTTTGTAGTAACGAGCTTCCACTAATTTTAAACGATCTTGGAATGTATCCATTCGTTTTGCCAAAGAATCTAAATCCTTACCAAGTCCATATTCTTTTAGCTCCATTGTTGTACTACCAGCTTTTGTTTGAATACTCTTTGTGAAGGCTGATAAGGAATTTTTGACGCGATAGATGATTCCTTGTTCTTTATATTGCTGCTGTGCTTTGTCTTTGTCTTTAGAATCAACATTTAAAGAACCAGAGATAAACATTTGTCTTATCTTTTCTGGGTCTTCTTCAATGGCTTTTTTTAATTTCTCTACTCCATTAATATTAATTAGTTCAAGCTTCCCGCCATCTTTATACGAGGATGAAGTAGAAATACCGATTTGTGTCATGTGAATCTTATTCCCATCACTTGTCGTAATATCAGCATAAAAATCACTTCTTATTTTAGAGGCACCAGCTCGTAAAATAGAATCACTTCTCAGTAAGCCAGACTTAGCGGTTGTTTCCCATAACTCAATTTCTTTTTCAGACATGGCTTTTTTCTCTTCAGCCGTTAATGGTTGATAGTCTCTATTTCGCTTTTCATTCACTTTACCATTGACCAATTCAACGAGTTCGTTGTATTTATCAACAAATTGTTTAATTTTATCAAAGATGGCATCAACATCTGTTGAAACGTTCAAGCTGACAGGCTTATCTGTTGTTCCTTTCAGCTCATATGTGATACCAGCCTGCGTGAAGGTATTATTGTTATTTTCCATTTTGAGACCATTAATTTCGTATTGCGCTTTCTGCCCTTGAGTAGTCGCAACTAATTTATTATCTCCATCCACTTGGAATCCTAATTGCGTTAAAAATGAAGCAGAATTGCCATCTGCTGCCTTAATACTGACACCTTCACCAGTCGTACGCGAAGTCAGAGCGATCGTATCTACGTAGTTGGTTCCATCAAAGATCTGGCCTTTATAAGCCGTGACACCTAGTTGAGCGTTGTTCAATTTTGACACGATTGAATCAAGGGTATCTGTATCAGTTGTATTAATGGTCACTGTTTTAGGTGTTGTAGAATCTGGTGTCGTCACCTCAAACGTAAACGTACCGTTTGAAGCAGTAAATCCAGATGGACTAGAAGATTTGAATACGGATGCTGTCGCTAGTTGGGTCACATTAATCGAGCCAGAGGTAGCATTTGTTGAGCCAGTTGCTGTGACAGCAGATTCATTGGAGCTTGTGACCTTTTTTGCGCCATAAGTACTCGGATATGTTAAATTTAGTTTGGCAATGAGATCATCTAATTCTTTGACCTTTGAATTGACCTCGCGGTAGCTGTCTCTTTGCCATTCAAGTGTTTGTTTCTGGCGTGTCATTTTATCAAGTGGTGCTTGCTCAGTTTTCATTAGCTTTGAGACGATTTCATCAATATCAAATACATTTGAAAATCCAGTAATTCGATTAACCATGGTTTATGTTCTCCCTTCACATTCTTTTATCGACAAATAAACCGACAATCTCTGTCATTGCCGCATAGAAATCAAGCCATTCTTTGGAAGGAATCTCTCTAACGACTTCTTCGGTTTGGTTATCTACGACTTTGACATAATATTCATTGAGTTTTTCATGCAATTCAAATTGAAGATGAAATTGAGTAGGTTCAATCAGCTTATTTGCTCCTTGAAGCGTTTTCTCAATTTCTTCTTTTGAAACGACTTTTCCATTTGCTTGTAAATCAGTGTTTGCATTGTCATTTTGATGATTCGTAACACGGGTTTGAAATGCATCAATCAGTGGCTCTAGCGAAGTCAACTTACCAACAGACATAGTTATTCAGCTCCTGTGCTTTGATCTATCTTTTATATCGGCTTTGAATTATTAAATTAAATATAGATGGCCCGATTTGTTAAAGTTTCATATAGATGGTGTCATACCCCTACATAGAAATGATTTTACACGGAGGTTTAAAAACGAATTGGATAAAAAAATCCTCACTTTTTTTGTGAGGATAATTGAGAAAGTAGATCAAAGGACAAGCTAGCAGCACGGCTGTTTTCTTCTTGAATAGACAGGTATACTTCCTTCCTGTGAATATCAATATGCTTAGGAGCCTCAATTCCGACTTTTACTTGGTCGCCTTCAATCGCAATTATTTTAACTTCAATATCGTCGCCTATTTGAATCGATTGATTTAATTTACGAGATAGAACTAACATGAGGAAGCCACCTCTAGCAAATGTTTTGTATGATAGGCTGAATCATGCAAAATGACCTGCTTGGCTTTCATGTTTTTCCGATTAACAATAATAGGCGCTCTTAAATTGGCTGTCGTTTTTTCAATAGAAGATCCCATTGTTAAAATAACCATGACTTCCACATCATTGGCATCTTCCACCCCAAGAATGTCTACAACCGATTCTTCTAAGTCAAATTCATATTGATTGAAGAATAAAAATGGGCTGCTGACAATAAAGCCTAGTTCTGCATTTTCCAAAGATTGGAGAACTAAAAATGGGGATTCCTCTGATAAAGGTAAAATGACAAATTGTTTTTGATCCAGAAATCCTGGTATCCCATTAGAGAAATGAATGATTTGCTCCTCTTTAATCGTCACTTCACCATGGTATTTTGTTTGAATGATCATAATTCACGACCTTTTTCATTTTTCTTAACTATACCTTATCACCATTTTGACCTGTTTCGTCAACTTCTATTTTTAATTCTGGGAATTGTAACATATCAATATGAACTTTACCTGGCTGGTAGTTAACAATTGGTTTATGAGGTGTTGCCTCTATAATAGCTTTTTGCGGCTCCACATCAATTTTAAGTTCAGATGGCTGATAGTGAATTTTCACACTAAAAAATGAAGGAATCACACCGATGTTGAATTGTTTTGCTGGAGGACTGCCGTTGATTTTCGCAAACTCAGCAATCGCATTCCCACCATTCTCGATCTTGATGAGTTCACTTCCTTCTTCCGCTCTACGCCCCATTCCTTCTCCAATCGCACGTTTCCCCTCAGCAGCCCATTCCTCAGAACGCCTAAAAATCGACTTAATATCCATATCGGCAAATGCCTCGGTTTGATCTATGGTTAATTTCGACGGTGTCCTTGTGATATTCATGACAGCTCTTGGCTGCTGAATCTCAAGATCCGCTCTTGGCTGCTCTACTTCTTGCCTGGAAGGGGTTGTCGACATTTGCAGCTTTGCATAAGTTTGCTCCATTAACAATCTAGGAATTTGCATAGGTTCACCTCCATGATGCAAAAAAGCACCCAACGGATGCTTTTTCTTATCTTAAGAAATCGACAAGGGACGGCTGAATCACTTTAGCTGTCGTCGCTAGAGCAGCTCTATTCACAGTCTCTTGTTGAAGAAGATCAAGAATGGCTTTTTCACTTTCTACATCTTCGGCATCTGATTTAGCCTTTTTCAGCACTTCAAATTGCGAAGTCAAACGGCTTCCGACTAAGTCGATACGATTAGATCTAGCCCCAAGGTCTGAACGCTCAGCACTCATCACTTCTTTAAACTGATCGATATTTCCTAATGCATCATCTGAATTTGTAAACGTTCCATTTTTTAATGAGTTTTCTAAATCAGTCAGCATTTCAATGACATTTTGACCACTGGCAGATTGCCCACCAAAAGCTGAAAGAGGATTTGAATTCACATTTAATGTGATTCCATCAGAAATGTTCGATTGAACCACGTTTGCATCTGTATAGTTTTCAAAGTTAAATGTAAACGTACCATCTGCATTCTCTACAACTGGTTTAACATTTGTATTCGTCCCATTAAAAACAAACTTACCTAACATCTGCGTGTTCATTGCATCAATGATTTGATTCTTCATCTGACCAATTTCCACTCCGATAGCAGCTAAATCTTCTGGCTGTTTTGTTCCATTGGCCGCATCGAGTACTTTATATCGTATATTTGACATGATATCAATTATTTCAGTAACACTTGTTTCAGATGTATCAATCCAGTTTCGTGCCTCATTTAAATTAGTTTGGTATTGCTCATTTCGAAACATGGCTGTACTATACTGAAGACTTTTCACTGCTGCCACAGGATCATCAGACGTTTTTGTGAAACGTTTTCCAGACTGTGCCTGCTCATTAATTTTAGAGAGTTTTTCATAACTTTTACTAATATTTCGAAGTGAATTTTGAGAAATCATACTTTGCGTGACTCGCATCAGTTACCCTACCTTCCTACGACTCCCATGCCGTTTATTATTTTATCTAATACTTCGTCTTGTAACGTCATAATTCTTGCTGCTGCATTATACGCATGCTGAAATTGAATCATGTTCGTCATTTCTTCATCTATAGATACAGCACTAGTTGACATCCTGCGTTCATTGGCTGAATTCACAAGAGCTGCTGAACTGCTTTCAAGGGTCATGTTCTTTTTAGCTTGTATCCCCATTTCGGCAATGACATTCTGATAGTAATCCTGAATTGTTGTGGTATTTCCGCCGATTGGTAGCTTTAAGTTTTGAATATTAGCTAATTTCGTAGCATTCGAACCATCACCTTGCGTTTGATTAAGAGATGCAGCAATGTTATCTGTCGATGCTAAAATCACGTCACTCACTTTGATACGGGCTGCCAAGCCTTTATTCAAATCATTGTTATTCTCAATATCGAAAAAGTCTTGTCCACTTGTGCCATTTAACGTGTATCCTTGCTTATGGACGTCGTTAAAAGCATCCATAAATACTTTTGCTACTTCATCCAGCTCAGCAAGCATATCCGGGTACATGCCTTTTTCATCTCCATTAGACATGTAGCCATACGCCTCAACAAGTGCTTTTACTTTACCATTCACTTGTAATTGATCAGCTGCGATGGTTGTCGTTCCAAATTGGAGTGAGTTAACAAGTCCCGTCGTATTATCATAGGAAAGTTGCAATTCAGATTTTTCATTGGTAATGCCATTTAAAATTGTTCCAGCAGATTGTCCATTTGCACCGATAATATCGATGTTAACGGTTCCTTCAGCAATTTCCAGAGCATTTCCTCCAGAAGGGTTGTAGCTCACTTTAATATCAACAAGTGAGGAAAGCTGATCTATAAGAGCGTCTCGCGTATCATAAAGATCATTGGGAAGATAACCATTTGGTTCAACTGTTGCAATCTGTTTATTCACTTCATCAATTTGAGTTAATAGGGTGTTCACATTTTTTGCCGTTGAATCGAGTTCAGTTTTTAAATTCTTTTGTATCGTTGTTAAAGAAGAATTTAGCAGGCGGAATTGATCTACTAAAGCTTGAGCACTTGTCTTAACAACTGTACGGGCTGAAGCAGTATCAGCATTTTTCGATTCCGATAAGACTTGTAATGATTTCCAGAGATTATCAAAGGCTCTATTCAAGCCTTCATCTGTCAAATCATTCATCACTCCTTCCATTTGTGAAAGAGCATCAGACTTCGTCGCATAATAAGACAAGTTATTGTTATGATCTCTATACTGAAGATCTAAAAAGCTGTCTCGAATTCTTTCAACAGTTCCAACTTGGACACCTGTCCCCATTTGGCCGTATGTCTTGCCATCATAAACAGAAATCACTGGGTAAGGATTCTCTGCTTTAAAGGTAACTCTCTGTCTTGAGTAGCCATCAGTATTTGCATTGGATACGTTGTTTGATGTGACATAAAGCCCTGCACGCTGGGCTGTGATTCCTCTTTTTGCCGTTTCTAGTCCCATGAATGTAGAACCCATAGATATCCTCCTTGTTTACGCCTTTGAATCAAACAAAGCCCTATGCTGTTTAGGCTTTGAACTCTCAAGACCATTTTGTCCGTAATTCATATTTTCTTTGTTAGGATTCACAAGATCGAATGTCAGTGAAATAAATTGAAGTGACTGCTGAATAAGCTGTTTGTTCAGTTCGTTTACATCTTTCAGTTCCACCATGATGTCATTCAGCTTCTCATATAACGAAATAAGCTCTTCTTGATCCGTTCCTGTAGCTTTTTCGATGCATGCGGTGATTGTCGGCGATTGATCACTTTGTAAAAATTGAACTGCTGCTTCAATCCGCTTTTCTTCTAATTGTGAAATGGCCTGAATATATTTTTGCTCAAGGTTCAGAACCTCTGAAAGAGCATCGATCTCATTATTTTTCAGCATTTCTGTTTTATTCTTAGACAGCTTTAGAAGCTGTTCATGTAATCCGTAGAGACGGTGCAGTTCTTCAATCATTATTTTTACTGACATTCACGCTACTCCCTTTTGTTATTGTTGTTTATAAAAATTCAACATTTTATCTGCAATGCCTTTTGTATCTACTTGATATGTTCCGGCTTCAATGCTTTTTTTAATTTGGTCTATTTTATCTTGACGTTCTTTCATGATATTCGGCACCTTTTGCATTTCGATTGCCTTTTTAGAAATTTCGACTTTGTCAGTTGATTTTGCTTGATTCGATTGCAACGTTTGTTTCTCATATGTTTTCTTGTATGGATTTACTGGTTGTGTTCCATATCGATTAATTTTCACGGGATTCCTCTCGCTTTCCGTTACAGTCTGTCTTGATTCTATCCATTTTATCGACCAAACTGCAACTTAGTTTAGGGAATCAGTCGTTTTTAGGATTAATGGCATAATAGGTGTCTTTTTTCCTAGATTCAATCTCCCTTTTACGCTCTTCTTCTTGGTCCATTTGACTGATTTGCGTCTTTATATCCTTTTCACAATGGCTACACAGCTTGTTTTTTCTGATCGGTTGGCCGCATCTTTCACAAGGATAATTGATATTCGGGAATTGACTAATTTGAAGTCTTTTTAAACGGATAAATTTCAGGATTAATTCTTCATCAACTTCTGTTGCGTCTACTATTTCAGCAATGGTTGATTGTCTATTACTTTGCTTACGCAAGAATTTATAAACGATATCAAAAGAACGTTCTTCTTCTTCAAAGCATTTGTTACAAACCGTTTGGATGGTGGTTTTTAAAAATAACTGATTACATTGTGGACAGTTTGCCAATTGATTCATAACCAAAACCCCTTACGTTATTTTCTTTTCTTAATATCGGTTGATTGTCATGATTTTTAACTACGAATCAACGTAAAAGAGGAAACACTTTTGGCGCCTGCGTCTTTTAAAATTTTTGCTGCATGATAGACTGTCGCCCCAGTTGTATAAATATCATCGATTAATATGATATCCTTTAGAACGATCGGGTTTGACTGCCTTAATTGGAACAAATTCTGTTGATGTAAACGTTCATTTTTTCTTTTCTTAGACTGCTTACTTTGATGTACTTTTATAAGTGGCTCCAATATAGGTCCGCCAATCATGGAAGCAAGCATCATTGACTGATTGAATCCTCTTTCCTTTAATCTCTCTTTACTCAAAGGAATTGGGACAAGGACCGGTTCTTTGATTGAAAAAGAACGTTTAAACGCTGACTGTACATCTTTTTTAAATAGATCAGCTAAAGCCGTATCACCTCGAAATTTAAATCGAGCTAGAATATCTTTCATAAAGTCGTTGTAAGCATAAACAGACCGATTCATTACAAGAATCTCAGTAAAATCCCGTCGTTTATCCCACCTTGAACAATCCTGACACAATTGATCATTTGATTGCGCTCTTCCGCATTTGGGACAAGTAGGACCTTGAATCTTCATCAGGTGGTTCTTACATGCTACACATAAACGATCTTCATTTAATAGTAGGAATGATTTCCATGTAAAAGCAGCCACAAAATGGCTCTCACAAATTGGACAAATCAACGCTTTTCTTTGTTCAACGGCAAATGATTTTCGCACCTTGGATATGTAGTGACCGTTGAAGCAGCTTCTGTCAGAATGACGAGCATCGCCGTATTTTTCTGTTTATCCACCATCTCGGATTTACTGTAGGATATTTTATCGATATCTGTTATATATTGCGGTTTCACTTGATTTAGAGAAATGGCTAATACATCTTCTATACATTTTTCACAATGACAAATCATGTTTAATTGGTTGAGATATTGATAGAGAATTTCTTTAAGTAGTATTTCTTTTGCGTTGAGTAGCATATTTTGTCTCTCCTGCCATTTGTGTTTTGTGAATATAATGTACCATGATTTAGTTGAACCCACACTATTTTTCAGAAAACTCTTTTTCAGCTGTATTATTCATTTTTACGATATGTTTCTTTGCTTGTTTCATACTTCTCGTTAAACCAAAATGAAAAAAGTATACGTCTCCGTTAAAAAAATCTGGATGTCTCCCTGCTCTACCAGAAATTTGGACAAGTGCACTTTCTGTAAAAATAGGAGATTCCGCACCTAATACGCCCACTTGAACATCTTGAATGGTAACGCCTCTTTCTAGAATAGTTGTTGTAACCAATACATCGTATCTATGATCTCTGAAATGCTGGACTTTTTGCTTCCTTTCTTGATCATCGGCAGAAACTCCCTGTACATTTACACATTGAACTTGAAGAATATGAGTTACCTTCTTCATAGTAGAAATAGAAGGAACAAAGAGTAGCACTCTTTTTTTCTTTGTGATATGTTCATGCAGCCAGTTCATTGTAGATGCTGGAAGCCGATTTCTTTTTAATTTCTTTTTCCAATCTCCAACCCATTGAAATGTTGGGACAGGCAGCGGTTTTTGGTGGAAGCGCAGAGGAATTTTGATCGCTTCTAATTGTCTACAAGCAACATCCTTTTGCATTTTTTTAGATGGTGTGGCACTTAAGTAAATTCTAACTCCTGTTTTTTTCATTGACTTTAAAACAGCAAACTGAAGCCGTTCATCCATTGAATAAGGAAAAGCATCGACTTCGTCTACAATGAGGACATCAAAAGCGTTTTTATATCTCATTAGCTGATGGGTTGTAGCGATCATAAGCGGTGCCATTTGAAATCTTTGAGAACTCCCGCCATAAAGTGCAGCTATATTCAGTCCTTGAAATGCCTTTCTCATTCGAGGTTCAAGCTCAAGTACAACATCGGTTCTAGGCGTCGCAATACAAACACTCATTCCGTTATTTAGCGCATATTTTATTCCGTGAAAAAGCACCTCCGTTTTCCCCGCACCACAAACAGCCCAAACGAGCAGATCAAATTTGTTTTGGATTGCTTCTACTAGCCTATCGGACGCTCTCTTTTGCCCTTTAGAAAGTTCTCCCTGCCATGTTAATTCAACTTGTCTTGTTTCTTTCTTTTGTGGACCCGTCCATTCATAGAGAAAGCCACATTCACTTACTTTTCCCAGCATGATGCAGGATCTACAGTATACACAGTCTTTTTTACATGTTTCACACGGAGAGAGGGCAAAGTAGCGCTTGTTTGATACACCGCACCGGCAGCAGATCAAACCACTCGCCACCCTATTGACAGCAGGTGTTCTATGGATGAATCCTTGATTCTCCAGCCACTCCAATTCGGACTGTGTACATTGACATTCAATAGGAAGAAGATGCCTTGATTGTAGCTTGTGACTGAGTTCCATTGCTTTTTCCAGATTCAATTTCACGCACTACCTTTCCATTCATGTTGACCCATTATGTACAAAGAGAAGGCCTTTCGTCTAATTGTAAAAACAGAAAAACAAATCCCCTTTTCCATGAGAAAAGGGGATTTTGATATCTATCTGATGATCCAGCCAAGTGCTAAAGAGCCTTCGCCTAGATGAGTGCCAATCACGGCACCAAAGTAGCTTTTATAAAATTCAACATGAGGATACTTTTCTAATAAGTGCGCAATTAATTCATCTGCTTCTTCTTCTCTATTACCATGTATCAGAGTTGCTCTCATTGGAACACCACGTGATGCATCTTCATCAAATAATTCAAAAATACGTGAAATGGCTTTTTTGCGTGTACGAATCTTCTCAAAAGGGACAATTAGCTTGTTGTCAAAATGCAAGATAGGCTTTACCTTTAAGAGGCTTCCAATAAAAGCCTGAGCACCATTTAATCTGCCGCCACGTTGTAAATGAGTTAAATCGTCTACCATAAAATAAGCTCTTTGATTTTCTTTCAGATAATTGAGATGGGAAATCACTTCTTCTGGAGAAGCACCACCTTGGATTTTTTCAGCAGCTTCTAACACATAAAAACCTTGCGCCATACAGCTAGTCTCTGTATCAAACGGATAAATGTCGATTCCGTCAACTAGTTCATTCGCTGAGGCCGCACTATTGTATGTTCCACTAATTCCGCTTGACAGATGTATACTAATCACAGCATCATATGTTTCACTAAGTTTTTCATATAATTCTATAAGTTCACCGAAAGCAGGCTGAGAGGTTGTTGGAAGATCTTTATGTTTCTTGACTTCTTCATAATATGTCTTCCAATCCATTTCTACTTCTTCACGGTATGATTCAGTACCAAAGATGACATTCAGAGGGATCATATGAATATGATGTTTATCACGTAGTTCTTGTGGTATATAAGCAGTACTGTCTGTTACAACGGCTATTTTCATTCTTAAATACCTTCCTTATCCGTTAAGTTGCTTTTTAAAAAAGAATGATCATTGTTTTTCACTAGATTTATAATACTAATCAAAAAAGCTTGCCTAATCAATAGGCAAGCCCGCTATATCCGAAAAAGACTCCTTACCTGCCTATCATTGCTCTCTAACTTGAATATGAGAGAACTAAAAACAGGCGAAAAAGGAGTACTTGTCCGGAACATTATCTCATTTCTACCCAGCCGTTTTTAATTGCTACAACAACAGCTTGAGTACGGTCATTTACATTCATTTTTTGCAAAATGTTACTCACGTGGTTTTTGACTGTTTTCTCACTAATAAAGAGCGACTCACCAATACCTCTATTGCTCTTTCCGTCAGCTAACATTTGAAGAACTTCACATTCACGTCTTGTTAAGATATGAAGTGGTCTGCGAATTTCAGGATATACCTCGTGCTGTGGATGTGCTGAAACGCCGCTTGTTGCTAAGCGTCGGAATTCATTTACTAAGTTATGAGTGACTTTCGGATGTAAATAAGAGCCTCCGTCAGCTACTACTTTTACTGCTTCAATGAGGGTATCTGCATCCATTTCTTTTAACAAGTAGCCTCTTGCTCCTGTTTTTAATGCATGTGTCACATAGTTTTCATCGTCATGAATAGATAGGATAATGACTTTTGATTCGGGATAAAGCTCTACTAGCTGTTTTGTAGCCTCCACACCATTTACATTCGGCATATTAATGTCCATAATGACAACATCCGGATGATAGTGTTCTACGATACGTGCAGCTTCGTCACCGTCGTCTCCTTCTGCAACTACTTCAAAAGTAGGTTCAAAATCTAAAATCCGTTTGACACCTTCACGGAATAATTGGTGGTCATCGATAATTACAATATTTACTTTAGTCACAAGCTACGCCTCCCCATGTTTATTGTTCTACACCTGAACTTTATGGTCAATATGTCTTTTGTCTCTATTTTACAATTTTATTTTGTAATGTTAACGGTACTCTAATCATGATGAATGTCCCTAGACCTATTTTTGAGTCTATGGTCATTTTACCTTCTAGTAAGTCTACGCGCTCTTTCATACCAAGTAACCCAAAGGATTTGTTTTTATTTGTTTTAACATCCTTCATATCAAAGCCTTTTCCATCGTCTTTGATAATTAAGGTGACAAAGTCTTTCGTCACTTCAACCTTCACAGAGATTTCTTCAGCTTCAGAATGCTTTAAAGAATTTGTGACAGCTTCTTGAGCTAGTCTAAATAGTGCCACTTCAAATTGAGAAGCAATTCTTTCGCTTTCAGTATCACCTAAGCACTGGAACGTAATTTTGGTTTTTCCATCATATTCTTCAATTGTGTTTAAGTATTTTCGCAGTGTCGGAATGAGACCCAAATCATCTAAAGCCATCGGTCTTAAATCATAAATGATTCTTCTCACTTCGTACAGTGCATTTCGCACATTCTGTCTTAGACTTCTAATTTCTTTAAATCCTTCTTCTGTTCCACGGTCTCTAAAAATTCGTTCAATTAGTTCTGAACGCATCATCACGTTTGCCAGCATCTGAGCAGGTCCATCATGGATTTCTCGTGATACCCTTTTGCGCTCTTCTTCCTGGGCTTCAATAATTCTTAGTCCAAAATCTTGTTTTGCCTGAGCATCTTCAAGTAAAACACCGACCTGACGTAAATCTTGGTTCAAGTAGTTGAGGACGACCGTGATCTGGCTCACAAGCGTTTCTGAACGTTCAATGACGTCTTGTAAGCTTAACAATCGTCTTTCGAGATCATCTCTTCTTTCCCTCAGCTGTTTTTCGCGCTGCTGGATCATGGTCAATTCTACTTGCAGGTTATGTGCTTTTTCATAGGCTTCTCGTATTTCTTCTTCGCTGAATTTGTTGAAGTTTCTGCTGACTTCAGATAAACGATTTCTAGCATGTCTCGTATGTACTTCTAGTTTATCCCCAAAATCAATGACTTCGTTGACTTGCTGTTTAATTTGCTTGAGCTCTTCTACTAGGCTTTCATATTGTTGACGGGACTGTTCGCCGATTCTAAATACTTCGTCCTTACTGCCATCAACTGTACTTAGCATTTTCATGATGATTGAATCCAATAACTTCGGATCCATTTTAGGTGTTGTCATGGCTTTTACCTCCCGTAACAGTGATGTCATCTTTTTTTATTATAAATGTCATTGATCTGCATTTTATGTCGAATTATAATGAAAGAATGCGTATAAATCATGAAATTTTTATGACGACCCTTTTTCCGCTCCTATCATCATAACAAAATACGCTGTAAAATTCTAAAACCAATGCAAATTTTCTCTAGCCTTACAATTTGCTTGTCAGGAGGGTATGTCTTTTGCTGAACCGCTATCTCACAGTAAAAAGCCGTGGCGAGCATGAGATCGTCATTGAAAAATCACGTTTTATTTGTCATATACAACGTGCTGTCTCAGAAGAAGAAGCACAAGCCTTTATACAATCCATAAAAAAACAACATTGGAACGCCACTCATAATTGTTCCGCCTATTTGATCGGTGAACATGATCTGATTCAAAAAGCAAATGATGATGGTGAACCAAGCGGTACGGCAGGGGTACCCATGCTTGAAGTGCTTAAAAAACGCAAGCTGAAAGATACAGTTGTTGTCGTCACTCGTTATTTCGGCGGTATTAAGCTAGGTGCCGGTGGATTAATTCGCGCGTATGGAAAATCTGTGTCTGAAGCAATCAATCATGTTGGTATGGTAGAACGCTGTTTAATGCGTACGATGCACACAACAATAGATTATACATGGCTTGGAAAGGTAGAGAATGAGCTTAGAGTCTCATCTTTTCAGCTAAAAGACATCCATTATGCAGAAGATGTGATTTTTGAAACGTATGTAGAAGAAACACAAAAAGAGCAGTTCATTGAATGGATGACTGAGTTGACTAATGGAAAGAGTGTTACTAAAGAAGGCGAATTGATTTATTTAGAAAAGGACGTTGGTCCGATAAAGGAGACAGATGAATGGCACAACGAGTAAAAGTGCGTGTACGAAAGAAAAAGAGTAAGAAGAAAAAGATTTTCAAACGGATTCTGGTCTTATTTTTGCTTCTCTTTATCTGCATGGGCGGATTTGCAGTTTATAAGATTGTGAATACACTCCAAGCTGCTGACAAAACTTATGATGAATTAGAGCGCGGGGAGAAATCGAAACTCCGTGATGCTGTCATTGATATAAAGAAAAAACCTTTCTCTGTCCTATTTGTTGGCATAGAGGATTACGCCACAAATGGTGATCACGGCCGTTCAGATTCACTCATCGTCGCAACGATTAATCCTCAGGATAAAACGATGAAAATGGTCAGTATCCCCCGTGACACACGAGTACAGCTTGCTAGTGACACAACGGGAAATAAAGTAAAGATCAATGCGGCATTTGCTAAAGGCGGTAAAGACGAAACGATTGAAACTGTCGAACAATTCTTGCATATCCCAATTGACAAATATGCAACAGTGGACTTTGACGGTTTTAAGGATGTCATTGATGAAGTTGGGGGAATCGATATAGACGTTCCATTTGACTTCAATGAAAAAAGTGACGTCAAAAAATCGAAAAAGATTTACTTTAAAAAAGGGAATATGCATTTAAACGGGGAAGAGGCACTTGCTTACGCGCGAATGAGAAAACAAGATCCACGTGGTGATTTCGGGCGTAACGATCGTCAGAAACAAATCTTACGTGCCATGATTGATCAAATGGCGAAACCTCATAACATTGCAAACGTGGATAATATTGCAAAAGAAGTAAGTGATCATATAACAACCAACTTCCGCATCACAGAAGGACTTGCTCTACAGCAAATTTACAGTGGTTTCAAAGGAGACGATACTGAAACATTATCTATTAAAGGATCAGACCTTTATCTAGGACCAAATCGAACATACTTCTTTGAGCCAGATCAAACCAACTTGGCTGAGGTGCAAAATGAGTTAAGGACACATTTAAAGCTTCCTGCTGAGTCATCATCTGAAACAGATTCACAAACAAATCCAGCCTCTGGTGAAACAGGAACAACTGATACCACGACTCCTTCGAGCAATACAACAGGACAATAATAAAAACAGCCCGCCTTCCGAGGAACGGGCTGTTTTTTATTGTCTTTTGACCATACGTTTGTAGAATTTCGTAAATGGTTTAAACTCTTCGTTCACTAATCCAGTGACTTCAGCAATAACTTGCATAAACATGACCAGTAAAAAGATGATGATCAATGACAGCCAAATGGTGGCACTTGTCAGCAAAATCGCACTTAAGCTGAAGACTAAGCCAATCATGTAAATCACAATCACTGCCATTCGATGTGATAAGCCAAAGGCCATCAGTCGATGATGGATGTGTGATTTGTCAGGTGCTGAGATAGGCTGTTTATTCAATATTCGTCTGATGATCGCAAAGGTCGTATCAAAAATAGGCACACCTAAAATAATTACAGGGACAACAACACTAAACAAAGTAACACTTTTGTACAATCCTAAAAGTGACAGGACCGAGATCATATAGCCTAAAAATAACGAACCTGTATCACCCATAAATATTTTTGCTGGATGGAAGTTATAAAAAAGAAAACCGATGGTACTGCCAATGACGACAAGAGATAACGAAAGAATCAGGATCTTGTCCGCAGAAAATGCCATGACGGCAATCGTGGTTAAACCGATAACCGAAATTCCGGCAGCCAGTCCATCTAATCCGTCAATTAAATTGATCGCATTTGTAATCCCAACAATCCATAGTACAGTCAGGGGATATGCCATCCATCCTAACTCCAGTCGATCTGTTAAGAAAGGAACAGAGAAAAAGTCCATTTTTAAGCCCGTGCTCACGATTAAGCAAGCAACGAGAACTTGCACAAGAAATTTAAATTTTGCACTTAAATTATATTTATCATCAAATATACCTAAAATGACGATGAGTACAGCGCCAACTGATATAGCTGTAATTTTATTATGTAGAAACAGCCCGCCTGCTAGTGCTCCAGCCGCTACCCCAATAAAAATCGCCAAACCGCCCATTCGAGGCATTACTCTATCATGAACTTTTCGTTTATTCGGCTGGTCCACTGCACCAATCTTAATTGCAAACTTTTTGACGATTGGTGTCACAATTAAAACTGTAGCCAGAGAGACAAAAAACGCTAATAAGGCGCGTTCGTAATCCATAGGTCAGTCTCCTTCTAAATTGAAATCTGTATTTTGTATATTGGCCGCTCTTTCCATTATACAATTGAATATAGGATGATCACAAGCTCCCCCTAAGAAGAAGAAACAAATAAAAACGCACAATCCTGAATGAATTATGCGTTTTCTTTAATATTCGTTAATTCCACCATGTTTGTGAACAGTGCGTGCCAATCTTTTTTCTTTGCTCGGCTTTGTCTTAGATGTCTGCATGTCATGTCATCTTTTTTACTGATCACTTTCTGACAGGCTTCGACGAAGAGAGCTGGATCTTCGCCCTCTACATATTCATACACATCATTCTCTTTTAGCCTTTCCGTTGATGGAAGATTTAAACCAACAACAGGGATTCCGGCAGCTAAAAATTCATACAGCTTGAGCGGAAAAACCGCTTGATTGTAAGGAGACTGTTTGTATGGCATCATCCCTACATCAATTAATTTCATATAAGCAGGCACTTCTTCTGGTGCGACTGCTCCTGTCCATATGACATTGGGCAGTTTGAGTGCATGCTGAAAAGATGGATCTCCATTCGTTCCATCCGGACCGACAAATAAAAATGTCCAATCTGGCTGCATTCGAGCAGCTTGAGCGATCATGTCAAAATCGAGCTTCGGCTTGATCCCACCTATAAAGCCAAGAACCGTTCCCTCTCTTCCCTCTAGCACGTCTTCCCTGCTAGGGAGGTTGCTTTTTGCAAACACATCATACTCGACGCCATTTTCTACTGTAAAGACATCTTTCGGTTCACCCATGAGCCTTTTTTTGATTTGATCATGTAAGTATTGTGAAGAGCATGTAATGCTGTGTGCATATTTAATAATGCGGTTTTCAGCTTTTACAATGACTCGCTGTCTCATATAAGAGAGAATGTTGTTTTTTCCGCTGATGGGCTCTCCCCACAGGTCACTGCAATCATACACAATATGTTTCCATTCAAATAAAGAAGATAAGAGCGGAAATCCCGGAAACGTATACCATAAACAGACGGCTATGCCCTGCTTTTCTTCTTGACGCAAATGCTCAAGAAGAGGAGATAATTTATGAAAATAAAACATATCTTGATAACGGCCAAAGCGAAAAAACTTGCTCTTGAGCACATCAGGAATGGTCATTTGCTTCATTCGATCCGTTATAGGCTGAAAGGGAGCTGAATGACGAGTGGCAGATGGGCATACCCAGATGACCTCTTTCGTTTCTGGATCAGATGCAAGAAATTCCGCCAGTCGATGTCGTCTGTACCTTAGGCCATCGTGTCCCCATTCTCCCGTTGCAACAATCACATGTATGATCGACTCTGCTTTCACCTTTATCACCTTTTTTCCCTTCTGTTTATAAGCGCTTTTTGACAGCATTTGTGGCATAGTGCATAAAACACCAAGATGCTTTCACAAAATGAAGCTGCTCAATTTCTCTATAGACAAACCATGTTTTTTTCGCTGCTTTCCACTTGTTACTAGAAATCGAGTTTCCCACGATGCGATATTCACTGAGCGGCTCACTCATTCCATAGGCAGTAAATCCTTTTTTTAAAATAGAGAGCCATGTGGCTAAGTCCTGCCTTGTTCGAATGTTTGGCATTTCCACGTGTCCTACTTGTTGAAGATCGAGCATCACCGTCAAACAGCCGATAATCGTATTTTTTAAAGCTTCATTGTAGTTCAACTGAGCCGGCGCTGTGACGGTTTTTTGTAATGACTCTCCATTTTCTGAAATGATGTCATATGCCGTGAAAGTAAAGGCATGATCATTTTCTAACATAAACTTGACCTGCTTTTCGAGCTTTGTCTGTTTCCACATATCATCGCTATCTAAAAAAGCGATAAAGCGGCCTTTCGCCTGTTTGATGGCTGTGTTTCTAGCAATAGCGGCTCCTCCGTTTTCCTCTAAATAAATGACGTTGATTCTGTCGTCCGTCTGACTTAATTCCCCTAACAGCTTCCTTGTGCCATCTGTTGAGCAATCATCTGCAATGATCAGCTCCCAGTTGGAATAGGTTTGGGCAAGGACGGAATGAACTGTATCCGTTAAATAACGTTCCGCATTATACGCCGGTGTAATAATTGATACTAACGGTTGATTGTTCACCTAAGACTCATCTCCAGTTCATCATTAAGATTCTTTGAACACTTCAGGTAACACCACAAACATAAGCGAGATGCTAAGGCCAATGACAAGTCCTAGCAGAGCTCGTTTTTTCGCTGACATGCCTTTGCCTGCTTCATCGAGCACTTGGGCAGGATCGACAATCTTTGCCTGCTTCATCCCGAGCTTTGTCGATTCCAATTCATATAAAAATCGTTCTTTATCGACCTTGGAGTCATTGCTGACAGATTCATCTTCAAGAGCGGATAGTCTCCTTTCAATGACTTGCTGTCTTTTCGTAAATAAGGCTTTGTCCTGCTTTAAAAATGTATCTGACACTTGTTTCACTACCGCCAAAGCTCGAGCTTGATCAGCATCTGTAAACGACAACTGCAATTGTGTATCGGACTGGTTCGTGAGAATCAAACGATTTTTCACATCCTGCCTTTCTTCTTCCTTTACATCCCGGAGTGCTTGATTCAGAAATGCATCGCTTTTTAATAGAGATGTCACTTCTGACAGATTGTTATACACACCGTCGTCATATTTCCCAAGCGTCAAGGTCACAGCAGCTGTGTAACTTGACTGTTCTACTGTCCCCTTGGCAAAAAAGAAACCAAAAGCAGCCAATACAACGGGCAGCAGCACAAGCCAGACGATATATTTTTTCATTCGCTTCCCTATTCTTAACATAAAACCAGACATGCTCATTCTCCCAACATTGACGTATTTGCTTTTTCACTAGTGTAGCCATACAAACTCAGCATCACACGTTTGCCCACGGCTTGAAACGCTGTTTATTTTTCATGATATTGACCGCTGCGATCACTAGACCTAGAAACACCCAGTGGAAATATAAATTTGAGACCGAACTCGGACTGATACTTGAGACGAGAAAGCTCAGCATGGCAGCAAATAGACCTTCAATGATCATCTTGGCTGATCTCGTGTCAGCCAATTGGTATTGTTTGTACAGTGAGAACATGAGATAGGCATACACTGAGATATAACCTAGCATGACGGCAAACCCAAAATTCGTCATCACCTCTAGCAGCCAATTGTGAACTTCCACGACCTGATCTGTATCAAAGATTGAAAAATGAGCTAAGTAATAAGACACATTGCCCGCTCCAACCCCGAATCCATATGAATTCGTAAAGAAATGCCAGGCGTTTTTGATTAAATTCGCACGGGCAATGTTGGACGGAAGTGGTTCGCTAAAAGAATGAGCGACCTGAGAAGCGAGAAACAAGTCATAAAAGACAGAATAGATTTTGGCTGAAAAAATGGCGATACAGATGATACCAAGCCCGCCTGCTGCCATGATGGACCACTTTTTTAAAAAGCGAGGCATCAGTAGCCATACATAGATTGCCGCTCCAGCTAATATGCCGAGCAAACTGGCGCGCGATTCTGTTAACAAAATAAGATACAGCGCTAAGATGGCTCCTAGTAATCCGAACGCTTTGATATAACCATTTTTCATTTGGCGCATACACGCCACATATAAGAAAAAGCTAATAGATAAAAACGTCGCAAAGTCATTTTGGTTAAAGAAGACAGCCGTAGGATAGTGCTGTTTGTACGCTGGTCCAAGATACAATGAGGTATTCGGTAAATGATTCAAGGTCAAGTGATTATAGAACCCGATTCCCATCACAAATACAGTCATGACTAGCCAAATACTATAAAAAGTCACGATCTGATCCATTCGCTGAATGTACATGACCACAAGAAAGACAAAACCCATTCCCATCGCAAGAAGAGACATATATTTCAGGCCGTCTGTGACCGAATGAGCCCAAAGCAGTGAGATGAGCCCGTAAAAAAACCATGCAGCGAAAAAACCAAGAATGCCTTTAACACGAATTTGCTGCCACTGGGATATGTACGTTCCTTTGTCTCTCATCCGCCATATGAATAAAGCAAAGACAGCCAAGAGCATGATGCGGTAGAGAAAGAGACTAAAGAACCCAACACTAATAGAGAAAAAAGCATTATTGAGAAATGTTAATGCAATTAAAAGGTAAATGGCTGACATGAATATGTGTTCACCATTCATGTAGAGCTTCATACATATAACAGCCGCCATGAGCACCACAAGTAAAACCGGAATGACCACCATCTTCTTTAACCCGATAGGCTGTGCGGATGCCATTTGTACAAGCCCTATACCCGCTGCTAATAACATACATCCGATCATGATTTGCCATGCTGTTTGTTTCACACTCATACCTATTTTCCTCCTAAGCAACCCATCCGATTTGAGGGATTAAGCCTTTACTTCCTGTTCATAGTAGGAAATGGTACGAGCCAAACCTTCTTGTAAAGTCACAACAGGCTCCCATGCTAAGACTTGTTTCGTTTCCTCATTTGCCAATGTACTATGCACAATATCTCCTGCACGCTGCGGCTTATAAATCGGTTCAAGATCTGATCTCGTGACTCGCTTCATCGTTTGAAACAGCTCATTCACCTTGATGGAATGACCACATGAGATATTTAAACAAACGTTTGATTGAGCTGTTAAAGCTGCAACATTCGCTGCGGCTAGATCGCCTACATAGATAAAATCTCTTGTTTGTTCCCCGTTTCCGAAGATGAAAGGTGCCTCATGTTTTGCAAACTTATCAGAAAAAATTGAGACAACACCGCCTTCACCAAGTGCGTCTTGGCGCGGACCATATACATTGCTGTACCGCATAATACAATAGTCCACATCATAGAGTGATTTTGCCATGTGTAAGTATCGTTCAACTGTCAGTTTTGACAAGCCATAAGGTGAACCAGGCTGCAGTGGATGAGCTGTGTCGACCGGCAGATAGACTGGGTCTCCATAAACTGCTGCCGATGAAGCAAACACCACTTTCTCTACCCCGGCTTCAGCCGCTGCTTTGATCACATGCAGCGAGCCTTTAATATTGACCTCTTCGTCGTAGACGAAATGTTGAACCGAAACGGCTACACTCACTTGCGCTGCAAGATGAATGATATAATCTGGTGCAATGTGTTTGATCAAATCGACCGTTTCTGATTTTGTGACATCTGCTTCAATGCATTGTACGGATAGATGAGCGATATTTTCCTTCGATCCAGTTGAAAAGTTATCAAGAACGATGGGCTCATAACCTTTCTCTAATAAAGCCTCTACCGTATGAGATCCTATAAATCCACTTCCCCCAGTGACCAATACTTTCTTCATCCAAGTTCCCCCTATTATTGTGCCTTCGATACCAATTCTGTTTCCCATACGCCTGGGCGGCCGATGGACTGGTAAATAAATCCTCTCTCTTTCATTTCTGCTGGATCAAACAAATTCCTTCCATCAATTAAAATGGGAGAACGAAGTAGCTGCTTGATCTGATCCTTATCCATCTTCTGTACGTCATCCCATTCCGTTAAGATGAGACAAGCATCTGTATCTTTCACTGTTTCATAGAGATCATTGCTGAAGATCGCCTGCGGGCCAAGCTCTCTTTCTGCTTCTACATAAGCAATTGGATCATAGGCTTTGACAAAAGCTCCGAGCTCTCTCAGCATTGGGATAATATCTAGTGCTGGCGCTGAACGCATATCGTTTGTATTTGGTTTAAATGCGAGCCCTAAAACGGAAATCGTTTTTCCTTTAATATCACCGAACACACTCATCAGTTTGCTGACAAGATGGGCTCTTTGGTGGTTGTTTGTTTCAATGACAGATTCGATCAGCTTGAACCGGTAGCCGGCTGTTTCGGCAATTTTGAGAAGAGCCATCGTATCTTTTGGGAAACAAGAACCGCCAAATCCAATGCCTGCTTTTAAAAATTTATGCCCGATACGGCTATCTAACCCAACGCCTTCGCTGACTTTTTCCACATCAGCACCAACTCTCTCGCAAATGTTCGCAATATCATTGATGAATGAGATTTTTGTGGCGAGCATGGCATTTGCCGCATACTTAATCATTTCTGCACTTTCTAGATTGGTCTCAACCACTTCTGTTTGAAACGGATCATGCAATTTTTTAATGATCGTGGATGCATGTGCGCTTGTAGAGCCAATGACCGCTCTCTCCATATTCATCGTATCTTGAATAGCTGAACCTTCCCGCAGAAACTCTGGATTGGAGACGACGTCAAATGGATATTTACTGCGTGAAGCCTTTTGAACAATGGCTTGAACAAGACGTCCTGTTCCAACTGGCACTGTGCTCTTATTCACGATGATTTTGTAGCCATTCAGGTGTTCTCCAACCGTTTGAGCCACAGCTTTCACGAATGTTAAATCCGCTTCCCCCTGAGGTGTCATTGGTGTTCCTACCGCAATATAAATAATCTCTGATTCTCGAATTGCAGCGGGAATATTGGTTGTAAAACACAATCTTCCCTCTTCTGTATTCTTCTCAATCAATTCCTTTAAGCCCGGTTCATAAATTGGAACGAGACCGCTTTTTAAGCTGTTGATTTTTGATTCGTCGATGTCACAACAAATGACGCGATTTCCGATATCAGCAAAACAAGTACCCGATACTAATCCGACATATCCTGTTCCAATCACAGCAATTTTCTTCAACATGTTTCATCCTCTCAGTAAAAGCATATTGGTCGTTCCAAACTGTTTATCTATCAGTCTTTGCACATTTCACCCTGTTTAAACGGTGGATGTTGATTGATTCAGCACCTTTTCATATTGCTGAATCAGGAGCGTAGCATTATGTGATGATGAATAATCTGTATGGACGATGTGGTGAAGATCGGTCTTCACTTGCTCGTTCCATCTGTTTTCATAAAGATAAGCGTGAATCGCTTCTTTTAGCTGACTCGTTGAACGCGGTTCAATGAGCAGATGTTGATAGGTAGAAAATAGTGATGGGAGACCACCAACCCGTGTTGCGATGACAGGCAGTTTTAAAGCGAGCGCCTCAAGGACGACAGTCGGCATTCCTTCACTGTAGGATGGAAGGGCAAACAGGTCAGCTGCCATTAAATAATGTTTGACTTGTTTATTCGGCACCTGCCCCGGGAGTATAATGGATTCTCCCGCCCGTTCGGCCAGCTCCTTTGCGAGGGGGCCTTTTCCGACAAAGACGGCTTTTACACCCTCCATCCCGCTGACAGCTTCCGCTAATTCAAGCAAACCTTTCTCTTTGACTAAACGGCCGACAAAAACGACGAGCTTGTCGTGAAGCGGTAAACCGATCTGCTTTCTGATAGCTGTTTGATCCCCTGGTGTTCTAGAAAATGACTTGAGCGGAATTCCCAGCGGGAGACATTGTGCATCCGCCTCTGTCATGTCATGTGTTTTCTTTGCCAGCTCTTCACTCACTGTGAGAACAGCAGACGCCTGTTTTACTGCTGCTTTAAAGGCTGCAAGCGCCCCTTGGCTATAGGTTGGATAGACGTTCACATCACTGCCGTGTAAGGTCAGAAGATAAGGGATGTTTGCTTCCTTTTTGATCACAGCTGCTGCGCCGCCAGACGGCATGGCAAAGTGCGCATGGATGAAATCCGGTGACAGTTCATAACGCTCCATTGTGCGTAGGACAGAAGCTGCGATTCGTTTACTCGGCTGAGCCCATTTTAGCTGTCCAGGCAGTGCTGTATAAGGCGGTCTGTAAACCGGTACTCCGCACCTCACTTCCTGCTGGGGAAGATCTTTTCTCTGACGATAGGAAGCTTTAAGCATCCGTAAGATGGGCGGATTGACAGGGGTAGGACAAATCACGCTCACTTCTACGCCTTGTTTGACCAGCTCCTGCACTTGCGTTTCATGGAAGACGCCTTCACTTGGATGTTTTTCACTAGGATATACACTTGTCAGCCATAGCACCTTCATGACGAACGACCTCTTCTCCATAATTTCCCTGTCACCTGCGGATACATTTTGACAAGCAGCAAGCTATATAAAGCCGCACTTAAACAAATTGTCAGTAGTAATTGAAGCAGTATATCCGCTGATATCAGCTTCATCCCTTGATGAACAGCCACTGCGCAGCCGGCCATTAACAACGTCATGACAGCAGGCTTTACGAGTGATTTTACATACACCTTCATATCTAGCTGAATGACATAAGCCATCAGCCACCTGCCGACAATGAAGTTCAGCAGGCTGACCCCTGAGTAGACCCAAGCTACAGTCAATAGACTGCCGGTATGGACTCCTGCATATAAGGCGCATCCATATACGATGAACATGCCTGTATCCCAATAAAAAGCTAAGTCCGCTCTTCCTTTTGCAAGAAGGATGGAACCATTTGGATTCATCAGCACACGGAGTAGACCAACAATGCACAAAATATTCAAAACCGGGACCGCCACTAGCCATTTCTCTCCAAACACCACTTCTATAAAGCTATCTGATACGGCAGCAAGACCGATGAGGAGTGGAAAACTAATGAGTGCGAGCATATTCGTCATACTGAGGAAGCCCTCACGCAGCCTAGAATGATCACGCTGACTTTTTGCGAAAACTGGGAAAGCCACTCTCGTCACAATCGGGTTAATTTTTAGCACCGGGATTGTGACGATTTGATAAGCCAGGCTGTAAATCCCTAAAGCTTCTGCTCCAAGAAACCGTCCTATTAAAATCATGTCGATGTTTGAGCCTGCCCGATTGACAAGCCTTGACGCAAGCTGGAAAGCCCCGAAGGAGAAAAACTCTTTCACTTCCCCTAATGCGAAAACGGGTGCTGGGCGCCACTTCTTCCAATAAGCCGCTGCATACATGAGACCTTTTCCTGATTGAAGCAGCACTTGAGAGATCACATAGGCCACAATTGGATTGATAAAAAAGGCTAGGATCAGTAGAACAATCAGCGAAATGATCGTCGCTATCGTCTCAATCGTACTTAAGGTTTTAAAGGCTAAATCTTTCTGCATCATGTATTGGTATTGCTGACCAATTGGTGCAATGAGAAACATAATGGATAATAACTTGAGCAAGCCTTCCAGCTCAGGTCTGGCATAAAAGGCGGCAATCAAGGGACTTGCAAGGATCAATACACAAAACAAGAGAATTCCCGTCAGCAAGTTGATCCAATATAATGTAGATAATTGACGTTCCGTCGTTTGTTCCTTTTGAATGATCGCAGCACCGATGCCTAGATCAAGTAAAATCTGTGTAAATATTGTGACCGTTGTGATCATGCCAACGAGTCCAAATTCTTTCAGTGACATTACGTTTCCTAAAAAGGCGAACTGTGCAATTTGGATGATGGTAATGATCAATGCGGACAAGCTTGTCCATTTTGCTCCGCCCAGCAGGCGATTTTTCATACTTGCCATTTCTCTTCCCTACTTTACTTATCTGGCTCCGTCACCAGTCACGATGACTTTTAACGTTTTTACCATAATCTTCGTGTCGAGAGAAAATGTCAAGTTTTGAATATACTGTAAGTCGTGTGATAATTTCTCACTTGGACTCATTTCATATCCCCCATTTACTTGAGCAAGACCTGTCAGCCCTGGCTTCACTGTCAGTCTTTTTGTAAAGCCTGGAATCGTCCGATTAAATTCGGCAGTAAACATTGGTCTTTCAGGACGTGGACCTACAATACTCATTTCTCCTTTTAACACGTTGATAAACTGCGGCAGTTCATCAATTCTTGTTTTTCTGATGAATGCCCCCACTTTGGTGATACGAGGGTCATTTTTTTGCGCCCATTTCGCTCCTCCGCTTTCTGCGTTGGTTCTCATCGATCTGAGCTTCCATAATTTAAAGTAGACACCGTCTTTTCCGACCCTTTCCTGCATATAAAAGGCTGGCCCTGGTGTTTCTAGCTTAATTAAAAGGGCAAACAGTAAAATGATTGGCGTACTCAACATCAATCCGATGAACGAGAACACGACATCTATGAAACGTTTTGCAAATAAATATCGAACCATATGTTCTGTTAAAGCAAAAGAGTGGTTTCGTCTCACTTCATATTCTCTGTAAAGGTTCATCGCTTTCTCTGCGCTCACTGACCTGCACCTCACCATTCAAAGTAGTTGTTGTGTAAAGAGATGTTCTATGAAAGTCAGTTTAGCAGAGCAACATTAAGCAAATGTAAATGGGCTGTTAAGTCTTGTAAAAGTGTGTTAAGAATGTGCCCTTATATCAAGTTATGCCCTTTTAAACGTAAAAAAGACCCGCATTTCTGCGGGTCTACGTGTCTTTTTTTATTTTGCCTTTACGGATTCGATCGTCTTCAGTCTAAGCGTTCCGTTTGCATCTTTTGTATAAGTTACTTTCACTTTTGACTCTTCTTTTAGGCTGTTCACTTGTTTAGAAAATGTATTTCCGAATTGAATGGCTACTTCTTTTCCATCAATGTTGACAGCAATTGTATGTCCATCAGCCAAACCGACATATGTGCCTTCTTTGGTGACTTCATTTTTCTTCGTTGTAGATTCTTTTTTTGTTTTAGATTCAGCTTTTGACTGATCGTTTGTCGTTTCTTCTTTTGTGATTTCCTTACTTGAGCTTTCTTTTGCATCTTCATCAGATTGACCTGCTTGGTCTTCTGTTTGAGCAGCTGTTTCTTTGCTTTCATCATCTGCTTTTTCACTTGCAGACTTGTCTTCCGTCTTTTCGTCTGTTGCATTTTCTTTCTTTTGATCTGCTGCTTCAGTTGTTTCTTTTTTGCTGTTATCCGTATTGTTATCGTTTGACTGATTTGATGTGCCGCATGCTGTGAGCATTACACCTAGAAGTAAAACTAAAAACGGCATTGTGATTAATTTTTTCAAGATCGTCACCTCTTCATGATTTGTCGATTTGCTGTTTGAAGATTATGTGTGAACTATTCATCTTCTATATTTCAATTATAACAAAGATAACCGGAAATGAAATGTATTTTTAACTTGACACACAGTTGATTAGACAATCACTTCAAGACCTTTGAAAAAAGGCTGCCGAGAAACGTTCTCGAACAGCCTAAGAGGAGTATCTGAGGCACCCCCATCTTGTATTTTCTTATTTAAAGTAACCTGACACACCACTGGCAATGCCTGACGCCAATCGATCTTTATACGTAGCAGACTTCAAGATGTTTGAATCAACTGGACTGGACACAAAACCAGTTTCAAGTAAAACACTCGGCATTTTAGATTTTTTGATGACATAGAACCCTGCTATTTTCACACCACGGTCCCTTGTGCCAAGTGCACTGACCATTTTAGGCTGAATATTTTGCGCAAGCTTCAAGCTGTTTGTTGCCGCATATGTTTTGTCATAATACGTTTCAGTTCCATTTGCACTGCTGTTATCATTTGAGTTCGCATGGACACTGATGAAGATATCTGCTTTAGCATTTGCACCTTTAATTACACGCTGTTCAAGAGTATCATACGTGTCTTTCGTCCGAGATAACGAGGTTAGAGCCCCAGCATTTATTAATTTTGAATTTAGGCGTTTTGATACATCTAGGTTTACGTTTTTCTCCAAAAGACCGTAGCCAATTGCCCCAGCATCATGTGCACCGTGACCAGGATCAATAAATACTTTCTTTCCTACTACTGGATTTTTTAATTGAGAGAGTACATTTGAAGAAATAACAGTTGTTCCCCCAATTGCACTAAACCGTGTGATCTTTTTTTCTCCAATAATTTTTCTAGTTGGAGTAGGTAAGCTTTTATCATTAGTGAAAATAAAGGCTTTTCCTTGTTTTGCTGCTAAACTTGCTCCACTTACGGAATCAGCATATGCAAATCCATTACTAATAAACGTATTGTTCGTACTCATATTATATTTTCTTACTACATTTGCAGCTGTGTCATAACGTGTCGCTCCTCCAACCCTTGTTGGCGAAGGTAATTTATTGAAAGTAGCTTTGTTTACTCTTGATTCTCCACCAATGACAATCGTCTGCTTGATTCCTCTGTTTTTAAGATAGGAAGCAGTCACGGATTGTAAACCCTTGCTATTTGTCAATAAAATAGGGTAACCCATTTTTGCAGCATAAGGCGAGATAGCAACAGTATCTGCATAAGCAAAACCATTTGCAACAATCGCTACATTTGTAATTTTCATCTGTTTGGCAATTAAAGTGGCAGTGTCATAACGAGTTTTTCCAGCAATTCTACTAACAGATATCCCCATCGATTTTAATTGATTGGCCACCTTATTTGAAATATTGCTTTGACCCCCAATAATAATCACTTTTTTCGTTTTCAAGCTTTTCAATCCGCTTTTTGTTTCAGGAGATAAGTTGTCTTTGTTCGTATATAAAACAGGTGCGTCTTTTTGTTTTGCGAAAGGAACAGAACTAAGAGCATCTGCATAAGCAGTTTTCCCAACTAATACAACTGTATTAGCTGTAGTCCACCCTTTTTTGGCTGCATTTACAGCCGTTGAATAACGTGTTTTTCCATCTACTCTTGTTACAGAGTTATCCGCTAAAGCTGATGGTATAAACACAAATAACGCCACTATTGATATAAATACCATTTTTATAAATGCACGCATGATCAATACCACCTTTCTAATAGTTTGTTAATTTTGTACCTGGATAGTAGAACGAAAGTATGGAAGAATAAGACTCTCCAGATTCAGCTCTAGCTTTAGATCCGTATTGGCTCATGCCAATGCCGTGACCATATCCTTTTCCTGAAATCATGAAGTCATTTGTATTGTTTTTGACTGACGCAAATGTACTTTTTACTTTTGTTGCGCCCATGACTGATCTAAACTCGGTCATCTTCATACTTGCCGTAGTGCTTTTGTTTACTGTATACGTACCTGTTTTGTTTTTCAGGTGGTATGTCAGCTTGATCGAAACCGTCTTTGCACGCTGGCCTTTTGTTGTTCCTGAGAACGTCAGACTTGAGATGGATGCGATTTTCATATCAGACGCAGCCGTTTCTTTGTTTTTGAGCAGCCATGATTTGAGACCAGCAAGATCAGCAGCATTTGTCTCTTTTGCGTTAGACCACTGAGATGCTACTGTACTAGCAGTCAATGATGTGCCTAGCTGCTTTTTAGAAAGTTTCAGTGTCCATGCATTCACCGGATCTTTTGTATCCTTTTTGGCCACTAGGTACGGCAGTGCATTTGCCCACACTTCTTCACTTGCCTCTGTATAGCCGCCATTACTAGAATAATAGGTGGCTGAAATGAGCTGGTTGTTGTATTTCAGTACTTTTCCTTTTGTGGTATCGACAGCTTTTGTCGAATTCGTGTACCAGTTATACCCTCCATATACTTGGAAGGCTGTTGTATCAGGTACGACTTTTCCAATACTGTTCACCGAATACGTTCTAGCGGCAACTGCCTGTGCTTTTAACGCTTCAACATGCCAGCTTGCAGGCATTTCATATGGCACTACGCCTTTTAGGTAGTCTTCAAATGGAATGTTTTCATTAGTTGGTCTAATATATCCTGACTCAAGAACAAAATTCATATTTCCTAAATAAGGCTTTCCAGCAATTTTGAGAACATTAGAAGTTGAATATTTTTCAGGAACGACCCTTACCGATGTACCAATTGTTTTAATTCCTTTGACTGAAATTTTCCCATTAGTCACATTCAATTGATATGGCGTATTTTTCTTTAAGTAAAATTCATTTGCTAAGCTCTTTTGAAGGTTTTCTGTTATCGCACTAGTACCACCAGCTATTTGAAAAGAGTATGTACCTTTATCTTTTAATAAGTTTTTAACAGGTGTTGGCAGGCTGTCTTTTTTTACAAGAACCATTGCCTTATTATTTTTTGCTGCTAAGACAGAAAGTGGCACTGCATCTAAAAAGGAAGCTCCATTAGCTATATAAAGCTTATCAGCATTCATATTCATGGCTTTCGCTATGTTTACAGATACATCATAGCGCGTAGCTCCACCTATTCGTGTCACTGAAGCCGTTTTTTTAATTTGATTTTCAATATTTTTATTAACTGCAAGTTCTCCACCAATAATGGTTACTTTTTTAGGAATCCGATAGTTAGGTAGAGTTGTTTTTGGCGCAAGTAAAATTGGGTACCCATTCCGTGCCGCATAAGGAGCTGCTGAAGCACCATCTGCAAAAACACGCCCTGTTACAACGACAGCCTGACTGTAATTACCCATCTCTTTTGCAACATTTTTTGACACTTCATATCGAGTTGCTCCACTTATTCTTTTGATTTTCCCATATTTCTTTAATGTTTTTTCAGTGTTTGTAGTTACAACTGAAGTTCCCCCGATAATTAAGATATTATCTGGATTCATTTTTTTAATCTGAGTCTCTGTTGCCTTTGTTAATTGACCAGCCTCGGTATATAGAATTGGCGCTTTTAGCTTATATGCTAGAGGAGCAGCTGTAATCGCATCTGAAAATGCATTTTTATTTACAATGACTACAGTTCCTGGGTAACTCCAACCAGCTGATGCAATTAAATTCGCAGTGTCATATAATGTCTTTCCAGCATATCGGGTGACAGAAGAAACATTGTTACCTGTTACTTTATATGTCCCTGAAGATGTGAGTTCCAAACTTTTCTTATTACCAATATTGTTTGATAATTTCACTGATATGGTGGAATTTGCAGCTAAGGTTTGTTGTGGAATTGCGATTCCGGCAGTGATAAGAATTGCAACTGCAAATAAAAGAATTTTCTTCAATTTTGTCCATCCCGCCCATCTTTTTTATTTCTGTTTTTCAATCTTTTGAATTTCCTTTTGACCGCTGTCATTGATAAAGTAAGTGATCTCTACTTTGTCGCCTGAATCAAACTCATTCAATACTTCTTTAAAATTATCCGTAAACTCGAAATTTAAGGTCGTATTCACTTTTTTTACTTCGACTGTATGTGCATCAGCCATTCCAATAAATTCAGCTTTTTCTTCCAGCACCTGAGGAGTTGAACTGCTTGTCTTGTTTTCTCCTGAGGATTGCTCAGCCGTTCCACATGCTGTGAGCACGATACCTAGTAGTAGTATTAAGAACGGTAAAACGACGATTTTCTTCATTTTTTTCACCTCATGTCTTTGTATCGTCTTATAACTTAATATTTTAAGGTAAATTTAAGGTTTTTTGAAACCTTTTTTTGTTACAACGTCTATATCTAGGTTCAGAGTAAAAAAATAACTTGTTTATCAAGATTCGTAAACCTATAATCATGGAAGAATCATAGAAAAGGTGAGGGACATTATGAGAGCTGAGAGAAAAAGAAAGAAAAAGAAGGTTCTTTGGATTGTTTTATCGATTATTGGCTTATTCGTATTAGCCACTGGCGGATACGCGTATCATCTTTGGAATACAGCCGCATCAACTGTCGCAGGCATTCAAGAGAACTTAAAGAAGTCAGATAAGCGTGACAAAGATGTCGATTTAAGTAAAAAAGACCCGATCTCCATTTTAGTCATGGGTGTTGATGAAAGAAAGAATGACCGCGGCCGTGCAGATACATTAATATACATGACAGTGAATCCGAAAACGAAAACAACTGAGATGGTGAGTATCCCCCGCGATACATATACAAAGATTGTCGGAAAAGGCACAATGGATAAAATCAACCACTCCTACGCTTTCGGTGGCACACAAATGGCGGCAGATACAGTAGAGGAACTGCTTGATGTACCTGTAGATTACTTTGTAAAAGTGAATATGGAAAGTTTTAAAGACATTGTGGATACACTTGGCGGCATTACGGTGAACAGCACGTTTGCTTTCAGCTATGATGGCCATTCATTTGGTACAGGAGAAATTAACCTGAACGGCGATCAAGCCCTTGCCTATACAAGAATGAGAAAGCAAGATCCTAAAGGTGATTTCGGCCGTCAGGAAAGACAGCGTCAAGTTATTGAAGGCATCATTGCAAAAGGGGCTAACATTTCATCTATTACGAAATTCGGTGATATGTTTAAAGTCGTTGAAAATAACATGAAAACGAATATGCCCTTTGACGACATGTGGACGATGATGAATGATTATCGTGATGCAAGACAGCATGTTGAGCAACATGAGCTGAAAGGTTCGGGAGCCCGAATTAATAATATCTATTATTATCAGCTTGATGATAGCAGCCTGGCTAAAGTGAAGAAGAAATTGAAGGAGAGTTTGGAACAGTAAAAAAAGAAGACTGCATGACTGTAGTCTTCTTTTTTATGATTGGAACGGAACAGGCTTTTCTTCACTTAATCCAAAACGGTGAAGGAGTTCCTCAACAATTCGTCTCGATGCTTGTCCATCTCCATAAGGGTTAGACGCCTTCGACATGTTGTCATACTCTTTCTGATCGACTAGCAGCTCTTTAGCCATTTTGTAAATGGTTTCTTCATCTGTACCCGCGAGCTTTAGCGTGCCAGCTTTCACGCCTTCTGGGCGTTCTGTTGTATCGCGGAGCACTAATACTGGCTTTCCTAGAGAAGGAGCTTCTTCTTGTACACCGCCAGAATCCGTTAAAATAAAATGTGAAGCGGCAGCAAAATTATGGAAATCAACGACTTCGAGCGGTTCAATTAAGTGCACACGATCAAGATCACTGAATTCTGTCTGAGCCGCATCACGAACAGCAGGATTTAAATGGACAGGGTATACGACTTGAACATCTTCAAATTCTTCGACAACACGGCGAATCGCTCTAAACATGTTCTTCATCGGCTGACCGAGATTTTCTCTGCGATGAGCCGTTAATAAGATCATTTTATCTGAACCGATCTTCTCTAAAATTGGATGTTGATAGTGTTCTGTAACTGTTGTTTGCAACGCATCAATGGCCGTATTCCCTGTCACACAGATGGTCTCTTCTTTTTTATTTTCTACTAAAAGATTCTGCTTCGCCTCAGCCGTAGGGGCAAAATGAATGTCAGCAATAGTGCCTGTCATTTGGCGGTTCAATTCCTCAGGGAACGGTGAGTATTTATTGTGAGTTCTTAAGCCAGCTTCGACGTGGCCGACAGAAATTTGGTGATAGAACGCAGCCAAACTTCCTGCAAAGGTTGTCGTTGTGTCGCCATGAACAAGCACAATATCAGGTTTTTCTTCTTGGAATAATTGATCTAGTTTCAACAATGCATTTGATGTAATTTCAGATAATGTTTGGCGCTGCTTCATGATGTTTAGATCATGGTCTGGCGTAATAGAAAATGCCTCAAGAACTTGATCTAGCATTTCTCTATGCTGAGCTGTTACTGTGACAATTGAATTTATTTGTGGATGTTTATTAAGTTCAAGGACAAGTGGAGCCATTTTGATTGCTTCAGGTCTAGTACCGAAAATAGTCATTACATTTAGTTTTTTCACTTGTTTATGCCTCTTTCCATCATTACATATTGTTTTTATTATACAGAAGATCCCTAAGAATGATAAACTAACCCTGCTAAAATTAATAAAATTTTCACAGATCTGATTATTTATACTTACAATTTTTTATTAAAATTACTTTAAACATCATAAAATTATTTGATTACTTTTAAAAATAAGGTAGAATTTAGTGGTATTCTATTAATTTTCACATCAGTAGTTAAGGACGGTGCAAAATAAATTGAAAAAAGTACGTAAAGCCATTATACCAGCTGCAGGTCTTGGAACACGTTTCCTCCCTGCAACAAAAGCTATGCCTAAAGAGATGCTCCCAATTGTTGATAAACCAACCATTCAATATATTATTGAAGAAGCTGTTGAATCAGGAATCGAAGACATTATTATCGTCACTGGAAAAGGAAAAAGAGCAATTGAAGACCATTTTGATTTTGCTCCAGAACTTGAGCGTAACCTAGAGGAAAAAGGGAAAAAGGAGCTGTTAGAAAAAGTAAGGAAATCTTCTAACATTGCTGATATTCACTACATTCGTCAAAAAGAACCAAAAGGTCTTGGACATGCTGTTTGGTGCGCACGCAACTTTATTGGTGATGAACCCTTTGCTGTTTTATTAGGTGATGATATTGTACAAGCCGAAACACCTGGACTTCGCCAGCTGATGGATGAATATGAAAAAACTCTATCATCTGTCATTGGTGTTCAGCAAGTAGCAGACAACGATACGCATCGCTATGGGATCATCGACCCTCTTACACAAGAAGGACGCCGCTACCAAGTCAAAAACTTTGTTGAAAAGCCGCCGCAAGGAACAGCACCATCGAATCTAGCCATCTTAGGACGCTACATTTTTACGCCAGAGATTTTTATGTACCTTGAACAGCAAGAGATTGGTGCAGGCGGGGAAATTCAGCTGACAGATGCCATCCAGAAGCTGAATGACATTCAGCGCGTATTCGCCTATGATTTTGAAGGTAAACGATATGATGTCGGTGAGAAGCAAGGCTTCATCGAGACTACTCTCGAATTTGCCCTTCAAGATGAGGAACTGAAAAAGAAACTCATTCCTTTTATGAAACAGCTTCTCGAGAAAGAAGAAGTAAACTAAAAAAGCTGCCGGTATCGGCAGCTTTTTATTTGATCACTGAAATAGTCAGTGTATGCTCTTCATTATCAATGACAAACAGATTGTTTTTGCCCTTCACTGCGAATTTCGTTTGTTTCTTATTCATCCAGACATTCTGTTCAGGTAGCCCAAGTGCTGAAGGAGAGATTGACATAACATCACGGAATACCAACTTATTCGCCTGTCCATTTTGAATCACATAATCGGTTTTCTCAGTAGTCAGCCGCTCAATAGTAGCACCTTGTTCACTTTTGGTCGAGAACAGTGTTTGCATTCTTTCCTTAAGCATAGATTCTTCTTTTCCAAGGAAAGATAGTAAATACTCATACGAGCCAGCAGATGCAGGCGATACATAGGAAATGAATTGACTTGGTCCAATGGATAATAACTTTAAATCCTCTGCATTTTTAAGTCCCTTAGGTTTGACAAAGTACGTCTCTGATGCTGTTTTGATTTGAACGGTTTGTTTATTTTCAGCCACTACTTGTACTTCCTGTCCAAATGGTATAGTGACAGCCTCCTTTTTTTTCATGGCACGATCTTTATAGACTGTAAGTGGATCTGACGTGGCAATTGCCTGTCGATTCACCTTTTTCATATCAGGCGATCCCTTCGTCTGGAGGTTTTTTGACTGAAATGCTTCTGTCTTATTTGACGGGATTACACCAAACGTGGCCAGTGTACGAAGCGGACGATCTGAAAACATTGATAAGGCAAGTAAGGTGGTGAGAACAGCAATCACCGTCACTTGAAAAGCTGGCCCAAAAAATGAACGTCGTTTTCCATCTCCTTTATAACGGGTGACTCTTTCCAGCTTTTGAACGCCTTTTCTACCTTCCTTATGTTCCATTTGATATTTCTGTTTCTGTTTTTTGGAAAGCTTGTTAAACCAGTCAACAAACTCCTTATACTCTTTCACAACCTTCTTCGTCTCATCAAACATACGAAGCTCACCATAATGCATCCAAGCCACCCGGTCACAGATTTTTTGAATTTGACTGATGGAGTGACTGACAAAAAAGATCGTCTTCCCTTGTTTTTTGAATTCTGTGATTCGATCCACACATTTTTGATAAAAGGTTTGGTCTCCAACAGACAATGCTTCATCAATAATCAGGATATCTGGATCGATATGCGCTGAAATAGCGAAGCCAAGACGTGATTTCATTCCGCTTGAATAGCTCTTGACAGGCTGATCAATAAAATCGCCAATATCCGCAAACTCTACGATTTTCTCATACAGCTCGTCTATTTCTTTGTTCGTCAGCCCCATCATTAAGCACTTGAGGCGAATGTTGTCTTTCCCGCTCAACTGATTGTTCAGCCCCGCCGCGATGGCAATTAACGAAGGTTGGCCATCCATATCAATTTCACCACTTGTCGGTGGAATGATTTTCGCTAGAAGGTTTGACATCGTAGACTTTCCAGATCCATTGATCCCTACAAAACCAATTGTCTCACCTTCATATACATCAAAGGAAACATCACGAACAGCAAAGAAGCCTTTTTCATTTTTATTAGGTAAAAACAGCCCCTTGATCTTATCCGACTGCTTTTTATATAAGACGTATTGCTTGGATACGTTTCGAAACGAAACCTTTAGTTTCATCGTATAAACTCCTTACTTTTTAAAGAAAATCGACAAATTTATCCCTGAATTTCATATGAAGCAATGAACCGATTGTTAAAAAAAGAAGCGTGATCAGCCAAAAATAAAGTGTATACTTCACATCCTGGAAGAACCATTCTCCCTTTAACAAGCTATTTCTGAAACCATCAATAATGTAGAAAAAGGGATTCAATCTTAATATATCCGCAATCCACGCTTTTTCTCCAGTAAGCTTCTCTGAGATATTCCAAAAAATCGGCAGCAAAAAGAAAAGTAAACGTGTCACTGATTGTAAAAGAAATTGATAGTCCCTCACGAGTACGCTAATCGTGGAATTAAACAAGCTAAACGAAAACATAAACGCAATCATGCAAATAAAATAGTATATATATTGCAGCCAATGCATATCAGGGTAAATACCATTGAAAATCAATGCGATGAAGTATAGCGCCATCATGACAAAATAGCTGAAGAGGTTAGACATAATGACAACAGAAGGCAAAGCACTAATTGGAAAATTCATTTTCGATACCATATTAATGCGTTTAAACACACTGTTTGATCCATCAAGGATCGTCGGACTAATGAAGAACCAAGGGATTAATCCGGCAAGCATCCAGATAATAAATGGCACCTCTATTCCACCAATGACAATCGGCTCTCCTCCGCGAATACCCATACCAAAAACAAACCAGTAAGCCAGCATTTGAATCAAAGGATTTAAAAACTGCCATAAAACCCCCAAATAATTCATTTGATATTTTGATTTTGTTTCATAAACAGCAAGTCGCATTATCAGCGAAAATGAGCTGATTTGCTCCTTTAATATCGTCAACATTGCGTTCATTCTAATCTTCCTTAAACATAAGTTTTTGTAAATAATTTTGAAAAGCACGCTCATAATTGTAACAGATGTTGAGGGATTTTTCACTTTATAAGATAAAAGGCTTACAAGCCAATGCTGCAAGCCTTTATCATGTTTACCTTATTGTTTCAAAAACTACCTCTACCACGCGCTTCGAAGACTCACCGCTCTCTAAGTAGCAGAATTTTTCATAAAACGGTGCGAATGAAGCTGGCAAAGTAAAGGTTGGCTGTTCTGTTTCTCTTATCCACTCAATAACACTTGCTGTCTCTTTCACAAGAGGTCCAGGAGCTTCTTGTTCAAAGTCGAAGTAGAAGCCCCTCAGCTTGTCACGATATGTTTCAATGTCTGGCACATAGAACAGCATTGGACGCTTGAGGTTTGCATAATCAAAGAACACAGATGAGTAGTCTGTGATGAGCAGATCAGAAATCATATAAAGGTCTCTAATATCTTCATAATGAGAGAAGTCATAGGCAAAGCCTTCATATGGTCTTAAATCAAAGTTTTCAGCAACTAAATAGTGCATACGCAAAATGATGACATATTCATCTCCAAGTGCAGCTCTCATCTCATGCAAATTAAGATCTAAATCAAATTTGTACTGTCCTTTTTTATAAAATTGATCATCTCTCCATGTCGGAGCATATAAGATCATTTTTTTATCAAGCGGTAACTTCATTTTTTGTTTGAGTGCTCTCATCGTTTTTTCATTGTTTTGATTGTGAAGAAAGTCATTTCTCGGATATCCTGACTCAATCATGGTCTTTTGAAATTGGAAGGCTCGTGTAAAGATTTCGGTCGAATAAGCATTTGGAGAAATGAGATAGTCCCAATTCGATGCTTCTTTCGTGAAATTCTTTTTGTACTTCTTCGTGTTTGTTCCAGGCATATGCACCTCGTCCATATCCATCGCCAGTCGTTTTAACGGCGTACCGTGCCATGTCTGCAAGTATGTTGTATGCTCTGGTTTTGGAACCCACAGCGGTAAACGGCTGTTGATGACCCAATATTCGGCTCTTGCCATCGCAAAAACCCACTTCAATGACAGACGTTTGATATAGTAGATACCTTTTTCCTGAAACGGTGCTTCATGCCCTTTTTTCACGCTCCAGATTAACGTATATTCAGGATGATTTTCTTTCATATACTCATAGATCCCACGCGGGTTACAGCTGAATTGTTTTCCATTAAAGCTTTCAAAAACAACCGTTTTCTTTTTCACAGACAACTTACTCGCCAGCTGAAAGGTCGTTTGGAAAGTTTTTGTCACAAGGCGATTACGGACTTTATTTATTTTGCCGATTTTCTTTTTGAACTTCTTCCACTTGCTTTTGAGATAGTACTTCGCACGTGTTTTCATTGTATAATCATTAATTCGGATGCCAAGCAATTGTCTCTTTTTCGTTCGGTACACCTCATACCGAATCGGGACATCGTTCTTTTTATGAATTTGAACTAGTCCTTTGAGTTTGTTAGAGCGATCTCCAAGCCTTAAAGCTGGCGTTGTTAAAGTTTCTTCAATCCCATTTGTTTCACAAATAAATTCAAAATAAAAACGATAAACAAATCGCTCTTTTAAAGAGAATTCTAACTCATCCAATGAAAACTTGGATTCATATAGATATAATTCTGGGTAAGACACATGCTTTTGTTCTTCTAACTCCAAACCTTCTTTTCGAATTGAAACAGGAAAGCGATATTCATGAAGAGGTTCTTCAATCTGTTTGATAAGTAATTGAACCCTTTTTACCTTATATCGTTTTTCTGCACTTAAAACACCTGTATAACCGGATAAAAGAATTTCACGATTGTCTGTTAAATTAATATTCTTAAATCGTACAATTTTCATTTCACGTTTTACTTTTATGGACAAGTTCCCTTTGTTAGTACGATAAGGGGTCATCAACAACATACTCTGATGATTCACTAGATGCGACATTTCAGGCATATCAATGTTTATTTCCAAGCGTTTCATGAAGTATTTATTTTCTTCTGGCTGAGTGGCATTCATCCAACCATGAGAAGAATTCAGTTCAACTAACTGTTGTTCATCAAAATCTGTAACATAAAAATTATATGTCTGTCCTTGTTCAAATGGAATTTGCAAAGATAATTCATTTAATGTTACTTTGTATAGATTCTCACTCAAATAAACAAGAGGGAGGTATTTTCCATATTGGGATTTTCTCTCTATTATCAATAGAAAAAACTCTCTGCCTTCAAATGGAGCTGGGTCCACTACACTAATTAACAACTCAATTTCTTCTTGGTGTTTTTGTAAACTCTCAACCTTACACTGCTGTTGAATGGTTTCCTCAATCATTAATCAGTATTCTCCTTATTCTAAAATATGACACTCTATTTATGTGTTACTTTCCAAGAATAATTTCCATTTATAGTTGCGTAAGACATTGCATGATTAACCTTTTCTAAATCAACATCTTTATTTACTGAAATCCTTTTAAGTGATTTAATATGGTCATCATTTCTAATCTTCAAGTAAAAATCAATATATTCTGTATCGTATAACTTCAATTTCCTTTTAAGTTCTTCGTCTAGTAGGTTGAACTTCACTTGATTATCAGTAAGCCTATATGTGATTAACTCAGCACCATGACGCCTATCTAAGCCAACTATTTCAATAGTATATTTATTTAAATCTATATCTTTTAGGTTCCAATCAAACAACAAAACCAGTCTATTTTGATCTACCACTGCATCATTTATATTGCATCTAATTTTTTTTAATATCTTGTTTATCTTCTCCACTTCTGTTCTCTTATAAACTACATCGGTAAGAGCTTTTTCCCAGTGAAGATAATAGCTATTATGCGAATACTTTTCAGCAATTGAGCGACAATTCTTAACCATCTTCGAGTATTTACTTTTCTCCTGATAAAGGGAAACCATTCTCTCTGCTAGTTCTTCTATATCATATTGTTTAACCAAATAACCGTTTTTGCCATCATGGACTAAATCATTAGGTCCATAATCAAAGTCATATGAAACAACAGGACAATAGTTGTAAATCGATTCTAAGATAGATAAAGACAATCCCTCCGCGTGAGAAGTGGAGATGGAAAATTTTGCTGTTTTAAATTCTTTATCGGGATCTCTAGTAAAACCTTTAAGTAAAACGTGTTTTTCTAAATTTAAACTATTAATCTGATGACGAAGTTTGTCTTCTTCTTCTCCAGACCCAAATATCTCAAGGCGAACATGAGGTAACTGGTTTACCACTATTTTAAATGCTTTAATTGCATCAGTTATGTTCTTTTCTTTAGACAGCCTAGATATGATCACTGCTTTATTATGGTCAACCCCATCTCTTAATAATTCGGGGTTGAAGTCTTCTTTGTGTGTATGTGGTGTGAAATAAAAACAATTCTGCTTACCCAAGAAGTTTTCAAAATCCTTTTTTTGATCTTCTGTAATAAAAAATACACAATCCATGTTTTCTAATGCAACATTTTTACATAACTCTTCGAATCTTTTTTGAAGCTTAAATTTTGTATTCGCATAATGACTACTGTGAACAAAAGCTCCATAATAAGAATTTGTATCTTTTTTCACCCTAAATAAATGAGCATCCTGATGGCGGCTATCTACAAGAAAGAATTTTTTTTGGTTATTACTTTTTTGTAGATATTCGATCCAATATTGGCGTAAGCTTGTTTTTCTATTAAAAGATTTAATTCCATTGTGACTATACCAATTAATATTAATTGTAGGGTTATTCTTCCTAAAGGTGTTAAACATTTTTTCAAGATAGATTTCATTATAATTCTTCACATATTCCTCATGGAATGGCGCTTCTCCCCCTGGAAAATAGTGCAAAACCCTACACAGAACGCCCTCCATACTATATTCTTCACGCTTGATGATATTTCCCGCTTCGTTTAGAACATCAACATATTGTATTAATGCGGGAAAATTAGCATATTTTTGTATACGAATTTCATTGCTTTCAATGATATCAACATTATTTATATTTGTTACCTTTTTACCTACAGCAAATTCCACATAAATTCTTTTTATTCCACTATTCGGAATAATAAAATCATCTATCATATTCAAAATAGATGATTGTGACTTATCAATCATTTTTTGATGAATTATTTGATCTAGTTTAAACTTAAAATTCGGATCAAACTTATAAGTTAAAAATGTGGATTGAACCGATAGTTCACCAAACATCTTCATTCGGAGTAAAAGAGATTTTGTTAATCCTCCAAAATCAAAAGGAATTGATCCACTAATAAAGTAATACTCCATATCAGGAAACTTAATTTCAGATAGATTCTTATAATTACTACTAACCTTCTTCACCTTATTTAAGAAATGAGTAATCAACGTTGTTCTCCTTTTTGTTCATTAATTTAAACTTAAAAAAGTACTTCTCACCTTGGCAAGAAGTACTATCTTCAATCTATTATAGTCCCGCAATTTCTTCCTTAATTTGAGTTGTCGAGATACCTTCTGTTCTCTTCAAGTAAACGACTTCGCAATGCTCTTTCAAGAAATCGAATTTACCTTCCCAGTCATCTCCCATGACAAAGACATCAATGTCATGCTCCTGTACATCGCGGACTTTTTGATCCCAGCTGTTTTCTGGAATGACTTCGTCTACATAACGAATGGTTTCTAAAATCAGCTTTCGATGCTCATAGCTATGATAAGCCTTTTTGGATTTTTGTAAATTAAATTCATCTGTCGAGATGGCTACCACTAAGTAATCTCCAAGCTGCTTTGCACGCTCTAGCAGCTTAATGTGCCCCCAGTGTAATAAATCAAATGTACCGTAAGTAATAACTTTCTTCATTGCAAACATAAACTCCTTTCCTTCATCCTTATTCATCTGCTTCAAGCAGTAATGTTTATCCGTAATCCTATTATCATCGATCATGTTTTTTCGCTCTTCGGAACCTCATTATATCATAATGCCTATGAAAGGTTAAGAAAATGTAAAGACAAACTATTTCCAATTTAATGGATGAAATAGTGAAACTGCGTCAATCCAGTATTTCAACCTTTTTAGAGACTAGTTGTTTATTAAAATGTCATGAAATTAAAAGGATTGTAAAGTTATTGTTAATATTTCATGGAGCAACTGTGATAAAATGATCTGTAGGTTAAGAATGAATTTACAATGATCGTACAATAGATAACAAAAAGAAAAAGGGGGTTTATACAGTGGAAACAGAAGTGGTCTCTAACCTTTCTTATGTAAGTGGCGACTTAGACGAATTTATTAGTTATATGAACCAACACCACCTTTCTCAGCGAAGAGGCGCAATGATTGCAACGGTGAATCCAGAAATAGGCTATGCAACTATGAAGGATCATGCATATCATAAAGTCATCTCTTCTGCAGACTATGTCTTACCTGATGGTGTAGGTGTTGTCTTGATGTCACGTCTTATAAACCATCCGTTGAAATCAAGAATTGCAGGTTTTGATGTCTTCATGTCTATGCTTGATCTCGCAAACAAGCAATCTAAAAGTATTTTTTTATATGGTGCGAAAAAAGAAGTGCTTGAGGCTGTCAAACAGCGAATTGATACGGAATATCCGAATGTGGTGATTGCAGGCAGCTGTGATGGTTATCAGGCGGATAAACGGTTTGTGGCAAAACAAATTGCTCGTTCAAAAGCAGATATGGTGTTTGTTGCTTTAGGTTATCCAAACCAAGAGAACTTTATTTATGAATACCGTCATTTGTTCCCGCAAGCTGTTTGCATCGGTTTAGGCGGAAGCTTTGATGTATTTAGCAGAACGGTGAAGCGTGCACCACGCTGGATGATTAAAACAAATACGGAATGGCTGTACAGACTCATTGTCAATCCGTGGAGATGGAAACGAATGCTGAATATCCCAAAGTACGCTTTTGCCGTATTAAAAGAAAACAAAGGGAAAAAGCGCTACTATCCTGAGCAAGTAAAAGATCAGACGAAGCAGCTGTGAGAGACTGATACATGATGAATATACGCTCAATGATCATCTCATGCTATGCAGCTTTTGTTTCTTTTGCTGGATGGCTCATGAGCGGCGTGAAACCTCTTGACAATCAGGTGACGCTGCTTGTTTCATTCCAAGAGAACGCAGCTGCTCTCATTGATACTTATCAAAAACAGGCGAATATGACAATGAAGCTCACTGTCCTCTATACGAAGCATGCTTCCGTGATAGAAAAGGACGTGCCTCAAGTGTCATTTCGCTATTTTCATGAAAAAAACCCCATCCATCTCATTCAATGTATCTATACGATGCTAAAAAGCAAAGTCGTCGTCACAGATAATTATTTTCTGATGACAAGTGTGCTAAGAAATAGACCTTCTACCACTTGTATTCAAGTGTGGCACGCCAATGGTGCTTTGAAAAAGTTCGGTCTTGAAGATGCTTCAAATCATCACCGTAGTTCTCGTGATCTGCAGCGTTTCAAGCGGGTCTATGCGTCTTTCGATTATATCGTTACTGGATCAGATCACATGCGCGAGATTTTCAAAACTTCATTTGGCGTCAACGACGATCGTTTTTTGCCAACAGGTGTCCCCTTCACAGATGCGTACTATGATGAGCGCCCTATTTCCTTTCAGACGGATATTTTTTCAAAAGGCAAAAAAGCGCTGCTGTATGCGCCGACCTACCGGGACTTTGCAATGGACGGTCTTGTCTTACCTTTTTCTAAAGAACAATTGCAGAGTGAGCTGAATGGCGACTATATTCTGCTCGTCAAACTTCATCCTGCGGTGAAACATTTAGCCAAAGCAGAAACAGATGGCGAGTGGATCTTTGATGTATCCGATCAGCCGCTCTTTCCATTGCTCTCTGTATGTGATGTCCTGATTACAGATTATTCGTCTATTGTGTTTGAATATGCGCTGCTCCGAAAGCCTGTGTTGTTCTTCACTTACGATCTAGAGACTTATCGCACAAAACGCGGCTTAGTCGAACGTTATGAAGACATCATTCCAGGAAAGGCTTGCGTCACCCAAGATATGCTCTTAACGGAGCTTAAGCAGCTAAACGAATCAGCCAATCAAGACTTATTGAAAACCTTTGCTGAGGAATGGAACCAATATTCAAAAGGGAAATCAAGTCAGCAGCTTCTTTCCTTTATTGAACATCAGCTCTTACACAAAAAACGTCCGGCTTCTCATTAAGAAGCACGGACGTTTTTTTATTTGTTATACACGGGGATATCATAATACAGCGTATAGTTATCAAGTAAGTTATACAAACTATACATACGAGTGACCTGTTTAGAAGCCCAGCCAATATCTGTTGCATATTGGTGAGTGGCTGTCGCAGACCAGCGCATTTTGTAAATGGTATCTTGTTTGTATGTGGCATTATTGATGTAGCTGTTGCCAATGAATTTTGCCCCGCCAATAATAGCTGCCTCTGGTGTGAACCATTGCTGTTCATACGCATACTTTGCACCGAGGTAATTCGGGTTACTGTCATATGCACCAATGCCATACATGTTATATACTTTTTTCCCATTAAACATCGTACCATTCGCTAAAATGGAATTTCCGTTACCTGTTTCAAGCAGCGCATGAGAAATGAGATAAATTTCGTTAATATGATACGTTTTCGCTGCTGTAATAAAGGCTTGTCCTTTACCTGCAAGAATCCCTTTGCCTGCTAAAATCTTTGAATTGACCTCTGCCGGATTGAGATTCGCAGCTTCAGAGAGTTTCAGAAATTGAAAATAAGATTGAGTGCCCTCAACAATATTGGCTGGATCTACATATTTTTGCACCTCTGCGGAACTTGCATTTCTCCAACCTAGGTTAATCTTGATCCAGTTTCCTTCTTTCCCAAGCTGGTTCACTTTTGCTCCTTTATTCAGCTGTGCCACAATGTTGCTTGCAGAGCTCGAATCAGGTGTAGAACGTACATTTAGCCCGTCTGTATTCACTGTGGACGTCGCTGGGTCTACATATGTCGCATAGACGTAGGCTGCACCATCTGTCTGCGGCGACACCTTCATTTGTTTGTTTACCATCTCATTGACTGTGAGGTTATAATTCGTCTGCAGCACCATTGGACCGTTTTTGATTTTGGTCGCTGTGGCTGTCCACCCGTATTGGCTTTTCACAAAAGCAATGGCCGCATTCGCATTTGGTAACCCTGTAAACTGCTGTGTGATGTTGATTTTATATGCCGGTTTTGTCGTTGTTGTATAAGCAGCTGGTTCATTTCGTTTTTTGAAGAATGTCATGCCTTGGTCTCTTAAGGCAGCAGTCGAAATAACCCCTGTTTTGATCTGATATTGGCCATAATCAGTTGCACCCGTTTTTTGAGCGGCTGCTTTCATTTTTTGTTTGGTTAAATAACTTAAGGCTTGATTCAGCTTTGTCTGATTCACAGTTGCCTCTGTCATAATACGGTATTGCTTAACAGCTTCTGTTAATGTTTTTGTACTGCTGGCAACTCCATTTTTTTTTATGATCTCTTGTGCCTGCTTCACTTTGCTTTGATCATATACAGGAGTTGTCATTAGGCTGTATGCTTTACTGACGGCTTGTCCCTTGCCTGTTGTGATGCTGCTTGTCACCTTTTGTACCTTTAAGTATGCAGCACCTTTATTTACTTTTGTCTGATCCGTTGCTTGATTCACGACAAGTCGATACGTGCTATCAGATGCTTTGCCTGTTTTTTTCGTTGTGGCAGAGACTTTTTTCTTTTGGAAAAATGCCGTTGCTTTTTTTGCTTGATCATCGCCCAAAAGATTCCCAGTCACTACTTGATATGGCTGTGTAGAGGAGATCTTTTTAGACGTATAGCGCCATTTCTTTTTCTTGAAAAAGGCAACTGTTTTTGCGTAAGTTGTGTCATTTAATTGATTGAGCTTTACGATATAATTTTTCGTTTTTCCTACTCGCTGCACAGCACCTGACACACCAGCTTGTTTTTTGATCTGAGCCGCCGCTGAGGCTGCTTGCTTACTGTCTTTGAAATAGCCTGATTCCATGCTATATACATTTTTAACAGCTCCAGCCTTCTGAATCTTTCCGCTGATTTTCGCTTCTTTTTGCAGCTGGGTCAGAAGGGTTTGCGCTTTAGACTGATTCGTTTGTGCAGCAGATGTGACGATGTAATACGGTTTGCCTGCTGCTACCGTTTGGAGTGCTGCTTTTAAACCAGATTCCTTTTGAAAACCTTGCAGGATGTTATTTGCCTTACTCTGTCCGACAATATTGCCTGAGATCAGCTGATACAAGGTGCCAGCTTTGTTTTCGGTTTGATATGTACTAGTGACTCCGGCCTGTTTTTGTAGTTCGGTTTGAATATTTTTGACTTTCGTTTCAGAATCAATGGCTCCTGAAATGACCTGATAAGATGGTCTACTTTGATTGATAGCTTCATACGTGCTATTGAGTCCTGATGTTTTCGTCAGCTCGAGCGTCAGTTTTTTCGCCTGACTTTCATCGTTGATTGGATCAGATACGATTTTCTGTAAAGGAAGGCGGTCACCTACTGGAGACACCGTACCGCTCATGCCTAACTCTTTTTTTAATGCAGCGGCACTTGCACTCGCTGCTGCTTGTGAGTCATATCCTGAGGCAGTCAGTTGATAAGTCGATGTATTTCCTGAGGTTTGATAAGTGGCTGTCCACTTCTTATCCTTTTTCAACGTGTCAACCGCTTTTTTCACTTCTGCTTCTGTTGTAAATACTTTTGAGGTGCTAATCGTATAAATGGATTGATCGACATAGGAGGCTGCTTGCACTTCTTTGCCCGTGTGTAATGTCATACCAAAGGCAGCTGCGAGTAACATAATCTTGATGGTTTTTTTCACGGTCCCTGTCCCTCTCTTAACTTTGCATAATAGTCTACTAATCTCTTTATCGACAAAAACACCAGACTTTTTTAACAAAATAAGCTTAATATATTTAAATTCGCCTATGAAAAGTGACATTTTCAGGAGACTTTCACCTCAATACATAATCTTAAATTCACTTTAAAGATATAGCGATTTCTTAATTTCCTTTAAAAGATATGGTATCATATAGCATCATTAGAATTTTCAAATTCACTTGTATTTTATATCAAAACGAATTTCTTGACTTTTTCAATAGTAATCTCCAAAGGAGTCATAATAATGAACAAGAAAATTTTTAAACGTCAGAAAAAAATATTAAAACGAAAAATAAATTTTTTAAAAGACCCTTTAATGAATTTTATAAAGGATAAAAGACACCAAAGAAACAATTTATATGCATACTATTATCAACGTTTTGATGTTGTTGAAAAAACCGTACTATATGAATCTAGAGACGGAAAAAGCATGACTGATAGCCCATTAGCCATTTTTGAATATTTGTTACATCAGCCTCATTTCAAAGACTATACACATATTTGGTCAATTGATGATTTTGAAATATTAAAACCAATTTTAGATAAGTATACCGATTATAAAAACATCATTTTTGTAAAGCGAAATTCTAAAGATTATTTGAAATACTTAGCAACTGCAAAATATTTAATAAACAACTCTACTTTTCAACCATTTTTTATATGTAAAAAGGAACAAGTCTATATCAATACATGGCATGGCACACCATTGAAATATATGGGCTTTGATATTCCAGGAAACCCTGCACATTCTCAGAATGTATTGAGAAATTTTTTGAGCTCAGATTATCTCATTAGCCCAAATGAACATACAACAAGTATGTTTATAAATAGCTATAAGTTGAAACATCTTTTCTCGGGAAAAATTATAGAAGAAGGGTATCCAAGAATTGATTTAACGTTGAATACTAATTCCCTTGAATTTAAAAAAGATCTTCACTCTTTTGGAGTAGACCTTTCTTTAGACAAAAAAACCATTGTATATGCCCCTACTTGGAAAGGGACAAGTGTAGGTAAAGTTAAAAACAATTTAACTCAGATCACTTCTGACCTGAATTACTTACATGAACGCTTTAGTCAAGAATATAATATCCTTCTTAAGCTTCATCCATTTCTGTATCACCAAGCCAGTCAATCAGCAGAATTACAAGGTCGGCTGATACCAGACTTTATCGATACAAATATGCTGCTAAGTGCGACCGATTTATTGATTACTGACTATTCAAGTATATTTTTTGATTTTCTAGTTACAAATAAACCCGTTCTTTTTTATATGTGGGATGCAGATGAATATAATGAAGAGCGAGGCATGTATTTTAATCTTAAAGACCTTCCTGGTCCCCGCCTTTATAACATTAAAAATTTGGCAGATTCGATTGCTCATATAGAAGACATAAATTCACAATTTAAACGTTCGTATGATCAATTTAAACATGACTTCACAAAACATGACGATGGTAAAGTGACTGAGAGAGTTGTGAAATCTATTTTCAACAATGAAACGGAAGACATCCGTTCCATCAATGCTCTTCATGAAAAGAAAGAAAAGATATTGATTTACCCTGGGGGAATGAAAAATAATGGTATCACTTCCTCTTTCATTAATTTAACACAAAATATTGATTATCATAAATATGATGTTAGTTGCTATATGAGCACACCAAACTCCAAAGAGGTATTAAATAATATTGCAAAAGTCAATAAAAATGTCAGGTTTATTTTCAAGCCAGGCCTACCTGTCTACACTTTACAAGAAGTTTATAAAGATAAATTCATTCATAATCGAGGAGTAACCAGTAAATTCGGGGAAAAGCTCTATCCACAAGACGCTTATTCCAGAGAATTTAGTCGCCTTTTCGGAAAATCCACTTTTGACCATGTCATTGATTTTAGCGGATATAGTTTATATTGGGCTAAATATCTCGTTTCTGCAGATGCTAAAACAAAAATATGTTTTATGCATAATGATCTTCTCTCTGATAGCGAAAGAACGATCAATGGTAAGAAGCCTCATAAAATAAATTTGAGAGGTTTATTCACCATATATCATAAATTTGATAAATTGGTCAGTGTTTCTAAAGGCACAATGGAATTGAACAAACAAAATTTATCTCACTATGCAGATGAAAGTAAGTTTGATTATGTGATGAACTCAATCAATCCAGACAAAATATTAGGAATAGAATTACAATCTGGTGACCAAAACACATCAAGCCTTATCCAATCGAATAAACCTTTTAAATCAAGAGCAAAAATTCTAAGCAGCAAACATGATAAAATCTTCACTACGTTAGTAGAAGATAACCTGTCCACTTTTTCAAGCAAAGAGTTTGAAAACAATGTAGTGATGATTACAAGAAAAGCTGTAACAAAACAAAACGAAGTTTTATATAAGTTCTCTTATGAAGATCATGTTGTGGGATGGCTAAATAAAGATGCTTTTAAACTTCTTCCAGATAGTATTATATGTGAAGAAGAAGTTCATAAATTAGCATTAATCACCAATCCTAAACATAATGATATTTGGACGAAACCCTTTAAAACGAGGGGAATTAAAAAGGTTTCTTCGAGTCACCCCTATAAGAATATTATGGTAGAGATAGACCGAGAAGCTAGAACTGAACGTTCACTCTACTGCAGATTCTATATCAACAAACAACTAATAGGCTGGATAGACTCATCTGCACTAAAAATACTGAAGAATTATGAAGTAAATAGTGTTCAATCTGAGGAAAAGCAAGTCATGATGGAAAAAGAAATACAAACATTATTGAACAAAAATTACCACGAACATGCAGAGTTTATTCGCTCATTGCCTAATAGAACACTTTTAGAAAGAAATATAAATAAAAAAATGAAAATTGTCCATACAGAGAATCATACAATATGGACAAAAGCATATCCAAATTTCGGATATGAAGAAGTTTGCAGCGCTGAGTTATATAAAGGTGCTATTGTAACTGTACACAAGAGCCATAAAACAAAAGAAGCGACATATTACCAATTCTCTTTAGATAAAAAAGTGATTGGATGGTTACATGTAAAAGCGTTTAAAACATTAGATCATCAAACTATTTTAAATCGTAAAGAAGTGAGCTACTCTGCTTCTCTTCATTTGAACGAATTTAAAATTTATAGCAAAACGAACGAAGATACTAGGTTTAAAGTCTTGAAAGATTTTTATCTTTACAATCAAAAAGAAGTTGATATTACAGAAGAAATTACCACACCTATATCAACTTACTGTTCCATAGTGTTTAATAACGAAAAAGTAGGCTGGGTAGATAAAAAAGCGATTGAAATTCTTGAAGTTCGAGGGTTTGAAATAGGAAATGAATTTGTTCCTTACCCTTCCAAAAAACACTATAATTTTGTTAATATGGGACGTCTGTCTCCAGAAAAAGGGCAAGATAATTTAATTACTGCTTTTAAACAACATTTAGAAACACATGCAAACAGCAGACTATATATTCTCGGCGATGGTCCTCTTAAAAATGACCTTCTAAAGTTAATAGACGAATTAGAATTGCAAAACTATGTGTTTTTAGTTGGCCAAGTTGAAAATCCATTTACCGTCCTAAAAATGTGTGACTGCTTTGTTTTATCATCACACTATGAAGGCCAGCCAATGGTGCTTTTAGAAGCCATGACGTTAGGAATGGATATCTTGGCAACAGATATTATTGCAAATCGAACAGTTTTAGAGAATGGCAAATATGGTGCTTTAGTCAATAACAGTGTCGATGGACTTGTAGGAGGGCTAAATAACTTTAGTAATCATACAAATCCTGCTTATGCTCCATTCAATTATAAAGAGTACAATAAAAAAGCAATGGATACTTTTTATAAAGTGTTAAATTAACTAAAAAAGACTTTCAAGCTCTATTCCATGCTTGAAAGTCTTTTTCTATTTATATATGTGACACAATCAGTTCACAAGATCCTTCAATGGTAAAGTTCCCAGTTTCAGCCGGCAGGATAAAATGGGCTCCTTTTGGCAGCGGATATGTATGTCCATTATGCTCTAAGGACCCTTCCCCATTAATAACGCTGCACAGCAAAAACGGATAATCTTGCGATAGCTCTACTTTTTGATCAATTTCCCATTTATACACAGAGAAATATTCTGCTTCTACAAATGTTCTAATGGTCACCCCTGGACGAGTTTCTACTGATTCATCTGCATAACCGTCTACATGAGGAACCGTTGTGACATCAATGGCCTGCGTGAAGTGAAGTTCACGTTCATGACCATTTTGGTCTTTTCGTTCATAATCATACACCCGATAGGTCGTATCTGAACTTTGCTGCGTTTCGAGAACCAGTGTGCCTTCACATAGTGCATGAATGGTACCGCTTGGCACATAATAAAAATCGCCCGGCTTAATTTTCACTCGCCGCAAAAGGCCTTCCCAATCTCCGCTGTTCATCATGGTCACAAGCTCAGTTCTCGTCCGTGCATTATGACCGTAGATCATTTCTGCGCCTTCTTTGCAGTCAATGATATACCAGCACTCTGTTTTCCCAAGCTCGCCATTTTCATGTCTTTCCGCATAATCATCATCTGGATGAACTTGAACGGATAAATCTTGGTTTGCATCTAAAATTTTTGTTAAGAGCGGGAAGCGATCGCCTTCTATTCCCCCAAACAATTCTCTGTGATTGTCCCATAGTTCGATCAGCGTTTTCCCTTTATATGGACCGTCTTGCACGACACTTGGTCCGTTTGGATGAGCAGAAATTGCCCAGCATTCTCCCGTTTGATCAGAAGGAATATCATAGCCAAATTGATCCCTTAAGGCTGTACCTCCCCATATTCTCTCCTTCAATTCAGGCAGTAAAAAAATTGGTGACTGCTTCATTCAGGATGACTCCTCCCTTTGCTACCCTTTGATAATCCTTGCCTAGCATGATGAAAACTAGCAAGTCTCAACTTTTATTATGACGCTATCTAAAGAGAAGTCAATCCTTTCAGTACACCGAATGAAAACGATAACAAGAAAATCAATTTACCCTTTGACTGAGCCTGCAAGAAGCCCTTTCACGAAGTATTTCCCGAGTAGAATATAGACCAAAAGTGTCGGCAGCGCAGCCAAGATGGCACCTGCCATTTGAACATTCCATTGCACAATTTGACTGCCTGATAAATTTTGCAGTGCAACCATGACCGGCTGATTCTCTGCCGTGGTCATAGTAACCGCAAATAGAAACTCATTCCACACATTTGTGAATTGCCAAATGGCAACCACGACAAACCCTGTGATGGAAAGCGGCAGAATCATATGTCTGAAGATCCCGATAAATCCGGCACCATCCATCTTCGCTGATTCAATCATTTCATCAGGAATGCTCACATAAAAATTGCGGAACATGAGTGTTGTGATTGGCAGGCCATATACGACATGAACAAGCACAAGTCCCGGAATGGAGTTATACAAGCCGATTTCACGTAAAAATTGAATAAGTGGAATGAGGATACTTTGGTATGGAATAAACATACCGAACAACATGAAGGTAAACACCAATTCTGATCCTTTAAAGCGCCATTTAGACAGCACATAGCCATTCATCGCACCTAATACAGCTGACAATAAGGTAGCAGGAATGACTAGATAAAGAGAATTCATTAAATTGGGTGATAACTTTTCAAAAGCGATTTTGTAGCTTGAGAAATCAAGTGTAGATGGAAGCGACCACATTCGCTCAAGGGTGACTTCACCTAATGGCTTTAAGCTTGTGACAAGCATGACATAAACAGGCATGAGAAAAAACAAACTGCACAGTATTAATAAAGCATAAAGAACTGGACGGACAAACCCTCTTGCGATCATGATGAAGCCCCCTTCCGACTAGACAGGAGATACGGCACGATAAAGACTGCAACAGAAATCAGCATAACGATCGCAATGGCGGCACCACCTGCATAATGGTTTCCTCTAAAGGTCATTTCAAACATATAAACACCTGGCACATCGGTGACAAAGTTTGCACCTGGTCCTGTCATCGAGTAAATCAAATCGAAGATCTTTAAAGAGATATGTGCCATGATAATGACGACACTCGCTGTGATTGGTTTTAACAGCGGGAAAATGATTTTCCAGTAGATTTGCCACTCGGTTGCGCCATCCATTCTAGCAGCCTCTCTCACTTCCTCTGGAATTCCTCTAAGACCAGCCAAATACATCGCAAGTGAAAATCCTGTCATCTGCCATACAGCAGCGATGACAACTGCAATCATTGCTGCCGGTACACCAAACTCAATTTTCCCCCAGACAAATCCAGCTAAAATGTTCGTATCCGTGTACCACTTGGGCTGGATGCCGAGTGTTTTTAAAAACAGATTCACCCCAGTTGATGGATTTAGGATCCATTGCCACACAACACCTGTGACAACAAAGGAAAGGGCCATCGGAAAGAAAAAGAGATTCCGAAAAAGTGATTCCCCCTTTATCTTCTGATCTAGTAAAATGGCCAGCACAAGCCCAGAAGCAATGACTGCTCCAATAAAGAATAATGTAAAAAAGACCGTGTTTCGAAGATCTGACTGAAAGCGAAAATCTTGAAACAGCATGACATAATTTTTCATACCTGCGAAAGAAAAATCAGGAACAAGCGAGGTCCAGTTCGATAATGAAACATATCCTGTCCAGCCAATAAATCCGTAAACAAAAATGAATAATAAAACAGCTGACGGTGCTAAAAATAGCAGGGCAAGCAGCTGGTCTCCATTCCATTTTTTCCGAACACGTTTCACTTTTGCTGCTGGTGTTTTTGTGATCGGCGATGTGTCCATGCGCATGAAGCTACACTCCTTTTTTAAAAAAGAGGCGGTGCCTAACGGCCGCCTCTTTCATCTTTATTTCATTGAATCTTTTAAAGAAGAAACGAACTGGCTGCTGTCTTTTTGTGTCACGAAAATATTGACGGCTTGGTTCGCCTTCGTGACAAAACCTTCTTCAGCAGCTGAGCCATGCGCAAGAGACGGTGCCAGCTTTGACTCTTTAAACGCCTTCATTGCCGATTTTCCGTATTCATCATATTTTGATACATCTGCATCCACACGAGCCGGTATGGACCCTTTCAGCGGATTAAACGCATCCTGTCCTTCCACAGATCCTAAGACAGATAAGAATTTTTTCACGTTTTCTGGTTGTTTGACACCCTTCGGCAGTCCGAATGTATCCGTGATGACCATAAAGCTGCCCTCCGTACCAGGAGTTGCCACGTATCCAAAGTCTTTATTCACCTTCAAATCTAGATCATTCACAAAATATCCTTTTGCCCAATCTCCCATGACATTCATTGCAGCTTCCCCTTTTGCCACGAGCTGTGAGGCATCCTGCCAGTTACGCGAGCTATGATCGTCGTTGACGTATTCGAGCATACGTCCAAAGATGTCTGCCGCTTCCTTCACTTTTGCATCATCCATTTTTAAGTCGCCCGCCCAAAGTTTTTGATAGTCATCTGCACCTAGTACACCTAGAAGAACGCTCTCAAACAAATGAGTCGCCGCCCAAGGTTCTTTATCCCCAAGCGCAAGTGGAGTAATCCCTTTTTTCTTTAAGGCATCGGCTGTTTTGAAAAATTCATCAAACGTCGTTGGTGGCTGTAAGCCCTGATCTTCGAATACTTTTTTGTTATACCAAAGCACATTGCCTCTGTGAATATTCACTGGAACGGAATAGATTTTCCCGTCTTTGCTCACAAGGTCAATCAGTGATTCTGGAAATTTATCCTTCCAGCCTTCTTTTTCATATAGATCATCCAGTGGCTCCATTTTGCCTGCGGCTACCCAGCTCTCATTCAGCTCTGCTCCCCCGTGTACTTGGAAAGTAGCTGGCGGATCATCTCCTTGCATCCGGCTTGTTAGAACAGCCTTTGCATTCGTACCAGCGCCACCAGCGACAGCTGCATTTTCAATTGGAATGTCTTTATTTTTCTCTTCAAACAATTGAATGAGTGCCTTCAGCCCGTCTTCCTCACCTGCACCAGTCCACCAAGAGAAAATTTCTAGTTTCTCCGCTCCGCCCTCTTTTTTTGCATCTGAGTTCGTCGATGAACTGCAAGCAGAGACGACCAGCATACAGAGTGCCAATAAAGTAAAGCCTAATTTAAACTTCATCATGGATCCCCCATCCCTATTCTGTAAGCGTTATCAAAATAAGTATACTGGCAGATCCTTGCCTTTTTTCAGGCAAACTTCTTCACTTTTTTATGAAATTCTTCATTTTTTTACGACCTGTTTTCGATATTCCTTCGGTGAACAGCCAACCATTTTTTTAAACACACGACTGACGTAATTCGGATCAGTATATCCTGCTTGATAGGTGATTTCTTTTAAACTAAGCGAACTCTCTTTCAGTAGCTTCTTCATTTTATCCATCCTACAGGTCGTCACATATTCTTTAAACGTCAGACCTGTCTCATCCTTAAAGCGTTTGGTGAAATACGTCGGGCTTAAATCAACATAGGCGGCCGTTTGCTCCAGCGTGATATGTTCGCAAAAATGTGTTTGAATGTATCGTTTCGCCCGTTCTATATCATTCACCGTCTGGGTTCTTGCTTCATACAGATCAAATAAATGTTCACAGCATTGGCGGCATCCTGTTTCTGTGGTGATAGCTAGAATTGGTACATCTGCACGAAGTCGTGATTTGAGTAAAATGAGCAGCTCTTTCACATGAGAAATGGTTGCCCCTTCTAATTGGAAGGCATCATAGTAAGCAAGAGCATCATCTCTTCTCCCTTCTTCTAGTGCCAGCATCATGTCATCGGCAAGCTCAGGCAAGTTGATCAATACGTAAGGTTGTCTATCTGTATAGTAAAAGCCATAACGAACCGCACCGTCATCTTTTTTTCGCTGATAATAGGAAAGCTTCGCTTCTGCCGCACTTTTCTGAAGTTGAAGTGGATTTGAGACAGGATGACCCATGCCAACAATGACAGGGGAATGCCGTTCGCTTGTCATAGCAGCGCGAATGGCTTGCAGTACATTCGCCTTTAGATGACCAGGTGATTGACGGCTGTAAATCAAGCATGTAAACAGCTCACCGCTCACTTTGATAGGCACTGCTTGAAAAAGAGCAGACTCCTGCAAATGATTCAGGAGTTGATCCCCGCCTGTCCGCTGAACAGCGATCACTAGACCTGCTTGAAAATCCTGAAACAGCCGCTCAAACGCTGTTGAAGTATAAGATTGACCGTTCAACACATGGGCTTCCAGCCATTTTGACTGCTGATTGACTTTCTCCGCCTGCCGCAGGGAGACCTCCTGCTGAATTTCTGCCGCAACAGAACGAATCGCTGTAATGGTTTCGTCTTTATCAGCTGGTTTGACAAGGTATTGTTTGACCCCTTCCTGCATGGCTTGCTTGGCATAATCAAATGTATCGTAGGCAGTCAGCATAATAAATTTAGTATAAGGGCAGCTTGCTTTGATCTGTTTGATCGCTGTGAGCCCATCCATGCCTGGCATCTGAATATCCATGAGCACAAGGTCAATTGGCTTAGACCGCGCCAATTCCACCGCCTTTTTTCCATTCGCAGCTTCCCCTGCAATATGACAGTCTGGCAGCCATTCGGTCATGAACTTACGCATCGCCATTCGTTCAATTTTTTCATCATCCACAATCAGCACGTTCAGCATGCTCGTTCCTCCTTGATTGGTATTGTCAATTGAATCGTGGTCCCTTCGTTTGGCTTTGAATCAATTTGAAGGGCATCCTGCACTCCGTAAAACAAACGCAGCCTCGACATCACATTTCGAAGACCAATTCCTGTCGAGTGACCTTTACTACGTGTGTCTGAAAGATCTTCTTCCTCTTGCGATAGCAATCTCTTTTTCTCTTGATCACTGATGCCAAGTCCATTATCCCGAATCCGAATCATGACAAAGCGATCATCTCGATCAATAGAGAGCTCTACAAGCCCCCCCTCCTCTTTTGGTTCTACCCCATGAATAAAGGCATTTTCGACAAGCGGCTGCAATGTAAGGCTCGGAATGTGAACAGATAGACACGACGCATCTATGGTCGTTTTGCATGTAATACGATCGGAAAATCTTGTTTCTTGTATATGAAAATATTCTTTTACCACTTTCACTTCTTGTTCTAACGTAACAGATGCGCTGAGAGGAGATAGCGAATACCGCATCAGCGTAGAAACGGATTGTATCAATCTCGATGTCGCATCAGCTGATTCTAAGTACGCCATACGTGAAACGATGTTTAATGTATTAAATAAAAAATGTGGATTCATTTGGTTTTGTAGTGTTTTCAGCTTCATGTCTTTAATTTTCTGATCTAAAGCAGCCTTTTGTTTCATCTCTTCAATCATGACCTTCATCTCTCGCCGCATTCGCTCAAAGGCATGATTTAACACAGAGATTTCGTCCTTTGATGACACATGCAAATTCGGACCATCAAAATTCCCTTCTGATACTTCTTTGGCACTTCGAGACAGATGAACGATCGGTCTTGAGATTCCACCCGCAATGATATAGGCCATCCATAAAGCGATGCCTATCGATAATGTAAACAGACATAGAGTAAAAAGCGCATACGTTTGATGTCTTTTTTGAAGGGATTGGTAGAGTACTTGATACTCAGATAATTCATCATCCAAAAGAGTCATTGTCTGCTCTTGTATATAAGAGGACACGGTTCTTACTTCCTTCACACTTGCAGCATATTCTTTGATTTTCCCTTCTTTGACATGATTCATTGTGGCATCACTTTCGTTTATGAGCGTCCGCATCATATATTGATATTTTTCAATGGAGGGGATGGCGGCATGAAGCCCTGCATTTTTGAGCAATGCTTGGTCATATGATGTCATTTTCTGTTTTGATTTTGCATACCCCTTGGCAAACGCCTGATCCTTTTCGATGGCAAAGGCGTTGACCTTTTCATACATCGTTTTTGCCTCTGTCGAAATATCATTCAGCAGGAGAAAGGAACGAAAGCTCTTGCTATATTCTGATGTGATTTTTGAACTGCTCCAATACACAAAAAAAGCGGCCACATTACCAAGGAGCACAAGAATTAAAAATGCCAATAATAATTTACTTCGTATTTTTCTCATGGCTGAACCCCCTGTGGTCTTTCTGTTTGATGAAGGGGCAGGTCTCCTCGCCGAATCACACTCGTCCCTGTGTACTGAAGCGGTTCTTGTTTATCCCCTTGTTGCAAACGAACAAGAGATTCAACCGCTTGATAGCCCATTTCATAAGGGTGCTGTACAACCACTGCATCAATTTTCCCATCATCCAGCGCTTGAATCGTATCAGGCAGAGTATCAAATGCGAGCACATAAACATCTTTAGATGAATGATATTGCTCTGTTGCTTGAATAATGCCGACACCGTCTAATGCACTTGTTCCATAAAATGCGGTGAGCTGCGTATGATCATTTAACAATTTATACGCAGCACCGGAAGCACCTGATTTCGTAATCGCCGACTCTTCTATTCCAGCAATATGAATGCGTTTCTCACCAGAAACGGCATCTCGAAACCCCTTCACGCGAAGCTTCTGGTGAATCGCATCAAGCCGTCCCGTCACAATGCCCACATACTGTTCGCCTTTTGTATCGGCGATGAGTGCCTGTCCGGCGATAAAGCCAGAATAATAGTTATCTGTTCCGACATACACTTGACGTTTGCTCCCCTCTGCATCGGTATCGACTGTGACAACATCTATACCTTTCTCTCTTGCTTTTTGAAAGAGCGGTTTGTATCTCTTTGCATCAAGCCCTTGCGTCATAATGCCATCCACATGACCAGCAATCGCCATATCAATGGTTTTCAGGTGATCATCCAAATCAGCCTGCTTTGGACCTAGGTATTCAAGATACACCCGATGAACTTCCGCCGCATCAGCAGCTCCCTTTTGCACCAATTGCCAATATTCATTATCAAGCTCCTCCGGTACAAGAACAAAGTGATATTGGTAAGTTGATACTGTCTCATCGGAAGCGCTTTCAATTTTAACTAAATCTTGACCTAATACAGATAAAAAAAGAACAGATACGACACAAAATGTGAGAAATGCGCCTATTCCGAACAACTTCGACCTTTTCATTCACATCCGCCTCCTTCCATTGTTGCCGCATAAAAAAAGAGCTGCTTATAAAAGCATACTCTCTCGACCTCTATAATTCCTTTGTCATAAATAAACTGTTCGGATCTTCTTGGTATGAACCAAAAGGCGGACAATATCGAAATCCAAAGCTTTCATATAATCTTCTTGCTGGTTCAAAGAAAGCAATCGCACCTGTTTCAAGGCTGACTCTTTTATACCCCCGCCGCTTCGCCTCTTGGAGAAGGTGGGTCAACAGATGCTTCGCCACGCCTTTTCGCATATGGGCTGCTGCCGTCCTCATCGATTTGAGTTCACCATGTTCACTTGATAGCTCCTTGATGGCTCCGCAGCCAAGAAGCGCCTCTCCATCCCTTGCACTCCATACTGTGACGTCTTGTTTTTTCAGATCGTCTAACGGAAGGGCATGAATGCTTTCTGGCGGTGAATGTTTTTTCATCTCTTCTAAATGAGCTTGAATCAATTGTTCAATTTGACCATCTTTTAGTTCATCTTGTTGAATGTACATATCGACCTCTCCTTTATGCTCATTTTACGTGAAAAGAAGTGCCTTCCCATCTTTTATGTCAGATAAACGAACAAACAACCGGCAGTCATCCGCCGGTTGTTTATGTGAACTACATGATGGTGGAAGAAAGAACAGCCTGTAATTCTTCTGCTGTACTGCTTTCAAGCTGGCTGCCGACACCTACTGCCACGGCTCCTGCTTCAAGCCACTTTGGCACATCGACTGGATGAATGCCTCCTGTTGGGATGAACTCAATCTCTGGAAACGGGCCTTGCAAATTTTTCATATAAGACAAACCGAAAGAGCCGCTCGGAAAAAGCTTTAACACGCTGTATCCATTTGCTTTTGCCTGCATAATTTCACTCGGGGTCAAAACACCTGGAACGTAAAGTGTATCGTGAAAAGATAGGTGCTCTCCGATGACAGGAAGATATCCCGGGCTGACGATAAATTGAGAGCCGGCTTCAATGGCTGATTGTGCCTGCTCAAGCGTTGTAATCGTTCCGGCTCCGACAATCAAGTCGTGGTCATGCTGGTAAGATGCAATGATCCGCTCTGCATTGGGCGTGGTATATGTCACTTCGATGGCCCGCACCCCTTTTTTCTTTAAACGACCAATCATCTCTATCCCCTCTGCTTCACTACCTGCTCTGACCACCGCAATGAGTTTACAAGCTGCGAGCTTCTCTTTAACGCTCATACTTGCTGACTTTCCCATACCTCTCATCTCCCTTCATATCGTGTCGCCTTTGATATCGTTTGGCTTCTTTTATAAATGCCTGAAGCTCTTCCCGAGTCGGCAGTCCCTCGTGATCTCCTGGGGACATGACTGCAAGTGCTCCAATGGCATTGCCTCTTGTCACCGATTTTTCATATGATAATCCGTCCAGCAGACCGCTCATCACTCCCACTGCAAATCCATCACCAGCTCCGACTGTATCCACGACATGAGATACATGAAAACCATCCACTACACCTTGGCCCGATGCACTTTTGAAATAGGCTCCTTCCGCTCCCAGTTTAATGACCACAAGCTTGACACCTTTTTGTAAATAAACATCCGCAATCGCTTCCGGCTCATGACATCCTGTGAGTCTTTGACCTTCTGCAAGCCCTGGGAAAAACCAATCTACTTGAGCAGCCATCTGATTCACCGTATGAATCATGTCTTCTTCCTCTTCCCATAGTTGAAGTCTAAGGTTCGGGTCAAAGGAAATGGTTTTTCCTGCTTCTTTCATTTCTTTAAGGGCATGAAAAGAAAACGCTCTCATTTCACTAGACACAGCAGGCGGGATTCCGGTCATATGAAGATGTCCTGCCTGCTGAAAATAAGTGGACGGGAAATCGCTTGCGTTCAATGTGCTCGCAGCAGAGCCTTTTCGGTAGTACGTCACATCAGGGTCCCCATCGATGACTTTTGATTTAAGCAATATCCCTGTTTTGGCCCCATCATTTGAACGGAGCACTGCCTCAGTATCGACCCCTTCTTTTTGAAGCTCTTCTAAAATAAATGTACCAAGTGAGTCCGCCCCGACCTTGCTCATCCAGCCTACGCTAAAGCCTAATCTTGCCAAGCCGACCGCAACATTACTCTCTGCACCAGCAAGTGCTTTTTGAAACGTATGCACTTGGTGAAGCTCGCCAATTTCTTTTGCATAAAACATCGCCATTGATTCCCCAAATGTGATCACATCCAATGCTTTCACTCATTTCTCCCCTTTCTTGGTACCGGTTTCAAAATAGTTGAAAAAGAGAGAGCATGCACGTATGTATACTCTTCTCTGCCTGACGTTTATAAAGATTTTCTCACAATGATTTCTCCATCAAGTTGAATGGTCTGGGGTGCACTCTTATCCCCTTCAAGACGCGTCTTGATTTTTTGCATCGCCGCTCTCCCCATCTCATGAGATGGCTGCGCCACCGTAGTGATGCCTGGCCCGATCAGCTTATACCATTCTGTATCATCAAATCCGGCAATGCCTATCTCCTCAGGTATCTTCACCCCAAGATCGACGAGTTCACTGATGAGCTTCAGCATGAGTAATCCATTGCCTGCTAAAATCGCTTTTTTCTGATGGTTTGATTGTAAAAAACGACAAATCTCATCTCGCATTTGTTCCTTTTGCTTCAAATTGATTTCTGCAATCATAGGTTTCTTATGTTGACTCATGGCCGTCTGTTCATAGGCTTCTTTTCGTTCTTCACGAGGACTAATCCCATCGACAGGCTCAGTAAAGAAAGCGATATGTTCGTAGCCTTTTTCAACCATTTGATGAAGTAGACGAGCCGTGATGTCACGGTTATTCGTTGTGACGGTATCGACCTTGAGTTCAGGTAACTTACGGTCAACAAGAACAATCGGTACACCGTTTTGCTTAAAGTCTTGCAAAATGTCATTGTTTTGACCGGTCGTATTGATGATCAGCCCTTCAATATAATGCGCATGCAGCTTCAGTAGCATTTCTCGTTCTTTTTCTGGACGATTATCTGTGTTGCATACCATGATGCTGTATCCATATTCATCACAAATCTCTTCCACACCACGAAGTGTCGCAACAGAGAACGGGTTCGTAATATCAGCCACAATAAAACCAATGACCTTGCTCTTTCTTACTTTCAATCCTTGGGCAAGCTGACTCGGACGATAATGGAGCTCCTCAATGGCTTTTTTTATCTTTTTTACCTTTTCAGGAGAAATCTCATTTGTTCTGCCATTGATGTATCTGGATACCGTTGATTTTGAGACACCTGCATATGCTGCAACTTCGTTAATGGTGACTTTCGTTTGCTTTTTCTCTTTCATACAAAAAACTCCCAAGATCGATCTTCTCATTTGTTTCGAAACCGATTTCAAATAAACTTAAAAAAAGCATACCACAAGTTGAGCTGTATCAGAAGATTTTTTTCATGAACATGAAGAAAAAAAGCTTTTATACAAATAAAGAAAGCGATTACAAATTAACGGTTGACGCCGCTCTCTTTTTCCTCTAGAATTTTCCTTGAAACCGATACCAAATAAAATAATCATATGTTTCAGATGGAAAGGGAGGCTTATCTCAAATGGAAAATCGTTATGCTGTACATCCTGAGCAGGTCAAGCGTTTTACAACAGAGGAACTTCGTCGTCATTTTCATATTCCGACACTTTTTGTCAGTGGTGAATTGAAGCTGTATTATTCGCATGAGGACCGTGTGGTGATTGGCGGTGTTATGCCGACATCAGAACCGATCAAGCTAGATGCCGGCGACTTTTTACGTACAGAATATTTTCTTGAAAGACGGGAAATTGGCATTGTAAATGTCGGCGGCCAAGGTACGGTTACAGTCGATGGTGAGTCATTTATGCTGGAGCATAAAGATTTCTTATATATTGGACTTGGACACGAACATGTACAGTTTGCTAGTTCATCAGGTGAGCAGGCCAAATTTTATCTTGTGTCAGCCACCGCTCATAGAGCGTATCCGACACAAAAGGCTGCGATCGCTGAATTAACACCGAATCATTTAGGGGAAGCATCCGCCTCGAACGTACGGAATCTGTATCAGGTCATTCATGCAGACGGCATCCAAAGCTGCCAGCTTATGATGGGCATCACTCAGCTTGAAACCAATAACACATGGAACACGATGCCTGCTCATATACATGACCGGCGGATGGAAGTGTACTTATATCTTGATATAGAGGAAGACGCACGTGTCTTTCATTTTATGGGGGAGCCATCTGAAACGAGACATCTCGTTGTGGCAAATGAAGAAGCCGTCATCTCACCTGCCTGGTCCATTCATTCAGGCTCAGGTACAGCAAATTATTCATTTATTTGGGCAATGGCGGGAGAAAACTATACGTTTAAAGATATGGACTTTGTCCCGATGGACCAGCTGAGGTAATGAGATGACGTCGACATCATATGTAGCGTCCCTCTTTTCCCTCGAAGGCAAAACAGCTCTTGTCACAGGTCCTGGAACTGGAATTGGGCAAGGGATTGCCGTAGCGCTTGCCCGTTCAGGTGCAGATATCATCGGCACCTACCACCATACGCCGCTTGATGAAACAAAAGAACTTGTCGAACAGACCGGCAGATCATTTCATGCGATTCAAGTAGACTTTTCAGATCCTAAGTCCGCAAAGCGGGATGTTGATGCCCTTTTAAAGCAGCATTCAATTGATATTTTGATTAATAATGCTGGGACCATTAAAAGAGAAGAGGCCGCTCAATATTCAGAGGAAAACTGGCATACTGTGATGGATGTGAATATCAACAGTCTCTTTTTCCTCACGCAAAAGGTCGGACAGCAGATGCTGAAAAAAGGGCAAGGGAAAATTGTCAATATCGCTTCCCTTCTATCATTTCAAGGCGGTGTCTTTGTTCCCGCTTATACAGCAAGTAAGCATGCTGTCGCAGGTTTGACGAAAGCTTTTGCAAATGAATGGGCAAGTCAGCATATTCAGGTCAATGCGATCGCACCTGGTTATATTGCAACCAATAACACGCAAGCCATTCGTGACGATGCGAACCGGAATGAAGAGATTCTGAAACGAATCCCCGCTGGACGCTGGGGACGGCCTGAAGATCTAGCAGGTGCTGCCGTCTTTCTCAGCTCCCCTGCCTCTGATTATATGAACGGTCATATTTTAGCCGTAGATGGCGGCTGGCTGGCGAGATAAACATGTGAAGAGAATTCCTATTTTAAGGGATTCTCTTTTTTCTATTTGCATAATTCTTCTCCTTCCGAGTCACTCTATAAAAAAAGACATGAGGGTGAGGTATTATGAAAAGTCGTATTGAACAAGATATAGAGTCCGTCATTCAGCGTGTCAAAAGCTTTGCCGGCAAAAGTGATGATATCGTGTTCCACTCGTTTTCATTTGGTCCTTCCGCTGTCTCTGCATGTCTCGTGTACGTTGAAGGACTCACAGAATTTGAGATGCTTTCCAAACAAATCATTTCACCTATGCAAAAGGAACTGACCATCACCGAGGTCGACCACACCACACTTTCTTCCCTTTCTAAAACGTTCTTTGGCATTCAAAATGATGTGCTGGAAGATATGAACCTTGCCATCGAGCAGTTATACAGCGGCAGGGCTATTTTATTTGTGGATAGAGCCACACAAGCGCTTGCGCTCCATACGAATCTTTTTCAATTTAGAGAAGTAGAGGAGCCGCAATCAGAAGTCCTTGTAAGAGGACCCCGGATTGGATTTATTGAAAATCTTGAAAAAAACACGGCATTGCTTCGTGAAAGAGCAAACGACCCGAACCTTGTCATTCAAAAGGTAAACATAGGAACTCGCAACAAGAAATCTGCTGCTCTTGTGTATGTTCGTGATATCGCAGACCCCAAACTAGTAGATGATGTATTCTCTCGTATGAAGCAAATCAAAATGGATGATATTCCTGAGTCCGGCTATATTGAACAGTTGATTGAAGACAGTCATGTCTCTATTTTTCCGCAGATTCAAAATACAGAACGTCCTGATCGGGTGATTGCCTCTGTGCTCGAAGGAAAGGTGTCTATTTTGCTCGATGGGACGCCCTTTGCCCTCATTATGCCGATGACTCTTACTGCCTTGATGCAATCACCGGAGGATTATTATCAAAGATGGACAAGTGCGACTCTTTTGCGTTTGCTCCGTTATATTGCCGTGCTTTTGACGATCTTTTTACCGGGACTCTATATCGCCCTTGTTTCCTATCATCCTGGTTTATTACCAACACGAATGGCACTGACCATCGCAGGCAGCCGGCAAAATGTGCCCTTTCCTCCTGTAGTGGAAGCCATTTTGATGTCGTTTACGATTGAACTGCTACGGGAAGCTGGACTTCGTCTTCCTAGGGCGATTGGGCAGACGATTGGACTGATTGGCGGCGTCATTATTGGACAGGCGGCTGTCCAAGCCAATATCGTCAGTGCTTTAATGGTCATTATTGTGTCTCTGACGGCACTAGCCGATTTTACTGCTCCATCATATGATTTCAGCTTTCCCTTACGCATCCTGCGGTTTATGGCGATCTTCAGTTCAGCCATGTTTGGATTATACGGCCTCATCATGTGTTATTTATTTGTACTTTGTCACTTGATGCAGCTCAAGACCTTTGGTTTTGACTATTTCACACCTGTTTTGTCTTCACCGTTTTCAGATTTAAAAGATACGTACGTTCGTTTACCAATAGGGCTATTTAAATCGAGACCGAAAACAGCCAAGACAAAAAATCTCAAAAGACAAGGAGAGTAAACGATGTACAGAGCTGAGAAGCTATCATTGTTACAAGTCACCATTCTGTGCAGTTCTACAATGATAGGCGCTGGAATTTTAACCATTCCTCGCAGTTCTGCCAATTCAGGATTCCCTGATGGCTGGATCATTGTATTAATACAGGGAGTCATCTTTGCTTTCGTTGCTTTTTTGCTAGGTTGGATTGCGGAGAAGAATGCACCGGATACCATTTTTGAATCGAATACAAAAGGAGCCGGTGCCTTCTTTGGCACGATTTTTAACCTAATGCTGATCGGTTATTTACTAGCCATTGTTGGTTTTGAGGCGCGTGTACTGGGGGAAGTGGTTCAATTTTTCCTGCTGCAATCGACCCCGATGACCGTGATTGTGATGATTTTTTTACTGGTGGCCACCTATCATTTAAAAAGCGGAATTTTTCCAGTAGTAAAAATGGTGACATACATTTATCCAATGACCATGATCATTTACATTGGGCTCATGCTGTTTAGTTTGAAAATATTTGATTTTGATTATTTACGCCCGGTAATGGCTCACGGGTTTAAAGATTTTAGTAATTTGTTCTCTCAAACATTTATTCAATTTACAGGCTTTGAAGTCATTTTGTTTGTCGTACCGCTTGTCTATAAAGACAAATGGTCAAAAGCGAAATGGGCCGCAGCGATCGGGGTAGGGATCACCACACTTATTTACTCCCTCACGCTCTTTATTGTGATTGGTTCCATGACAGTTGGAGAAACGAAATCACTCACCTGGCCCACTGTCTCACTCATTCAAGCGCTAGAACTAGAAGGGGTCTTCATTGAACGCTTTGATATTTTCTTACTGACGATCTGGACGTGCCAGCAGTTTATTTGTATGCTTGGCTTTTTCCAATTTGCTATTAAAGGCTGTCAAACGGTGTTTAAGACAACCAATTTAACGAGACTGCTATGGTTACTGTTTTTGCTGACCTCAGCTCTCTCTCTTTTTCCGAGAAATATCAATGAAGTCTTTTACTACTCGACTTTACTCGGCTATGCATTATTCGCTGTTTTAGCGATTCCTTTTATAACAGCTATTCTGCTCATGATACGTAAAAAATGGGGAGGTCGATCTGCATGAAAGGACGGCGTTTATGGCTCATCTTTTTGTCTTGCTGTCTTTTGCTTTTATCGACAGGTTGCTGGGACTTAAAAGATATTGAGAAATTATCGTTTGTGCGCGGTGTTGGCATTGACGAGGAAGATGATAACGGAGTCAAACTCACCTATCAAAACCTTGTCCCTAAAATGGGCGGAACACAAGAAGCAGATTCCCCTGGCTATGTGAATGTCGTCTCAAAGGGGAAAAATGTACTGGAAGCAGTCAGCAATGTCGCTTTGAAGGACCCGCCGATTTACAGTGATCACCTCAAAATCTTTTTGTTTGGCAAAAATCAAGCCGAGCATCATGATATTCAAGGAACACTCAACCACTTTATACGAGATGATGAGGTTCGAAGAAGCAGCTACCTCTTAGTGTCACGCCATGAGGCATCAAAAGTCATCAATCAAAAATTAAAATCACAACAAAAGGTGCCAGTTGAGCATATTTTTGAAACATCAAAAAACCGGAGCTTTAACGGGAAGATTTTACTGCCAACACGTATTGGCCGAGCGTCCGATTACTTTCAGATGGGTACAAGCTTTCTTGTCCAAAGTGTGGATGTCGTAAACGGAGAACTCACCTATGATGGTGCAGGCATTATCCATGGAAAAACACGAAAGCTGATAGGGTTCATTCCAGCAAAAGATGTCCAATCTTTAAACTGGGTCATGAATCGCATCTCAGGCGGAGTCGTACCCGCCACCTACAAAGGCTTTCCGATTACGTATGAAATCAAGAAAGCAAAGTCCAAGATTGAACCCTATCTGAAGAACGGAAAGATTTCCTTTAAAATTAGTGTACAAACAAACGGGAAACTATCAGAAGATCAATATCCCCCTGAAAACTCATACGATGAGCAATACATCAAACGATTTGAGCGCATTTTTGAACGCAAAATCAAAGAGCGCATTCAAAAAGCTGTCCACCACATGCAAAAAGAAGTTGGTGTTGACCCGATCCTTTTAAATCGACAGGTGCGCATCAAGTATCCAGACTTTTGGGATCAGCACCGCAATGAATGGGATACACTATTTCAAGAAGTAGACATTGCATATGACGTCAAAGTGAGCATTTTGAACTTTGGTGCAGAAGGCGCAACGAAAAGCTTTAAATGGTAGCACAAAAGGCGGTCATCCGCCTTAGATGGTTGACAAAGGGCTAAAATGAACTTTGTTTTAGCCCTTTGTCTTCTTTTCAGCGTGATAGAAAACCTTTGCAGTCTAGGAAGGACGAGTACCGGAGCGGAGCGAATGAAGGATTCGCGAGCACCGGCGCGCAGGACTGACAAAGAATGCGAGGGTTTGCCTACACGCTGAGGCGGATTACCCGGAGGGGGAACCGCCTTTTTTACGTGCAACGATCAAAAGCTGATAGAGCGTCACTTGATCAGATAATGCTTTTGTTTGAAAGCCAAGTGACTCTCCTACTCTCGCCACTTCGTCAAAAAACAATTGAACGTTTTGATCAATTGGCACATTGATCGGCTGTTCAATCACGCGATGAAATAAATGGTCTGGAAAGAGCGCCCGCATTGTGTTTGGTGTGAAAAATCTCATATGTGTTCGATCTAAAATCCCCACATCTTGATACGTAAAATCACCTGCCATTAAAGGAAGCAGCACTTCCGCATGCATCATATTAGGTAAGCAGCAAATGATGACGCCACCTGGTTTTAAAGACGCATGCGCTTGAGCAATCATCTGCCATGGATCTGACACATGCTCTAACACATCAGAAAAGATCACAGCATCAAAAAAAGCTTCTTTCTCTGACCAAGGATACTCATCCGCTTTTGTCTCAATCACTTCTTTGTAATACGCCTTTGCCATCTCTGCTTTTAATGCATCCGCCTCTACTCCGTACATGTCAGCGGACTGCCGGTTGATCAGTTCAAGCCCTGTCGCCCCAGCACCGCAGCCAACATCCAGCACACATCTGGCATCCTCAGGGAGCAGTGCTGCAAAATATGGATGGGGGGAGATCAGGTTTAAATCAATACCCCATTTATCTAAAAATCGAAGCCTGTTCTCCGCAAACAATGTAGAGATATTCGTTTCTTCATTGGCATTGAATGTGGCATGACCGTGATGATGTACAAATGAATCATGGACGATTTGCAGCTGGTATCCCTTCAGCAACGAACGCAGACAAAGGTCATCATCCTCAAATGATCCAAATACAAACCGCTCATCAAATAACCCTACATCCTCGATCAGCTCTCTTTTGACCAGCAAACAAAAACCAACAAGTCTATGCACATATGTTCTTTGACCTTTTCTCGAAGCCGTATATGCCTTTGCAAAGGCAGGAAGCTCCTTCACATCTGTGTAAGATGGCTGAACGAGCTGAGGACCACTCACATAATTGGAGACAGGGCCTACCATGCCAATACGATCTGATGCAAAAAGGGCTTCTCTTAAAGGCAAAAGCCAGTTTTCGGTCACAATCGTGTCGTTATTTAAAAAAAGAAGACTATCTCCTGTTGCCTTTTTCGCCCCTTGGTTACAGCCCTTGGCAAAGCCTTGATTCTTCTCGTTGTCAATCAACACGACATCTTCCAGTTGTCTCACATATTCCTTTGTTCCGTCTGATGAAGCATTATCCACGATAATGAGTTCATATTCATCACGCCGAGTATGCTTCTTGATACTGTCGATACATTTTTTCGTTAGGTGCAGTTCATTGTACGTCAGCATCACAATGCTCGTTTTTCCTTTCATCTCATTTCCACCTTTCGCCCGCCTGTTCCATATGTATGTCATAGGCAGCACGTTCAGAAGATGAGTGATTGTCCTTTCTTGATTAAACGTTTGTTTAACAAAGGGCTAAAATGAATTTTTTAGCCCTTTGTCTTCTTTTCAGCGTGATAGAAAACCTTTGCAGTCTAGGAAGGACGAGTATCGGAGCGGAGCGAATGAGAGATTCGTGAGCACCGACACACAGGGCTGAAATGCGAGGGTTTGTCTACACGCTGAGACCAGCTGCCTCATGCAGCTGGTCTTTTTTCATACCGTTTCCCCTTCGTCATTCACGACGGCACGGTTTCTCTTTTTTAAATCTTCTTCAATCTCTTCAAGACTTTTCCCTTTCGTTTCTGTGACTAAATATTTCACAAATAAGAAGGCACCTATGCCGATGGCTGCATAAATAAGGAAAAGGTTACTGATGCCAATTGCACTTAACAAGGTTGGGAATGTGAGCGAGATGATCAAATTCCCTGTATGCAGTAGGAAGGTCGATACCCCCGTACCGATTCCCCGGACATGTACTGGGAACAGCTCCGGCAGCATCACCCATACGACCGGGCCCCAGCTGACAGCAAAAATGACGATGAAAAGTCCTAAACATATAATTGTCGTCCACCCTGCAGCTGTTGATCCCTCGAAAAAACGATTGACCACTGCTAGAACAATCAAACTAAGAACCATCCCTACATTTCCAAATAGGAGTAACGCTTTCCGCCCGACACGATCAATGATTTTAATCGCAACAAACGTCATGACAACATTGACTGCACCAATTCCTACAGTTCCTAAAATGGCTGCTGAATCGCCAAAGCCGACACTTGTGAATGTTTTTGGTGCATAATAAATGATCGTATTTGTCCCAATAAACTGCTGTAAAAAGGCTAAACCGACACCAGCAATTAAAGCGGGGCGCACCCATGGTTCGAGTAATTCCTTAAGACCGCCTTTTTCTTCACTTTCTGCTTTTTGAATATCCGCAATTTCGTCTTCAACTTCTTGCTTGCTTTGTCTAAGTTTTGACAATATTTCTTTCGCCCGGTCCGCCTGTCCTTGGACAAACAGCCAGCGAGGACTTTCTGGCATAAACAAAATACCACATAACAAGAGCACAGAAGGAACAACGGCAATTCCAAGCATCAGACGCCATGCCTCTGCATCTGCTAAAACGTAGTTCACAATATAGGCAAGAAGAATACCAAATGTGATCATGAGTTGGTTTAATGAGGAAAGTGCCCCTCTTGATTCCTTTGGTGCAAGTTCAGATAAATATAATGGAACAATCGTCGTCGAGCAACCGACAGCAAGTCCTAGCACGATTCGGAATAAAACCATGACCTCCGTATTCGGTGCAAGGGCTGTTCCAAATCCGCCGATAATAAATAAAATGGCTGCGGCGATAATCGCTTTTTTCCGTCCGAATTGATCTGTCAGTTTTCCAGAAAGAGAAGACCCGAGCATCGCCCCGATTAAAATCGAGCTGACCACAAGTCCCTCTGTAAATGCATTTAAACCTAAATCCTCTTTCATAAATAAGATAGCGCCAGAAATGACACCTGTATCGTAACCATATAAGGCGCCGCCAAGTGCGCCGAAGAAATAAAGCCACCCATTCCGATTTTTCATGATCATAACCCCTCTTTTATCTATGTAATGACTGGATGTTTCTCTATGAAAAATCATTTTCCTCACTTCCTGTCATTTCAAACATTTCGATGTTTTATGACAAATATATTTCATTTGCGTATCATTGAAACTTTTTTAGATAAGGAAACGTCAATTAAGCGTTAGTGAAAAAAATGTCGCACTATATCCCGTTTTAAGGTATATTTGTTTTAGTTTGTAAGCAGGAAGAAGGACATCTTTACTATAAAATCATAGCGAGGGTTTAAATATATGGATCAAACAAGAAGTAAACGCAAAGGCAAAAAGCGTTTAAAACCATGGGTGAAAGTCACTCTTTTTATTTTTGGTATTCTTTTACTGACAACCGCTTCTGTCACCGGCTATGCCTACTATAAAGTGACAACAGCTGCTAAAAAAGCACAAGTCTCTCTAGACCGCGGTGCACAATCTGTCAAACGGATTGAAGCATTTGATCCTGGGAAAGACAGCTTTTCTGTCTTGCTACTTGGCATTGACAGCAGACCAGGCGAAACCGTCAAACAAGCACGAAGCGATGCAATGGTATTAGCGACAGTAAATCGTACGAATAAAACCGTGAAATTATTAAGTATTCCAAGGGACTCATATGTTAATATTCCAGGTCATGGTTATGACAAAATCACACATGCACACGCATTTGGTGATGCAGACCTCACGGTGAGTACAGTTGAGAATTTACTAGATATCCCTGTCGACTTTGTGATTGAAAGTAATTTCAAAGCGTTTAAGGAAATTGTGAACGAATTAAACGGTGTTTCCGTTAACATTAAAGATGAATATGTTGTGAAACAGATTCTCAAAGATACAAAGGGCAAAGTTCAGCTGCAAACGGGCACTCACACACTAGATGGTAATCAAGCTCTCGCTTATGTGAGAACAAGAAAAGCAGACAGTGATCTCATGCGTGGACAGCGTCAAATGGAAGTATTAAAAGCCATTTTCGATAAATCAAAATCAGTAACATCTATTCCGTCTTATGACAATATCATAGATACTCTAGGCGATAACGTCTCAACTAACCTGTCAATGAAAGAACTAGTCGGTCTTTTCCCACTACTCACTTCATTGAAATCTGTTGATACGATTCAACTAAAAGGATCTGATTACCAGCCAAATGGCGTTTATTATTACCAATTGGATCAAAACCAACTGAACGAAGTCAAAACGGAATTGAAGAAACAGCTTGAATTATCATAAACACAGAAAGCGTCCTTTTGGGCGCTTTTTATGTGTTGAAAAAGGTGTTTGCCCTTTTTCTTCTTTTCAGCGTGATAGAAAACCTTTGCAGTCTAGGAAGAACGAGCACCGGAGCAGAGCGAATTTGATATTCGTGAGCACCGGAGCGCAGGACTGACAAAGAATGCGAGGGTTTGTCTACACGCTAAAAGCGTCCTTTTGGGCGCTTTTTCTTATATCCTTGATCAATTGACCATTTTTGTTTAGCCTTAAAGAGAGGAATCCACGATCCGACTCTTTCATGAGAATGAAGGAAATCGTACATACTTTGAAGAGGCTATTGCATGAATGAAGGAGGATATAACAGCAATGAAAAAAATGATTGCGATTGATTTAGACGGTACACTCTTAAATACGAAAAGTGAAATATCCGCTCAAAACCGGCAGGCATTGATTCGTGCGAAGGAAGCTGGATATATTGTGACCATTTGTACAGGGCGCGCGACTTTTGATGTAAAAGAGCTTCTCGAGGATTTGGATATTCCCATCATTGCGGCAAACGGAGGAACTGTCCATACAGAAGGGTACAAGCTCTTCAGCAGAATCACCCTTGATCAAGAAGCTGGTAGACGTGCTGCAAAGGAATTAGTGGAACGGAACATTTATTTCGAGGTCTATACAGACGATGCCCTCCTTTCCCCATTTGATGGAAAAGATAAGCTCAAAGCTGAATTTGATATGATCAAAAGCGCCAATCCTAACGAGGATGTAGCTGATTTATGGGCAGGGGCGATGACTCAATTTAAACAGTTTGGCATCAAACCTGTCGATGACATCCGTCAAATTTTTGAGTCGAATGAACCAACTTATAAATTACTATGCTTCTCATTTGATATGAATAAGCTGCAAGAAGCACGAGATCTTCTTTCTAAGATGCCTGAGCTCTCATTGACCTCATCTGGAGAACATATCATTGAGGTATTGCCAAAAGAGTCAGGCAAAGGACATGCCCTCAAGAAACTTGCAGCCCATTATGGCGTAGACCGATCCAATATTTATGCGATCGGTGATAGCCCTAATGATCTATCCATGTTCGATGAAGCAGGACACAGGATAGCGATGGGGAATGCGGTGGATGTCATTAAAGAAAAAAGCACCTATATCACAAAAGGCAACCATGAAGATGGCGTCGCCTATTTTATTGATCTGCTTTTGCAGAATCAATTTCAAGAAAAAAAGACGCTTGTCTGATCAGCGCCTAGTGAGAAGTCGAGAAGTCCGATCTGAGCATCGATCGGGCTTTTTCTTTATTTTTTAATTCTAACAGCCGTCTCATATTTATCCTTCCAATACGTACTTGTTTTCATATTGGTAATGACAACGCCATTTGAAACCGTCACATGAATGACTTGATTTGAACCAGCATAAATGGCTGGCATCAACGAAGTCCCTTTAAAAAAGACAAGATCTCCTGGCTTTAGTTCCGATCGTTTCACAGGTGTACCTGCTTTAACTTGTCCCGGCGCATAGCGAGGCATCTCCATTCCAAGCACTTCTTGATAGATATACTGCGTGAATCCTGCTGTATCAAAGCCTTGCTTTGGGCTCGCACCACCTTTTACATAGGGTACTTCTCCAATATACGTAGCGGCTTTTGATACGACTGGGTCTTCTTTCGCTAGTTTCAGCTCAGTTAATCGTTTCGCACCTGTCCATTTCTCACGCCAATACGATTCAGACAAATAAGAAATCGTCACACTTTCCGAACGGCTCGCATGAATAAAGCGGTCTCCTCCGATGTACATGCCTACATGTGAAATTCCTTTTTTATACGTGTTGCTAAAAAAAACAAAATCTCCAGGGCGAATATCGTCTCGTGCCACTTTCTCTCCAACCATCCATTGCTGCTCAGCACTTCTTGGCAAATAAATCCCAAGTGATTTTTCAAATAAATATTGTAAAAAACCTGAACAATCGAATCCTACTTTTGGATCTGATGCCCCGAATACATAAGGGATTCCTAAATATTTCATCGCATCTTTCACCAGTTGATCATCCGACATCTCTTGGGAGACAGGCAGCCGTTTGACCGCATAGAACCGATCGGTCCAATATTTACTTTTGCTGACATCTGTTTTCACCACCCCTTGACTGAGTGTGATGTGGATCACCTGATCATTTCCAGCGTACAAAGCAACATGTGTTGGGATGTCTTTTGTTTCTTCAAGACTGCGAAAATAGACAAGGTCTCCGGGCTTCGCTTTTTCCCATGATACGCTTTCACCGATTTGGTATTGATCAATCACCTTTCGCGGCAAATCAAATGCACCGGTTGTTTTATATACATATTGTATAAAGCCAGACGCATCAAAGCCCGTTTTCGGATTGATTCCTCCTTTATGATAAGGCGTGCCTATCAGCGTTTCCGCTTGTTTTAAAGGAGATGTTGTTTGAGCAGACACCTCTGTTTGGGACATAAACATGAGTCCTACAATGGCACATCCTCCAAGCAGTATTCCTTTCCATTTCATCCTCTCTTCCTCCTTTCTTTTATAGTTTCGACATGACCCCTTTCATTTTACACCTTTTTCCGTCAAAAAAGAGCACGCCTCGCGTGCTCTTTTCATCATCATTTCTTTATTTACTCGCTTCCGCTTTTGACTGCTTTTGCTGTTCAATTTTCTGCATTTCAACCGAGATCTTTTGTTTCTCATGATCTGTGAGGCTGTCACTAAATTTAAAAGCAGACATAAAGACAAAGACTAAAATTAACGCAACAAACGGCCAGCTTGCTTTAAGGAATTTCATTTTTTATCCTTCCCTTCGTTTTCTTTTAATGTTTGAACTTTATCAGAATGATCGACTTCAAAGAAAATATGTCCGTCTTTTTCTTTCCAATCCGCATTCGTGCCATTTGTCAGCATACGGATAATCGATTTTGATTCAAGAGATCCTGCTTTGACTGGAGCAGGTGTCGCTTCTTTGATGTACATTGGAACCACTTCAAATGTCGCTTTTCCATCTTCATTCAGATGATACTGAACAATAGCAGAATCACGTGTTCTTGACCAACCTTGGTCAAAAATAAAGTTCCCCAAGCTATAGAAAATCGCTGTTCCGTTATAGACTTCCATCGGCTCAAGAACGTGCGGGTGTGCACCGATAATGATATCAGCACCAGCCTTTGACATCGCTCTTGCCAGCTCTCTTTGTCTGTCGTTTACTTCATTGTTATATTCCTGTCCCCAGTGCGCATGAACAACAACGATATCTGCCTTTTCAGCAGCTTGTGAAATCATCGGAATAAAGATAGATGGATCAGCTGGCAGAATACCTGCCTTTCGATTTGTTGCTTTAAAATCTTTTCCATATACATCTGTAAAACCAAGGGTAGCGATTTTAACGCCATTCACTTCTTTGTATGAAATGTTCTGCTTCGCATCATTGACGTTGCGCCCAGCCCCTGTATAATCCATGTCAGCTTTTTCAAAGGCATCAATCGTGTTATTTAAGCCTTTTTCACCGTAGTCTGCTGCATGGTTATTCGCAAAGTTTAGTACAGAGAAATTCAAATCCTTTAACGCTTGTACAGAATCTTCATCTGTTTTCAAATGAATATTCTTTTGTGCTGCCTGTTCCTTATCTGAAGCCACTGGATGCTCAAAATTCCCAGTTACATAATCTGATACATCAAAATACGGCTTCGCATAGCGGAACAGATGCTGCTTTCCATAGCGGTCTGTTACTTTCTCTACATTTCTTCCAAACATAATATCTCCGACAAACGAAGCGGTCAGGATGTTTTCTGGATTCTTTTCTACAGTTGGTACTTGTGCTTTCCCGATAAATGTAAATAGAAATGTACAAGCAATGACAATCGGTAAAGCAATCAGTACGTGTTTATTCGTCTTTTTCTTTTGGTTCTTTGTGATTTTCAGCAGCTTTTCCTGAAAGCTCAATTTTTTATTCATCATTGGACACACCTTATCTTAAAATAGATAGTAAACATACATGATGGCAAATGTTGCACCACTTAGAAGTAATGTGCTTCCAAGGGTAATCGTAAGACCTTGCTTTTGAATCGTATTCGCAATCAATCCAGGCACGATGATTCCGATTCCGCGGAATTCTGCTATTTCAAACGGAACCACTGGATAGAAGAAATCAAATATGAGCTTTAGGGCAATTCCTGTAATCAGCATCGCCGCAAACTTTCTGCGTCCGTACAAAATCATAAATTTCGATAGACCAAAACGAACGATCACATATGTCAGCAAGCTGACAGATAAAACAACTAAAATGAAGACTGGCTGGTTAAAGACGAGCGCCAGATAACCTGGAACAACCAACCCAGCTGGTACGATTCCTGTTTTTTCTGCAAAAATTAAACTGAGTAGAACACCTAAAATTAACGAGATATAAAGATCTGATCCGAACATTTTCTATATTTCCTCCTAGCTGACAAGCTGCTTAATTTTGTATTCTTGAATTTTTTCGATTAAAGGTTCAGCGGCGCCGTGAATATTGCCGACTCCATAAACCACTCGATTATGAAGCTTTTTCTCAAGCATGTTCATAATTTGTTCTGTAGATTGATATTCAAGGTTGTGTAAGTGGTCAGCCGGAATTTTTCCATCCTCAAATGCCTTCACAATTGGATCTGTCGTTTCACCAATTAAGACAAGATCACTTGCTTCAATATAAGGAAGTACATCCTCCGCAAACTGGATCGTTCTATCTACACGATCCGCACGACAGTTCATGATAATAATCGGTTCATCTGTTGGATACCCAATTTCCTTCACACGCTTCCAAATGTTCAATGTAGATGCTGCGTCATTAGCCGCAAATCCATTTACAAAATGTCCAGGTGTTTTTGCGTCCATTAATGGAAGAATTCTCATCGCTCCTGGATCAGGCGGCGCATTTAACATGCCTCTAAATGCCGTATCTTCATCAATTCCCAATGCTTGTGCGACACCAAGTGCAAGTGAAGCATTATCCGGGAACACCATATACTCAAATTTCCGTAAATACTCATCGGTAATCTTGGAATTATCTGCAACAATCACTTCAGTATTGCGTTTTTTCGCAATCTCTTTAAAGAAATCTGTATATTCACTATCCGTAATAACCAAGTGCCCATTGTAAGGAATTGTCGCTGTAAAGGCTTCAGCTATTTCATCAAGAGTTGGCCCCATCACATCCATATGATCTTCAAGAACGTTTACGATCACGCCAATATTCGCTTGAAGCAGCTCTTCCTGAAAGATAATTTGGTAATCTGGATTCACCGCCATACATTCACTGACGATGGCATTTGCTCCTCTTTCAACTGTTTCTCTCATAACTTCTTTCTGCTCTCCGATATTTGGTCCTTGCGGTTTCCTTTTAATCGGTTTCTCTTCTGGCGTATCCCAATAAATCATTCTTGCATCCGTTCCTGTTGTTTTGCCGACAGTTTTATAACCTGCCTCCATTAAGATACCGGTTGTCAATCTTGTAACGGTAGACTTTCCGCGTATACCATTAATATTGACGCGTACCGGCAGGGCATCGATATTTTTCTGATGACGCTTCTTTTCAATAAAGCCAATCCCTAACATGATGACACAGGCTATAACGATTAACCACATCGCTTATCTACATCTCCTTTTTTTATGAGTGTGATATGTAAATTCAATCAACAGTATATAGGTTCAGCATAAAATCACAATCGGTATTATGTAACATAATCTTTCACTTCCTCGTATGCCAAATTCCTCTAATCAGAAGGCGTATTTGCCTACCTCATGCTCAAATGAAAAGGCCAAAAGACGGACAAAATGACGACTGAATTTCTGCTTCAAACAAGAGAAAGCGTTACCATCAAACAGTGAAAAATCTTTTGTCCTTTTCTCCCTAAATTTTTCGACAATTATTAAGATGTATTTTGAATCAATGTTTTAAAGTCCTTTCATCTCTATGAAATCAGTCATATCAGTGCTTTAAATGAATAGTGCGTGTTTTAGAATATTTTATATTTTTAAATGAACAGGTTAGAAAGTCATCCTCATCGGTCAGAACGCTATGTGTTGACCTATGACAAAGGTCACCTGTCAAAAAATCAAGTCATCTGCTTATTTTCAGGTCACAAAAAATTGGGATAAGATGTCAAATATTAATCATTTTGTTATAGCCTCTCTTTACGATATTCACTCCTTATGACCTAAACAATGAAACATTATTCATTTCTTTTTATCAAGATTCATCATTTCTTAACATTTTTAATGTGATTTTAGTTGAAAGTTGTCGGTTCGTGTCATGCTTTCCCCAAAGATGACGCATAAAATCATCTTCTCGGCTTACACTATGGTTAAAAAATCTGTGAGAGGAGGCTAAAGATGCCAAATACGAATGAGCAAACACGCTTACACTTTTTATCAGGCGGTTTTGAGGAAAAGATTCGGATTCTGAACAAAGCATTTCAACAAAGCGCTGATTTTGAATACCGGGAATTGATGGTGAATGAAACGAAATCAGTGCTGTTTTTTATTAAAACTAGAGTCGATGAAAGCAAATTAAACGACTTCATTATCGGCAACTTGCTCGGTCCTCCTGGAGAGCAGAACTATACAAAATCTCTTAGTTCACTCGAAACAGGTGACTTGACGCTGATTGTCGACAGCATTATTGCCGGAAGTATTGCCTTCCTTGATGAAAAATCCGCACAGATCAAAATATTTGCTGTTGGGCAGCCGCCGCTGCGTTCCATTTCTGAACCTTCTTCTGAAAGTATTATTGCAGGCGCACATGATGGGTTTGTTGAGAGTTTAGATACCAATTTATATTTGCTGCGTTCACACTTAAATGATCGAAAACTTGCAATCCAGTATCATAAGGTCGGTACAAAATCCGAAACAAAGGTTGCAACGGTTTATATTTCTGATATTGCCAATCAAGAAAAGATAGATGAGGTTAACAAACGAATTTCTTCTATTAAAGTAGACACGCTGCTTAGCCCCGGTTCTATTGTAGAGGCGATTGAAGATGATTCGTATTCCATCTTCCCGCAGCTTATTGACACAGAACGACCTGACAAAGTGAGATCTGCCATTCTTGAAGGAAGAATTGTCGTCTTAATGGATGGCAGCCCAATGGCTATCATTTTGCCTATTACGTTCTTTAGCTTCTTTCAATCACCAGATGACTATAATAGCCGCTGGATTCCGGCTACATTTATTCGTATTCTTCGTTATATTGCCTGTATCATCGCTGTGATTTTGCCTTCTTTTTATATTGCAGTCATCGGCTTTCATTATGAGGTAGTCCCGGATGAATTAGCGATTACGATGAAAAATTCCATTATCGGCATTCCTTTTCCGCCGTTAATTGAAGCAATGCTGATGGAGATTACGATTGAGCTCATACGAGAAGCAGGGGTGCGACTGCCAAAGCCAATTGGTCAGACGATTGGGATTGTAGGCGGTTTGGTGATTGGAGACGCTGTGGTAAAAGCTGGACTCATTTCGAATGTCCTTGTCATTGTTGTTGCCGTGACAGCTGTTGCATCCTTTGTCCTCCCATCCTTTGAAATGACGTCCACCATTCGTATGCTTCGTTTCCCTCTCATGTTTATGGCATCGATGTTTGGGTTTATTGGCATTTCATTCGGCCTGTCGATCGTATTGATGAATTTATGCCGCCTCGAATCACTAGGTGTCCCGTACTTATCACCAGTGGCTCCATTTAACTGGCAGGACTTAAAAGATACTGTGATTCGATTACCGATGTGGATGTACAAAAAGCGCCCTGTTTACTTAAATCCAAAAAAGAAAGAGCAAATTGAAAATTTGAGAGGATGGAAAAATAAAGATGAAAAATAAAATATCTCCACCTCAAGCTGTCTTTTTTATCATTCAATCTCAAATTGGTGTCGGTATTCTAGCCCTGCCTCATTTGCTGATGAAAGACATGGGACACGATGGGTGGATGGCGATTATCTTAGCCTGTTTTTTCATTCAAATCATTAACACCATTTTTATTTACATCATTCAGAAGTATCCTGATATATCATTTTTCCAAGCCTTAATTGAAGTGTTCGGAAAATGGATCGGCCGGACTTTGGTGGCACTATATACGTTATACTTCGCCTCCGTCTGCATTGTTGTTTTATCCATTTTCACAAGAATTCTTGGCATTTGGGTACTGCCGCTCACACCAAATTGGGTCATTAATCTGTTACTGATGATCTCCATCATTTACATTGCAAAGGAGCAAATTACGGCCATTGTCAGGTTTAACTTCGTTTTGACGCCCTTTTTGCTCATGCTGTCTCTCTTAATGCTCTATTCATTAAAAGGAACCAATATCGACTACCTCATGCCTTTTTTCCAAGTGGATCTTTCTCAAGTTTCACTTGGATTAAAAGACGTCGTTCTATCTATGAATGGGTTCGAGATGATCCTCATTATCTCTCCATTGATGAAAGGAACCATTAAGGAACGATATAAAGTCATGACCATTGCCAATATATGCACGGCGCTTTACTACCTATTTATTACATTGATTTGTTTTATGTTCTTCAGTCCGATTGAGCTCAATATCATTCCCAACCCAGTTCTTTATCTATTAAAAACCATTTCGTTCGGTGTGATTGAGCGGACGGATTTAATTTTTCTTAGTTTCTGGGTATTTGTCATTTTAGCCACACTCAGTAATTATCTTTACTTTTGTGCAAATGGCGTAGCAAGTATTCTCAAGAAAAAAGACCACAAAAAATACGTCTTTTATTTTGCCATTTTGATCTATGCGGCTAGCTGTTACCTTGCAACCGATAATTTTAGAATTCAGCGTTTTAATGATTTTACCACCATCGCTCAATATTCATTTATTTACACACTCCCAATCTTTATGGCCATTATCATCTTTATCAAACATCGCAAAGGGAAGGTGAAATCACATGCGTCATAAGTACATACTGACGTTGCTCATGTGTGTGTCTCTCATATTCATGCCTGGCTGCTGGGATCAGAACCTATTAAAGAATATCTCTCTTGTTTTAACCTCTGCTGTTGATCAAGGAGAAGATGACAATGCGAAGTACTCGATTACTTATCGAAAGGTGCAGCAGTCTCAAAGTATGGAGCAAGGAAATACTGGCAGCTTTTTAACCACTCTTCTCACAACGGAAGCACCTACTTTAAGAAAAGCAAGAACCAACTTCAGCCGGATAGTGGATCAAAAAATAGACATGTCGAAAATGCGGGTGATGCTGATCGGTGATGAATTTGCCCAAAATCGTCTTCTGCCCTATTTAGATATGTTTTATCGTGATCCGAAAAGCCCCCTCCTCGCAAATCTTGCCGTTGTTCAAGGGGGAACTTGTGAAGAAGTGATTAACTCGCTACTGAAGGAAAAGCTCATTGTGAGTGACTATTTAAATAACTTGATCACAACCGCATCACGCTCATCCCAAGTAGCACCTAAAAACATTCAAAGTATTCGATCTAAAATGCTCCAAACTGGAGAGGACTTCACATTGCCCTTAATCCATTTTGATCAATCGAAGAAATTAATCAGTGTAAAAGGTGTTGCCCTATTTGATAATGAGAAAAAGAAAGGCGAGTTGTACGGTCAAGATGCGATCTTGCTCACCATCATGGACGGAAAAATGGGCAAGTATGCCAACTTCACAAAAAAAGTGAGAAGCGACATGAAGTCAAAAGAAAACAATTACATTACGATTCAAGTCACTGATGTAAAGAGAGACATCGAGATTCTAAATCCTGATCATCGAAACTTAACATACTCACTCAAATTTGAATTTAATACTTCTGTCATTGAGTACCCAAAAGATAACCTTGATACTGACAAAAAAATTGAAATGCTCAACAAAAAGCTATCAGTCATTTTGACAAAAGAAGCAGAAAAAATTATCGCTGCCCTGCAAGATGCGAATTCCGATGTGCTAAGCCTCGGCAGAAAATACAGAGTCAGACATTATGATGAGTATATGAAAATGAATTGGGTCACCGATTATCCAAAAGTGAAGATCATTCCAAAAATCAAAGTGAACATTACTCAAACAGGCATTATTAGTTAAGAAAAGGAAGACGTCCTCTTTCTTTTCTTTTTTTATTTTTTTAAGATTGTTTTTTCAATGCTTTCGTGATAATCTATCTGTGTAAACGGTTACACATCAAAGAAGGGAGGCACTCCATTGGCTACAATTAAAGATGTTGCAAAAGCTGCTCAAGTGTCTGTTGCAACTGTTTCACGCGTGCTCAATGATACTGGATACGTCCATATTGATACGAAAACCCGTGTGACACAAGCGATGCAGGAGCTCAACTACTTCCCCAATGAAGTGGCACGATCCCTTTTTAAAAGAGAATCAAGATTAGTTGGTCTCATCTTACCTGATATCACAAACCCCTTCTTCCCTCAGCTGGCTAGAGGCGTTGAGGATGAGATTCATGCAAACGGTTTTCGTTTATTATTCGGAAACAGTGATGAAGATCGGGAGAAGGAAATGGCCTATTTACAAACCTTTAAGCAAAACCAGGTGGTCGGTGTCATCGCTGTCACAAACGAACCTGAATCGGATTTATACAATGATGATGAACTGCCTGTTGTCTTCTTAGATCGTACCGTTCCAAATGCACCTTCTGTGTTTGCAGATGCTACGGCAGGTGGGAAAATGGCTGCAATGGAATTAATCAAACGCGGCAGTCAGCAAATCACATTGCTAAAAGGGCCCGCTCATCTTCAAACGGCGCGGCAAAGATTCAAAGGCGCACTTGATGTTCTGACTGAAGAAGGTGCTAACTTTCATGTGATGTCTAACGCTTCTTTTTCTTTTCAGGAAGCCCGAAAAAGCGCCAAGGCTCTTTTCAAGCTGTACCCTGAAACAGATGGCATCATTGCCAGCAATGACATCGTCGCAGCAGCCGTCGTACACGAAGCGCTTCGTATTGGAAAAGCCATTCCAGAAGACGTCCAAATCATTGGATTTGATGATATTCCGCAAAGTGAACTGCTCTTCCCTTCTTTATCAACGATCCGGCAGCCTGCCTATGATATGGGGAAAGAAGCCGCAAAGCTGATCATTAAAGCCATTCAAAAACAGCCAATAGATCAAGCAGTTATTCAAATGCCCGTCTCTTTTATTGAACGAGAGACCACAAGAAAGACCACAAGAAAGGTGGATTCACAATGAGTCAAATAGTTGTCGTAGGAAGTTGTTCCATGGATCTAGTTGTCACATCGAATAAGCGTCCTAGTGCCGGAGAAACCGTCCTAGGCGAATCATTTAAAACGGTTCCTGGGGGAAAAGGAGCCAATCAAGCAGTAGCAAGCGCAAGGCTCGGTGCAGATGTATATATGATCGGCCGAGTTGGTGATGACGCGTATGGTCAGGACATTATGAGCAATTTGCAAGCACAAGGTGTTCGCACCACCTATATGAAACCGGTTACCGAAATGGAAAGCGGAACAGCTCATATCATTTTAGCTGAAGGAGATAACAGCATTGTTGTCGTCAAAGGAGCAAACAATGAGGTAACACCTCATTATGTAAAAGATGCTCTTTCTTCTATTGAAAATATCGGAATCGTCCTCATCCAGCAGGAAATTCCTGAAGAAACAGTCGAAGCCGTCTGCGCCATTTGCAGCGAAAAAGGGATTCCAGTCATCTTAAATCCCGCACCAGCTCGCAAAGTCTCTCAGCAAATATTAGATCAAGCTGCCTATATCACGCCAAACGAACACGAAGCAGCTCTTATGTTTGATGGACTCACCATAGCAGAGGCTTTGCGCCAATATCCAAACAAATTACTCATTACAGAAGGAAAAAGTGGTGTTCGATACTTTGACGGATCAAAAGAAGTGTTGGTACCGGGCTATCCTGTGAAAGCCGTCGACACTACAGGCGCTGGCGATACTTTTAACGGCGCTTTAGCTGTAGCACTAACAGAAGGAAAATCCCTATACGACGCACTTGCCTTTGCTAACTTAGCCGCATCTATCTCAGTCACAAAATTTGGTGCCCAAGGCGGCATGCCAGCAAGAGAAGAATTGGAGAATAAGAAATGAAGAAAAATGGTATTTTAAATAGTCATATCGCCAAGGTGCTTGCTGATCTTGGTCATACAGATACGATTGTCATCGCAGACTGCGGCCTGCCCATTCCAGAAGGCCCGGTCAAGATCGACCTTGCATTATCCATCGGCACACCATCCTTTCAGGAGGTTACTTCCCTTCTTCTTGAGGAAATGGCCGTTGAACACATCACGATCGCCAGTGAAATCAAAGAAGCCAATAAGAGAGATCATTTATTTCTAAAGAAAGCGTTCTCACATCCGTTAGATGAAGTCGATCACGAGACATTTAAAGACATGACCAAACAGGCAAAAGCAGTGATTCGAACGGGTGAAGCCACCCCATACGCAAACTGCATTCTTCATGCCGGTGTCATCTTTTAAAAGGAGGAGCCACTTATGAACATTGAAATGCATAACATCCATAAGGCCTTTGGAAAAAACACCGTTCTCGCCGGGGTCTCCTTTGACCTCGTCACAGGTGAAGTCCATGCACTTATGGGTGAAAACGGGGCAGGAAAATCAACGTTAATGAATCTGCTGACAGGACTCTATTCCCTGGATCAAGGAACGATTCAAATCGACGGAAAAGAAACCGCTTTCAAGAATCCGAAAGAAGCCGAGCAGAACGGGATTGCCTTCATTCATCAGGAGCTGAATATATGGCCTGATATGACGGTACTAGAGAATTTATTTATCGGGAAAGAAATCTATACAAAACTTGGTCTCCTAGACACCAAGAAAATGAAAACCCTCGCCCAAGCGCAGCTCGACCGATTGTCTGTCAACCTCTCGCTCGATCAAGAGGCAGGAAGCTGTTCTGTCGGACAAAAGCAGATGATTGAGATTGCGAAAGCGTTAATGACCGATGCGAAGGTCATCATTATGGATGAACCAACAGCTGCTCTCACAGACCGTGAGATTGAAAAGCTATTTCAGGTCATTGAATCACTCAAAAAAGAAGGCGTTTCCATCGTCTACATTTCTCACCGGATGGAAGAAATCTTTGCCATCTGTGACCGGATTACGATCATGCGTGACGGAAAAACGGTCGATACGAAAGCGATACCGGACACGAATTTCCATGAAGTCGTCAAAAAAATGGTCGGCCGCGAATTAACAGATCGTTACCCTGAGCGCACACCTTCTACTGGTGATATCGTCCTAGAGGTGAAGCAAGCAACGAGGAAAGGCCGCTTTCAAGATGTCAGTTTTTCCGTCAAAGCTGGGGAAATTGTCGGTGTTGCAGGCTTAATGGGCGCTGGCCGGACAGAAATGATGCGGTCGCTCTTTGGACTCGATCCCCTGGATCAAGGAGAAATTTGGGTTCATGGGAAAAAGGCTGTTATTAAAAAACCAAGTGATGCGGTCAAGCTTGGCATCGGTTTTATTACGGAGGATCGCAAAGATGAAGGACTGATGCTAGATGCATCCATCCGGGAAAACATCGGCTTGCCTAACTTAGACAGCTTCTCTCCAAAGGGGCTGATCGATAAGAAAAACGAGCAGGATTTTGTTGACCTGCTCATCAAACGACTCACGATCAAAACCGCTTCATCTGAAATTTCTGCACGCAGCCTGTCCGGTGGAAATCAGCAAAAAGTCGTCATCGCCAAATGGATCGGCATTCAGCCGAAGGTGCTGATTTTAGATGAACCGACAAGAGGTGTCGACGTCGGGGCGAAACGAGAAATTTATCAGCTCATGAACGAGCTGACGGATCGAGGCGTTGCGATTTTGATGGTCTCCTCTGAGCTCCCAGAAGTTCTTGGGATGAGCGATCGAGTGCTTGTCATTCATGAAGGAACCATCAGCGGAGAATTAAGTAAAACAGAAGCTACACAAGAACGAATTATGACACTAGCTACAGGAGGGAAGTAACATGAAACCACTTACTTCAAATGGACGATTTGACAACATCATGCAAAAGCTTGGGCCATTCTTAGGACTCATCATCCTTGTTGCCATTGTTTCTATTTTAAATCCGGCCTTTTTAGAACCATTAAACATTTTAAACTTACTCAGACAAATCTCCATTAACGCCCTCATTGCCTTTGGCATGACGTTTGTTATTTTAACCGGAGGAATTGATTTGTCTGTCGGTGCCATTCTAGCGCTGTCTAGTGCTCTGACTGCCGGCTTTATTGTATCTGGTTTGGACCCGATTCTTGCCATCATTGTTGGATGTATCATCGGTGCCATCCTTGGAATGATCAACGGTCTTTTAATCACAAAAGGAAAGATGGCTCCTTTTATCGCAACACTTGCGACGATGACGATTTTTAGAGGATTGACACTTGTTTATACAGACGGAAACCCTATTACTGGGCTTGGCTCTAACTATGCATTTCAGCTATTTGGCCGTGGATATTTCTTAGGCATTCCTGTTCCAGCGATTACCATGCTTCTCACCTTTATCGTACTTTGGGTCTTGCTTCATAAAACACCTTTTGGCAGAAGAACGTATGCCATTGGCGGAAATGAAAAAGCAGCCCTCATTTCAGGTATTAAAGTACCACGCGTCAAAATCATGATTTACTCATTAGCGGGCTTTATGTCTGCTTTAGCAGGTGCGATCTTAACATCTCGTCTCAACTCAGCCCAGCCAACAGCTGGTACGTCGTATGAACTTGATGCAATTGCTGCCGTTGTACTTGGCGGGACAAGCCTATCCGGTGGAAGAGGGCGAATTGTCGGCACACTCATCGGGGTGCTCATTATCGGTGTCTTGAACAATGGTATGAACTTACTTGGTGTTTCATCATTTTATCAATCTGTTGTGAAAGGGATTGTCATCTTGATTGCAGTCCTACTCGACAGAAAGAAATCTGCTTAAGGAGGCAGCTGCTATGAAAAAATATGTAATCTTGATCGTGACTCTCTCATTATTCATGCTTTCTGCCTGCTCGCTCGAACCGCCAGAGTGGGCCAAATCAACAAAGGATGGCAAGAAAAAAGACATAAAAATCGGACTGTCGATCTCGACTTTAAATAACCCATTCTTCGTTTCTCTTAAAAACGGTGTGACAAAAGAAGCGAAAAAGCTTGGCATCGAAGTTGTCATTGCCGATGCACAAAATGATTCAGCCAAACAAACAAGTGATGTAGAAGATTTAATTCAACAAGGGGTCGATGCATTACTCATTAACCCAGCCGATTCCTCTGCCATATCAACGGCTGTCGAATCTGCGAATGCTTCAGACATACCGGTCATCACATTAGACCGCTCGGCAGAAAGCGGAAAGGTTGAAGCGCTCGTTGCTTCCGATAACATCAAAGGCGGCGAAATGGCAGCTAACTTTATCATCGACAAGGTTGGTAAAGGTGCAAAAGTGGCTGAACTAGAAGGTGTACCAGGTGCTTCTGCGACACGTGAACGAGGAAAAGGGTTCCACCAAATCGCAGACAAACAGTTAGATGTCACAGCAAAACAAGCCGCTGACTTCGACCGGACAAAAGGGCTCAACGTGATGGAAAACCTTCTTCAAGGAAACCCTGACATCAAAGCCGTTTTTGCCCACAATGATGAAATGGCACTTGGCGCACTAGAGGCCATCCAAAGCTCTGGAAAAGACATTCTTGTCGTCGGTTTCGACGGTAATGAAGATGCACTCAACTCGATCAAAGCAGGAAAACTATCTGCAACAGTCGCGCAGCAGCCAGAGCTGATCGGTCAACTGGCAGTCGGCGCTGCTGACGATGTATTAAAAGGCAAAAAGGTAGAAAAAAATATCGCCGCACCATTGAAACTAGAACAAAAGAAATAAACACTAAACCCCCGATAGCCTCGGGGGTTTTAGATTATAGACAAAGGCTGAAATGAACTTGATTTTAGCCCTTTGTCTTCTTTTCAGCGTGATAGAAAACCTTTGCAGTCTAGGAAGGACGAGCACCGGAGCAGAGCGAATTGACATTCGTGAGCACCGAAGCGCAGGACTGACAAAGAATGCGAGAGTTTGTCTACACGCTGGACCCCCGATAGCCTCGGGGGTTTTAGATGTTATTCCGGTCTCTTCAGTACAAATGGCGTGCCTAAATGGGCATAATCATTCCCCGCTAAACGTGCAACTGGCTTTAATTCATTCGTAAAAATATATCCTTTTTCCGCATCATAGACGGATTCATCTAAATGCGCACACACCACCCGGCCAATGATATGATCGACTGTGATCTCCCCTTCATCATTTTGAAAGGTCAGATGTTTTTCCAGCTGACATTCAAAGCGAATGCGTGCTTCCTTGATTCCTGGCACTGACACCACGCTGCTCTTCACTTGATGAAGACCGGTACGAGTCAGCTCACTCTCATCCTCTGGCAATGTAGCAGCTGTTTCATTAATATCTTCAATCATCGCTTCATCACTCACATGGACAACAAATTCTTCCCTGTCGATGATATGTTTTGCTGTATCTTTCATCTCTCCTTGACGACGTCCAATAGAAACAGCGATCAGCGGAGGATGACCGCTGATGACATTAAAGAAACTAAATGGTGCAGCATTGACGATTTCTTCTTTAGAAAGGCTTGTAATAAATGCAATGGGTCTTGGAACGACGGAACCAGATAATACTTTATATGCTTCTTTTCGTGACAACTGATCCATTTGTAATGTAATCACTTCAGACATGCCTCCTCTTGTATGTAACGACATCATACCATACCCCGTTCTCTCTTCCCTTATTCCGGCTCAGCACGATGGAGAATATGATGGACAAGATGAAACAATGCCGGATTATGATTTTCTCGTCTATAAGAAATGGTCCATTCCGCGAGTAGCTGCTCACCTTCAATTGACCGATACACCACATCTAAATTAAATAAACGCCGGGCCGATGTTGGAATGATAGCAATTCCGATTCCCGCTGTGACAAGACCAATGACCATTTGATATTCTGCTGCTTCCTGCACGATATTGGGTGAAAATCCGTACTTTTCACAAAGTAGGACAAAATGCTGATAAAGGGACGGCCATGATTCCTTTGATAAAGAAATAATCGGCTCATCACGAATATCTTCAATCGTGACCGCTTCTTTTTCCGCCAGCGGATGGTTTTTCGGAATCGCAAAAATACATTCACTTTGCTTCATTAAACGACTGACCAATTCTTCTTGCGGTGATGTAGGATGCAAAAAACCAATATCAATCTCACCATTCAAAAGCGCCTCAAGCTGCTGCGGGACAGAGAGCTGTTGCAGCTCAATACTGACAGAGGGGTACAGCTCTCTGAATTCACGGACAACTGGCGGCAGAATATCATATGTCGCTGTACCAACGAAACCGATGATAATCTTCCCAAGCTCCCCTCTTGCCGTATGCCGGGCATGATCAACGGCTTTATCAAGCTGATGCAGCACCCCCCGGACCTCATGTAAAAAAACCTTTCCAGCAGCTGTTAACTCCACCACCCGTTTAGACCGGTGAAACAAAGGAAATCCCAATTCTTCCTCAAACTGCTTAATTTGCTGACTAAGTGGAGGCTGTGTCATGTTCAATCGTGCGGCCGCTCTGCCGAAATGCAGCTCCTCCGCGACTGTGACAAAATACTGCAAATGTCTCAGTTCCATCCTTTCACTCCTCAAACACTTATTCGTGAAACATATTAAAACTACGTTAAACATATATTGGAAAATTTATTTTGTGAAATGTATAGTAAATCATATCATGAAAATATATTTTCATAAAAAATTTTACTTGCCGAAAGGAGTGCGGGGTAAATGAATTCTCAAACACAACCCCTAACAAAACGAGGAGCAGAGTTGATTGTCGATACGCTCATTGCCCAAGGTGTGACCCATGTTTTTGCGATTCCAGGTGCAAAAATTGATGCAGTATTTGATGTATTAAAAGACAGAGGTCCAGAGCTTGTGCTGTGCAGACACGAACAAAATGCGGCATTCATGGCAGCAGCTGTCGGTCGTTTAACTGGCAAACCAGGCGTTTGTCTCGTCACATCAGGTCCTGGCGCATCCAATCTAGCGACAGGTCTATTAACAGCCAATACAGAAGGTGACCCTGTTGTTGCAATTGCTGGAAACGTCATCCGTGCGGATCGACTCAAACGAACACATCAATCACTCGACAATGCGGCATTATTCAAACCAGTGACAAAATATAGCGTTGAAGTACAAGACGTAAACAATATACCAGAAGCATTAACAAATGCTTTTCGCGCGGCACAAAGAGGTCAAGCTGGAGCAGCATTTATCAGCTTTCCACAAGATGTCGTGACCGAACACACCACACAAACACCAGTGTCTGCTCACCCTTCTCCAGAACTAGGTCCTGCACCGGATGCTCTCATCAGTTCGGCCATCGCCAAAATTCAAAATGCGCACTTACCTGTTGCAATTGTGGGAATGAAAGCTAGCCGTCCAGCTGCGGCAAATGCGACAAGAACATTATTAAAAACACTTGGTATCCCATTTGTCGAAACGTACCAAGGAGCCGGCGTTCTCTCAAGAGAGCTTGAGCCTCAATATGTGGGCAGAATCGGCTTATTCCGTAATCAGCCAGGGGACCTTCTCATTGAGAAAGCGGATGTGATTTTAACTATTGGCTTTGATCCAATCGAATACGATCCGAAGCATTGGAATTTGAAACCGCAGCAGCGTCACATCATCCATGTAGATGACATGCAGGCAGATATTGACCATTTCTATGAACCGACGCTTGAGCTTGTGGGCAATATATCTGAAACGGTGCAACATCTAGCCCACGACAGCGTTCCACTTTCATTATGCAAAAAGAACGTAGATCTCGTCACAGAATTACAAGAGCTGTTAAGTGATATCGAAAAAACACCAGAAAGAGAAAGTCATTTATCACACCCGCTGGATGTCATTCATACGTTGAGACGTATCATCCCAGATGACACGAAAGTGACATGTGATATCGGATCTCATGCCATTTGGATGTCTCGCCACTTCCGTGTTTATGAACCGAACACGTTCCTAGTGAGTAACGGAATGCAAACACTTGGCGTGGCATTACCATGGGCAATTGCAGCCTCCATATTGAATCCAGATGAAAAGATCATTTCAGTCTCAGGTGATGGCGGTTTTCTCTTCTCCGCCATGGAATTAGAAACAGCCGTGCGCATGAAAACAAATCTCGTTCATCTCGTTTGGAACGACAGCACATACGATATGGTGGCATTCCAGCAGGAAATGAAGTATGACCGTACGTCTTGTGTTGAGTTCGGTCAGATCGACTTAGTGAAATATGCAGAAAGCTTTGGAGCAACTGGATTACGTGTCAACTCACCTGAAGAGCTTTCAACTGTCCTTCAAAAGGGTATAAACATAGAAGGACCCGTTATTATTGATATTCCGATAGACTATCAAGACAACCCAGACCTCGCCAGTCAAAAATGGCCAGAAGTCTTTCGTGAAAAACACACAACGAACGTCAGATAAGACTTCGATACATTACTTTAAAGGAGTGAGCGGATATGGGTATGATGCACCCAATGAATCAACAAAACAACACAATACCGCAGGACAAAAAGCAAGAGGTCTATCAAGTATCAACCATGACCTCCTTGCTGGAAGCCGTATACGATGGAGATTTCTCCCTATCACATATTCCCGAGCACGGTGATTTTGGCATTGGCACATTCAATCAATTAGATGGGGAACTAATCGGCTTTGATGGCGCTTTTTATCGACTGCGCTCTGATGGAACAGCCACACCAGTAACCGATCAAGATTATTCACCATTCTGCTCTCTAGCATTCTTTGAAACGGACATCGTTCATCGAATTGATGCACCGATGACGTCCAAAGAGCTAGAGGAAGAAATCGACCGAATCTTACCAAGCAAAAATGTCTTTTATGCGATCCGCATCGATGGGTCATTCAAAAAGGTTCAAACCCGTACGGTTGAAAAACAGGAAAAACCTTACGTTCCGATGGTGGAAGCAGTCAAGTCACAGCCTATTTTCGATTTTGAAAATATTCGCGGGACGATCGCAGGCTTCCGTACACCACAGTACGCACATGGCATTGCGGTAAGCGGATATCATCTCCACTTTATTGATGATGATCGCAGCGTAGGCGGGCATGTATTTGATTACACTGTGGATCAAGTGACCATTCGAATTTCCCAAAAACGTCACATGAATTTACACCTTCCAAATACGCAGGAGTTCTTCCAAGCAGACATTGATCGTGCTGACCTTGCACAACAAATTGCCAGTGCGGAAAGCAGCCCAGAAAAATAAAATGAACACACCCCGGTGATACTGGGGTGTTTTTTCATGCAAAAAGATATGTTATCTTCTTTTATTATTTCATTTCGTTACTCAATTAAAAATCAAACATTCTATTCGTAATAAAATATGATAGAATATCAACAGAAGAAAGGTGGTTATACGGTGGCACATGAATATCGCATTCCAAACTTAACATTAGATGAAAGAGATAAACAAATTCTTTCCTTATTACACGAGGACGGGCGTATGTCCTACACGGATCTAGGGAAACAAGTCGGCCTTTCCCGTGTTGCTGTACAAGCCCGTATTCAGCAGCTCATTGAAGCAGGTGTCATTGAACGATTCACCGCTGTCATTAATCCAGCAAAGATCGGCATTCATGTCTCTGTCTTTTTTAACGTAGAGGTTGAGCCGAAATGTTTAGAAACAGTCGCCCTTCAGCTTGAGCAGGAAACAGCCGTCACAAGCCTTTATCATATGACAGGACCAAGCAAACTGCATATGCATGGCATTTTTCAAAATGAACAGGAAATGGAGACGTTCCTGACAAAGAAGCTGTACCCGCTTGAAGGCGTCGTCAGTGTTGACTGTCAAATGCTCATTAAACGATACAAAAGCCGAATGGGCATGAAATTGTAGATAGGAGTTGAACCACTTGCAATCATATCTTGAACTCATGATCGCCATGGTGCGAACCGGTATTCTGGGATTTGGCGGAGGACCTTCCGTGATCCCACTCATTCGCCATGAAGCGGTCGTCAAATACAAATGGATCAATGATGACGAGTTTGGAGAAACACTCGCCATCGCCAACGCATTACCCGGACCGATTGCTACGAAAATGTCGGCATACCTCGGCTATCGATTAAAAGGTGTATCTGGCGCCATTGTTGCAACAGCTTCACATATTTTACCGACATGTCTCGCTATGGTGGCACTTGTTACACTTGTCAGCGTCTTAAGCTCTTCAGTCATCATTCAAAATATGATCGGTGCTGTGACACCAGTGATTGCCGTTCTGTTAGGAATGATGGCATATGAATTTGGACAAAAAGCGTTGAAGGGCTTCGGCATGATCCTCGGAATCGCCCTATTCCTTTTGGCATTTGTCGGTCTTCAAGTACTCTCGATTCATCCAGGAATCATTGTCATCATCTTTTTATGTTATGGTGCCTTTCATTTTAGACTGAAAGATCGCTGGAATCGAACAAATAAAGAGAAAGGAGTGTCTTCGTGATGCTGATTCTCTTTTTATTCTGGGCATTCTTCTTATCCAATCTGTTAGGGTATGGTGGAGGACCTGCCTCCATTCCACTCAATTATGAAGAAATCGTCAATCATTTTCATTGGATGACAAACGAAGGGTTCTCCAATATGCTCGCATTAGCCAACGCACTTCCAGGTCCAATCGCTACGAAAATTGCGGCTTATGTAGGCTATGATGTCATGGGATGGCCAGGCTTTATCGTTGCACTGCTTGCGACGGTCCTACCGTCTGCTATTGGATTGATTTTATTGCTAAAACTCATTGATCGTTTTCGCCAATCTTCTGTCGTCAAAGGCATGACTCTATCTGTACAGCCTGTCATTGCGATGATGATGCTTTTATTAACATGGGAAATTGGCGGAGATGCCGTGAAAGCCATTGGCTGGACGCAATCACTTGCCATTGCCGCCATTTCATTTTTCTTTATGACCAAATTCAAATTGCACCCTGCTTTTCTAATAGTGGCTGCATTTTTATATGGCGGATTCATTCTTCCGCATTAACGCAAAAACCGATAACACGTGAAGTTATCGGTTTTTCTCATTACATATAAATAGGAGAGACAGGCCTACGCCCAATAGAATGATACTCGACCCCAGCTACTTCTGCCGCTTCAAGCGTATGACAATTCCGGCCATCAAAAATGATCGGCTGCCTCATGAAATCTTTATAAGCTGAAAGTGGAAATAACTGAATATCCTCCCACTCAGTTAATATACAGACAGCATCAGCATCCTTGATCGCCTCTTCAATCGTTTGAGCAAAAAGGACTTGATCAGGCAGTTCTTGAGCTGCATTGCGAGCGGCAGCAGGATCATAGGCTACGATCTCCGCTCCTAATTGATGGAGCTGATGAGCGATCGGGATTGACGGCGCCTCTCTCATATCATCTGTATTTGGCTTAAAGGAAAGGCCAAGAAGAGCCATTCTCTTCCCTTCCAAGCTTTCTCCCATCCGCTCCTTCACACTTCGAACAAAACTTGCTCGCTGCTCATTGTTGACTTTGATGACAGCCTTCAATAGCTCAAAATCATGGGACACATGCCCTGCAATTTGGACAAGGGCATTTGTATCCTTCGGAAAACAGGAACCTCCGTAACCAATGCCTGCCCTAAGAAACGAAGCACCAATCCGCTGATCGAGTCCCATCCCCTCTGCAACTCTCTCAACATCAGCTCCCGTTTTTCCACAAATCGAAGCAATTTCATTCATAAAGCTGATTTTTGTGGCAAGAAATGCATTTGATGCGTATTTGATCATCTCTGCGCTTTTCCGATCTGTTCTCACGAATGGAATGTGGAAATCCGCATACATAGACTCTAGCTGATCTAACCCGTTCTTTGTTTCGGCTCCAATCACCAGCCGATCCGCTCGCAGCGTATCTGAGATAGCAGACCCTTCTCGTAAAAATTCTGGATTCGATGCGATAGATAATGGCTCCTTACGACCTAACACGTGATGAATCAAATGATCAATTTGATCGCCCGTTCCGACAGGCACTGTACTTTTCACGGCAAGCACTGCGCCTGGCTTTGCTTGTAAGCCCATCTCCTTTGCCGCTTGAAAGACATACTGCAAATCAGCTTGACCGTCTGCCTGCTGCGGGGTACCGACAGCAATCATTAACACGTCAGCCTGCGAATAGGCTGACGCTCCATTTATGTGAAAACGAATGCGTCCTTGCTCCATATTCCGTTTGAGCAGTTCTTTTAATCCCGGCTCGTACATCGGAGGATTCCCTTGCTTCAGCTGCATGACCTTCCGCCGGTCAATATCCATACATGTCACATCATGTCCCGCCTCAGCTAAACACACCCCTGTGACAAGCCCTACATACCCACAGCCTGCAATCGCAACCTTCATGACACATCAGCTCCCCATACTCCTTATGCTTGTAATGTCATCGTATGCCGGGGATTTTCGTTCCATTCATAAAAGCATACAAAAACCCCCTGCTGAGAGAGCAGGGGGCTACTTTTATGAAACAAGGCCATTTCGAATATGAGCAATCAGATTTTCAAGCATTTCTTTTGTTGTGACATCATTGGAATTTTCACCAATATCATGAGCGTACATCAAAATCTTTAAAAACTCTTCTTGATTTAAACCCTTATTATCCATGTCTGTATCCTTTCGATTCCACTAATTTCATTATTATATGCTGTATGGTTGGTTTATGCAATACTCTAATACATCATTCGACAGCTTTTGAAATTTATGACCATTTTCATGAAAAACTTTTTTATAAATCACCATTGAGCTATAATAAAAGAATTGGAATCTTTTACTTGGTTAGGAGCGGATCAAATGCTTCAGCACAACATCAACGAAGAAGAAATCAAACAAACAGCCGAACAGATCAAAGAACTTCTTCCTGCAACAGATGAAAACAAGCAACTCATCAAAAAAGCATTGATTACTTATAGACAGGACAGCGTATATCGGCTCAAGCAAGAGTCTGATACCGAATGGTCAGCTTATGTACATGATGTCGTGGCAGCAAGAGTCCACCTTCATGTGCTGTTTCCAGCGAGAAGCAACTGCTCATGTCCAGCTGATGGACTATGTAAACACATCCTCGCTGTCTTCTTTTCGCTATACGCTCAAGTAGAGAGTGTGACCGGCTTTACAGAAAATTGGTCAGAGAAGGATGAATTACAGCGCAGCAAAGAACTCATTCGTCAGCACTTCCAAGTGAAGCGCCCAGATGAACAATCACTTCAGAGCTGGCTGAATTTTTTCCAGGAGGAATTTCACCTCTGGCTGAAACGGACACCGAAGCACCAGCAAACACCACAGCATTTGTATTACGGCTATTTATCGATCCTGAAAAAACACGCACCCACTTCACCTGAATTCAAGAGTTTGTATGCGATTCATACGTCCATCGATGTGTGGTTAAGGCTCCATGAGCTAATCGATCTCGGCCGTCTTGATGCCGAAAAAGACTTTTATTCGATGAATCCATATGTAGAACAGCTCATGAACACCATTTTTGATTCAGTGGATCATTTGAGGACATACGCCCTTTCCTTTTCCCTCGATCCGTTTCTTGAAAACACACCAACTGCCGTTCGGACACTTCTTCAAATCAGCGGACCTTTCCAGCATGAACGAGTTGCGGTCTTTATGGAAATGTGGGGAACTATATTAAATAGAGGGAAATGGGTCAAAAAAGAAACAGAATTACTCAAGAGCGCCCAACAGCAGGAGCAAACGGTTGAGCGCACCATTGGGCTGATGCATATGGATTATTTGCTAAAAGAAGACGAAAGACTCTTCCAGCAATTAAAATTGCTCAATGCAGATATGCTGCCAAATGTGCTCAATTGGCTAAAGGATCTCACAAACCGCAAGGACTGGAAGCGTCTCAAACTTTGGTATCAAGAGATCACATATGTATTAGAAGAATATTGCCAGCTTGATCTCTCTTATAGAGAACTGCGTGGAGCCGTCAGCGATTTCTTCTTTTATTTAGACGCGTACTTTAAACAGACGAAAGATCATTTCTTGTATGAACGCTATCTCCAAATCTGTATGCCTTATGCATTTACTGAATATAGTCAGCTCTTATATGCACAACAACGCTATGCAGAATGGATTGAAATACACAGCCTCGTTGGTTTCTCCATCAGTGAATTGGAGAAAGAACTGATCAAACAGATTGCAAAGGAAGAGCCTGAAGCACTCATTCCTTCGTACCACCGGGAAATCTCACTGCTTCTCGATCAAAAGAATCGAAGTGCTTACCGGGAATCTGTGAAAATGCTCAAAAAACTGCGTACGCTTTATCATAAAACGAAAAAAAACGCAGTGTGGGAAAGATATGTACAGCAGCTGCAAGATTCAACAAAACGGCTGCGTGCGTTCCAAGAGGAAATGAAGAAAGGAAAATTAATTGATGACACGCCATAAACAAATTGTCATTCATGCAGAACAAACCGAAGATTTCTCTTTCACCATTTCAGCGCAAGCAGAGGACGGACAGCCTGTACCGCTAAATGAAATGAAGAGGCAGCTTTTCCAATGGCACGAATCATCTTTTTACGGAACATTCTTAGAAGATGTGAGCTTTATTGGCACACCTGCCTTCCTGTTAAGTCCTTGGATGACCGTTGAATTGCTAGGGAAGAATTCATTCAATACTTTCAGCCATGTGACGTTAACGGATGAAACAGAGCCGCTTATGAAAACAGCCTCAACCATTTACGAATTCATCGAGGATGAAGATTTTGTCCCAGATTTCGAGGCATGGACACAAGGCATGCTTCGCTTTAAAGACAAAGAAGGTCTGTTAGATGGCTACACAGCTGATTGGTTCTCCTTTGCCGTACAGGATTACATTCAATATGATGATGCCTTGCAGCACAAATGGAACCGAATGACTGCTCAATCGCCTGCTCTTTCCTCCTTCCAGGGACATTTTTTAGATGAACAGGATTTCTTGGAAACGATCGGCTGGATCGATGATGAGACGCCTTTCACCGTCGGCTTGCGTTTAAATGAGCCTGATTTCGACGGGGATGATTGGAAAATTGAACTGTTTTTGCGTGATAAGAAAAACAGTGATCTGCATTTCTTTGAAGGCATCCGTTCTTTAAAAAAATCATGGCGTCCGTTTCAAGAAAAAATCACCAGAGAGCTGGAGCGGTTCGGTCAGATTGTCCCTTGGCTCTCATTTACATCTGGTACCACCCTCATGTCAGAAGAAGAAGCGTGGCTCTTCCTATCTGAAGCGAGTGAAACACTTGTGAACATGGGGATTGAGATCCTGCTCCCATCATGGTGGCAAATCGTCAAAGAAAGCACCATGATGCTAAAAGCACGGATTTCCTCCACACCACGAGGCGAATCGCACGTTGGAATGGATGCCCTTATGGACTTTAATTGGCGCTTTGCCACAAACGGTATTGAGCTGACAGAAGATGAGTTCAACGAGCTTGTTCAAAGTAAACGTCGTCTTGTCAATATTCGTGGACAGTGGATTAAAATCGATCCGACCTTTATCCAGCAAATGAAGAAATGGATGGAGCGCGCTGAGAACGAAGGACTTCATATGTCGGATATTTTGTCACGTGAACTCGCAGACCAAGAGGCCTCTTCTGAGTCGATTCCTGAGCTGCTAGACAGTTCGGCCTTTGCCCATATTCAATTTGAACTTTCGTCTCAATTACGAGGGCTTGTTCATCAGTTAAATGATACACAAGAGCTGCCATCCTACGAGATGAGTGAGTCCTTTAAGGGCACACTGCGCCCGTATCAGCAGCACGGTGTCAACTGGCTTCTGTTCTTAAGGTCTCATGGATTCGGGGCTTGTTTAGCAGATGATATGGGTCTTGGAAAAACGATTCAAATGATCGCTTATTTCACCTATTTGAAGGAGCATCAACAAGACGCCGCTCCATCTCTCATCATTGCACCGACTTCCGTATTAGGGAACTGGCAAAGAGAGCTAGAAACATTCGCACCACATTTGAATGTCGCTCTGCATTATGGACCATCACGTCCACAAGGTGAGAACTTTACAAAAGCGTACGAATCAACAGATATCGTCCTCACTTCGTATGGTCTCTCACATTCTGACCGTGATGAATTAACAGCAGCCAAATGGAATACCATTTGCTTAGACGAAGCCCAGAACATTAAAAATGCCCATACGAAACAATCGAGAGCCATTAGGCAATTAAAAGGACAGCACCACATTGCCCTCAGCGGGACACCGATGGAGAACCGTTTGACAGAGCTTTGGTCTATTTTCGACTTCGTGAACAAAGGATATCTCGGCAGCCTGACCAGTTTTCATAAAAAATTCGTCCTTCCGATTGAAAAAGACCGTGAAGAAAAAAGAATCCAACAGCTGCAGCAGCTGATCAAGCCATTCTTATTAAGACGGACAAAACAAGATGAAGAAGTCGCACTCAATCTGCCAGAGAAACTAGAAGAAAAAGAATTCATCCCGTTATCTGCAGAGCAGGCATCTTTATATGAACAGCTGGTCAAAGATACATTCGAACATATGGCCTCATTAACAGGGATGCAGCGGAAAGCCATCATTTTAAGTATGCTTGGCAGACTCAAACAAATTTGCGATCACCCTGCTCTTTATTTAAAAGAGAGCGGAACAGATGTAAAATTGTTGAAACGTTCATTAAAAATGGATAAATTAGCAGAGCTGTTAAAAGCCATACACGAACAAGGAGAAAGCTGCCTCATTTTTACGCAGTATATTGAAATGGGCAACATGATCAAACAGCTCGCCGAAAAGATGTTTGGAGAACCAGTTCAATTTTTAAATGGGAGCTTATCAAAACATGATCGGGACAAAATGGTGGAACGCTTCCAGAAAAAAGAGTTCAACATCTTAATTCTTTCTTTAAAAGCAGGAGGAACCGGACTAAACTTAACCGCCGCCAATCATGTCATTCACTACGATAGATGGTGGAATCCTGCTGTAGAAAACCAAGCAACAGACCGTGCTTACCGCATCGGGCAAAAGCGGTTTGTTCATGTCCATAAGATGATCACAACCGGCACGATAGAGGAAAAAATTGATCAAATGCTCGAAACAAAACAAACGTTAAATGATCAAATTATCCAAAGTGAAAGCTGGATTACAGAGCTGTCAACGAACGAACTAGAAGATTTATTCACGTTAAGTGCAGCCGCTCAATCATCGTAATGACAGCAAAAAGAGGACTTTTCTCAGGGCGTGATGAAAAGTCCTCTTTTTTAATCTCATCTAAAGGAATGCTTAAATTTGCAGCTTTTTCAATGCAGATTTCACATTCATATACGTGTTCAACTCACGGAAGTCCTCTCTCATTTCTCCCATTTTCATCGCAAGATTTGGTTTAATACCTGTCACGATCAGTTCTGTGCCAGTCATTAAAATCAAATCATTCAGCTTAAAGATCGCATCCGCCACAAATGAATCCACCTCTAATAAACCAGACAGATCCACAATGAAGTAATCGTCTTTGGATTGAGAGATATAAGTGGAGACTGTTGAGATGATTTTATCAAATCTTGGCGCTGTTAACGTACCTATGATCGGCAGGACAGAAATACCATCCTTCACCGGAACAATCGGGACAGAAATATTCAATACTTCATCAATAGATTGCTCAAGAAGCTCTTGCTGTTCCTTCTCTTTCGTAACATCCTTTTGCAGACCAACGAAATAAAGGCGTTTCCCTTCATTTTCATCAATCCATAGAGGCGCCACACTTAATTCGTTCCAAAACATTTGACCGGATTTTTTATAGTTTTTCAACTGAACAGTGACAGCCTCTTTGTTCTCAATGGCTGCCCTAATTTGTTTGAGAGCAATCTGTTCAGTTTCATCTCCTTGAAGGAAACGACAGTTCTTTCCTAATACTTCGGTTTCTTGATAGCCTGTCATATCTAAAAAGCCCTTGTTCACATATATTAAAGGATTATCAGGTAAAGACGGGTCCGTCACCGTCAGGCCAACCTGAGTATAGTCTAAGGCTTCCTTGATTAAATGCAGATTGTCGGACTTATAAGATTCCAGCGCCATTCGTTTACTCTCCTTAACTTCCTTACAAGCGGGTTATATTCATAATTAAATTATATGATGTTCCATAGCGGGTGTAAATAGAAGTAGTTCTGAATTCCTCTTTTGTAGAATGCGCTTCACCCTATGTCATTTATACAAATACATACGATTCAATTATTTCAAAAGATGTTGAATCATATGTGCCACCCCATGTTCATCATTTGTTAACGTGACGTGATCAGCTAATTCTTTTATATCCTTTCTCGCATTCCCCATTGCAATTCCAACCCCAGCTGCCCGAATCATCGATTCATCATTTAAACTGTCTCCTACAGCCGCTGTTTGGCTTAATGGAATACCGAGCTTTTCTGCCAGCCTGGTTAACGCCTGCCCTTTCGACGCTTCCTTTGCACCAATTTCAAAGTTATGATCAGCCGAACTAACCAATGTTAATTCAGAATCATGTCCAAACGCATCCCATCCGGCTTTCAATCTGTCTTGAAAAAATGAGAAACCTAAGATGTTATAAAACGAAAGATTCTGATCCTCACGAAACAATTCTTGATATGTATCAATATAAGCAAAACCTGACTGGCTGTATTGAACTTCAGCCGCTTGCTCAAGAACACGCTGATCCGTTTCTGGATTTGCACTCTTTAAGCGGTCCATTTCTATCGCCAGAAGCTCTCTGCCGCGGTTTGGTGTGTAAATGGCTTCATTCGTAAACACTTCATAGTAATAATCACGCTCCTCAAGCCATGATAAGATGTGTTTTGCTTTTTCTTCTTCTAGAACAGCCGAATGATATACCTGACCTTTGGGATCATGAATCACAGCTCCATTTGCACTGATGACCCACGTATTCATCCCAAGCTGATCAAAAATAGATTTCACATCAAAATACGCTCTTCCTGTTGAAACGACAACCTCAATCCCACTCGCCGCTGCTTCCTTTAACGCCTGCTCGTTTTCCTGACTCACTTTGTGCTCACTGTTCAATAAAGTTCCGTCTAAATCCGTTGCGATTAATTGAATGTTTGTCATCGGTCTCTCCTTTTTTGCCTGCATTTTCAGTTGACCTTCCGTTTATCAAATCCATCATCATTATGAAATGAGTATCCACTATTTGCAAGGGATGATCGGCTTATCAATGAATATAAGAGTACCCGGTCACGCTACATGACCGGATACGCATAAGGGGATTCACAGGGGACACATGACTGATACAAAGAAACCTTGGTTCTACTATTACGCAGTGAATATGTGTACAAGACAAAGTCTATCAGCTATAGCTAGAGGGGGGCCGCGAGATGATAGACCTTTGCCTTTTGCCTCCTTTCCTTTCAGCTAACCCTAGTCTACTGAGAAATAGCACAAGAGACAAAAAACGAAAATGACAAAATCGTTCTTCAAATTCTTTATTTCCTCAATCATTTTTACTTTTTACCGCTTGCGTATAAAACATCATCTTATTTTGTTTGACGAAATACTTATTTTTCATAAATTGATAAAAAACATCTGAATGAATCCAATTACTAGAAGGCATGTGAATATAGTCAGACCCGTCCCACGCGAACCAATAAAAACAAAGCCTTCCATCATGAATTGACAATTGAAATTCAAAACAGTCCATTTGATCGTCTGTCACGTATTGAAAAGTGAGGGACTCCCCTTCTTCCATATACACATCACAAAATGAGAGAATATCTCCCCATGTATAGACCCTCACATTGCTTTCCTTTTCCTCACCAATCTGTATGTTTCGAAGTTGATAGGACTCCATAAAACATCTCCTTTCACTTATATGCAGCTAGTTCTGAGTAGGCAGCGGTTTCATTTATACAGATGTTGTATGCTATAATGATACTTACGAATAATGAACGCTTGTGAGGTGATAAATATGAAAACCTTTAGGCTGATTGATTTAAAAATCGAACTTGATCCAAAGCAAGATAAAATGTCCAGCATTCCCCTTCGTGACGGCTTAATCATTAATAAAGAAGATGGCGAAAATCACTGGATGATCGAGGCACTGATTCCAAAGAAGCATAGACAAGTGTTTGAGGTGCTCTTCCAGCAGCATACAGAAGTAAAGATTCTCGTGACGATTACAAAAGAAAACAACCGCCCTGTTCATCTATCGGTCCAAGTCAAAAACATCGTTGCCTTAGAAGAAAACATATCTGTATTACTCGACGGTAAAATGATCACAAATCGTTACAGAACAGAAACCGAAGAAGTATTAAAAGACCTCGTCAAAGAGGGGCTGTCAGGAGAAAAACTGCTGGATGCTTTTAAACAGAACACATAAAAAAAGAGCGGGATGAGCCGCTCTTAGATGATTGACAAAGGGCTAAAATGAACTTTATTTTAGCCCTTTGTCTTCCTTTTCAGTGTGATAGAAAACCTTTGAAGTCTAGGAAGGGCGAGCACCGGAGCAGAGCGAATTTAATATTCGTGAGCACCGGAGCACAGCCCTGACAAAGAATGCGAGGGTTTGTCTACACGCTGAGAGCGGGATGAGCCGCTCTTTTTCTATTGCACATCTTTCGATTGGCTTTGATTTTTCAATAAATCTCTAATTTCGGTTAACAACACTTCCGTTTGATCTGGCGTTTCAACCACTTCCTCTTCCTCTACCTTTTTCCGTTTTAATTTATTTAAATAACGAATAAAGATAAAAATGGAAAAGGAGATAATCAAGAAGTCGACCACTGTTTGAATGAAACTTCCATACAAAATTTGAGCAGAACCGATTTTAATAGACAATCCACTAAAATCATGCCCCCCAACAATAATACCAACAAGCGGCATAATTAAATCATTCACAAGAGAAGTGACAATTTTGCCAAATGCTCCCCCGATGATGACACCGACAGCAAGGTCAATCACATTCCCCTTGACGGCAAACTCTCTAAATTCTTTCAGCATTCTTTATCACCTTCATCTTTTTTTGTCTAATATGACGTTTTTTTGTCAAAAAAGCAAGTCCTTATCCGCTCTGGCTGAATGTTTCCATATAAAAAACGGTTCATACAAGATGAACCGTCAGACACATTACGATACTTTCGGACCGATAGAAAATGTCAGTTCTGCTTCACATGCCACTTCGCCATCTACTGTTGCAACTGCTTTTCCTTTGGCAACTGGACCGCGAAGACGTGTGACTTCAACCTCTAAACGTAGCTGATCGCCTGGCTTGACCTGTCTTTTGAATCGGCAGCTGTCAATCCCTGCAAACAAACCAATTTTCCCTTTGTTCTCTTCTTTACCTAACATGATGACCCCAAAAACTTGAGCAAGCGCTTCTACAATAAGCACACCCGGCATGACGGGGTATCCTGGGAAATGGCCATTAAAAAATTCTTCATTTACTGTGACATTTTTGATTCCAACCGCTCTTTTCTCACCATCAACTTCTAAAATACGGTCAACCAATAAAAATGGATAACGGTGTGGAATAATGTCTTGAATTTGCTGAGCATCAAGCATGTCTTGATCTCTCCTTCTTTTCTATATCGCTAATCTTCATTTGATTCCTATTGAAGTATATTATGAATGCAGTCATTTTTCAATGTTCAGCCAACATTTATGGTAAAAAATAGAATCTATCATTACCTATTGTCATGAAATATAATCCACTCTACACTCATCGTTTTTTCACAAATATGGTAATATATATTACATCATTGATTGAATAAGAGGGTAAAAATGAATTTTATAAGCGATAAATCCATTAAAAAACTTCTCCATTCGTGGTATACAATGCTAAAACATCGACATTTTTCGAAGGCTGAAGAGATCAAAACGTCCTTAACCAAATATAAACGTAGATTGTCAAAGAAACAGGAGCTTCATTTACATTATCAGCTTATGCTTTTTCGGCACCAGCTCTGGATGAACCAAACAGAAGACTTAGAAAAACTGAAGCATGAACTCATGCTCCACAAAGATCAAATGAATGATCAACTGCAATATTATTTTTACTTTTTTCTCGGTTTATACGAATCTTTAAAGAGCGATCAAAATGATGCCATTCATTATCTTGAAAAAGCAGAAGAAAAACTGCCCCTGCTAGACGATGAACTTGAGGAAGCGGAGTTTCATTTCCGTACAAGTGGTGTTTATTATAACAACCGCTATTCACTGTTATCCATTCGACATGTTGAAAAAGCCATGGATATCTTTGCAAAGCACGGGGATATCCACAGCATTTATCGGTGCAAAATTGTGCTCGCCCTTAACTTTAGTGATCAAAAAAAATATGAAGAAGCAGAAGCTATTTTGATTGAAATTATCGAATACGTGAAAATGATTGATGACCAAGAACTGCTTGGTATCGTGTATTATGACGCTGGTTTTATCAAGTCGAGACAGAATCGTCATAAGGAAGCACTAGAATACTTTAAAAAAGCGCTTCGGCTCCCAGCATACCGGAAATCTGCCCACTCCTATGTATCGTGTCTCTATGAAACTGTGCGTTCCTGCTTTAAAGAGAATTTAACTGATGAAGGAATGAAGTATATTCAAAAAGGGCTAAAAGAAGCCGTTGATGCCCAATTTGATTTATTAAGAATCAAGTTCCAAATTTTATTCCTTCTCTACAGCCAAACGCCCAAGGCAGATGAACAGATTGCTACACTCGTCACATGTCTTGAACGAAAAGAAGCCTGGATTGATCTTGAAGATCTGCTTGCAGATGTCTCAGATTTTTATAAAAAAAAGGGCGACTTTGAGCGAGCCGCCTTTTTTATCATGAGAGGCTGACATCCGCCTGCTCATTATCGAATGGTATTAATGAGTCCTAGCATCTGATCGCCCATCGTAATGGTTCTTGAGTTCATCTGATACGAACGCTGTGTTGTCATGAGGTCTGTTAATTCTTTAGACATGTCCACATTCGACGTTTCAAGTGCACCTTGCTGAAGTTGAATGGCCTGACGGTTTGCCCCATTCAGTGCCATTAAAGCGCCTTGATAGTTGCCGTCGACTGAGAACAAATTTTCTCCTTCAGAGATGAGTGCTGAAGAATTATTCACTTGAACAACCCCAAGATTCACCTGCTGATTCGGTTGATTGCCTCGAGAAATAGCTGTAAGCCGGCCATTTTTATCGATAGAAATATCACGGAAATTCGCATTTAAGACAATCTCATTCCCGTTTTCGTCAAGAATCGGATGGCCTTCGCTTGTCACCAGCTGGACTTGATTCCGATTATTTCCTGGCTGTAAATAAAGAGAGCCATCTCTTGTATACCGGATGTTACCGCCAGCATTAACCTGCAAATACTGAGATGGCGCACCAAATGCAACATCAAGGTCACGGCCTGTTTCTTTAATAGACCCTTGCAATGAGTTAATGGATGCATTGACCATCGTTCCAGTTCCAAGCCTTAAACCAGCAGGTGTCAGACGACTGTTTGCCACCTGCTCATTTTTTTCATCTACCTGATTAAACTGTTGTCTGACCAGCTCTGAAAAACGGGTGTTTTTCGCGCGATACCCTGTTGTTTCACTGTTTGCGATGTTATTACTAATGATATCAAGCTGCTTTTGCACCTCGTTCATCGACACAGCTGCATTGATCATCGTTCTAAGCATGAGAATCCTCCTCTCTCTTCATTTCTTCATTAATACACTCTTCCGATTTCGTTCACTGCTTTTTCTAAACTCTTATCATATGCCTGAACCACTTTTTGGTTTGTTTCAAATGCGCGATAGGCTGTTGTCATTTCTGTATATGATTTCGTCACATCAACGTTCGACAGCTCTGATACACCTTGGCTTAATGTATAGGACATTTGACCGTTATTGACCGCACTTGGAAGAGGCTGATTATCAGCTGTACGGTATAAATCATTTCCTTCACGCGCAAGGTTTCTTGTATCCATTGCAACACGTACATCAATTTGTCCAAGGTTTTGTCCGTTTTCACTCACGGTTCCATCTGCGTTCACTTTGAAATTCTCACTTTGAACGGTAATCGGCTGGCCCGTCACGGAAAGAAGGGCACGTCCATTGATCGTCAACTGATTTTGATCATTCAATGTAATGGAACTGCTTTTCGTATAACGAACGCCTTCTGGTGTATTCACAGCATAAAAAAGCGCTGACTTTTGATTTGTCTCTGGGTTGATGGGTACATTATTTTCTACTAATGCGATATCCGTTGTTTGATCCGTTGTTTTTAATGTTCCTTGTGTAAATTGAGGAATTAACTCCTGCATGTATGTTCCCGTATTAATTCCGCCAATCGCCGTTTGCTGCGGGATACTAAAGCCTTTGCCTGAAGATGTTTGGAAACGTCCTGATTCCATTCGGCTTAGCAGCATTTCTGGAAATGCGCGCATGGCCCCTTCATCTGCTTTATAGCCTGGAGTATTCGCATTTGCGATATTATTTGAAAGCATTTCTGTCCGCCGCTCTTGAGCGATCATGGCAGATGTTGCGGTGTATAGTCCTTTTAACACGTGCTCACCTCATTCAAATTCTTTCACATGACCTAAAATCATCAGTACACAATCTTCTATGAAATATATCGGCATATTGGCAGGCTTCTTTAATAAAAATCCCCCATTCTTTCTAAAAAGAATGAGGGAAATCATTAGCTGAGTTTACGCTTTGGCAGCTTGTCCATATTATCAAGCATCACGCCAGTACCAACTGCTACACAATCCATTGGGTTTTCTGCAACGAAAACTGGTACTTTCAGCTCTTCTGCAAGCAATTGATCAAGCCCGTTTAGAAGCGCTCCGCCACCAGTAATGATGACGCCGCGGTCAATGATATCAGCTGATAATTCAGGTGGTGTTCTTTCAAGAACTTGTTTCGCAGCCTGAACAATGGCAGATACAGATTCACGTAATGCTTCTTCTACTTCTTTGCTTGTGACGGTAATCGTTCTTGGTAATCCTGTCACCATGTCTCGTCCACGAATCGAGATCTCTTCGTGACGTGCGTCTGGGAATACCGTTGCAACTTGGATCTTAATGTCCTCTGCAGTTCGCTCACCGATCAACAGCTTGTACTCTTTTTTGATGTAGTTGAGAATTTCCAGATCAAATTTGTCTCCAGCCATTTTAATAGAAGAGGCGGTTACAATGTCACCCATCGAGATGACAGCGATATCTGTCGTTCCGCCTCCAATATCTACGACCATGTTTCCACTTGGCTGAAAAATATCCATACCAGCACCAATTGCTGCTACTTTTGGCTCTTCTTCAAGAAATACATGCTTCCCGCCGCTTTTTTCAGCAGCTTCTTTGATTGCCTTCTGCTCAACAGATGTAATGTTTGTCGGGCAGCAGATGAGCATACGCGGCTTAGAGAACAGCCCTTTCACATTCAATTTGTTAATAAAATGCTTGAGCATCGCTTCAGTTACTTCAAAATCAGCAATTACGCCATCTTTTAATGGACGAATCGCAACAATATTCCCAGGCGTACGTCCAACCATACGTCTCGCTTCTTCTCCAACAGCTAATACTTTCCCGCTGTTTTTATCAAGAGCGACAACAGATGGTTCATTTAACACAATTCCTTTTCCTTTGACATGAATCAGTACATTTGCAGTACCAAGATCAATTCCAATATCCCTAGCAAACATCTATATATATCCTCCTTGAAAATCTGTTTCCATAGCAAATACCACATTCTGCCCTAATTATATATTCTATCATAATTTGAAGAAAAAAAGATATTTCTTTACAAAAGTCTTTACAAAATTTGTGGTTAGAAACTACCGATAAGAGGAAGATATATATATCATGTTTATGAACAAAGAACTAAAGCTTACTGTTTTACAGGCTCACCTTCTAAAATTTCTTCTTTTTTATACTTTAACTTTGTGGCTTCTCCCCCTCGCAGGTGACGGATTGATTTATGATAATCCAGTATCTCCTTCACTTCGTTAGCCAGATCTGGATTAATTTCTGGCAGTCTTTCTGTTAGATCCTTGTGTACAGTACTTTTAGAGACTCCAAATTCTTTCGCAATTACACGAACGGTTTTCTTTGTCTCCACGATATACTTTCCTATCTTGATTGTTCGCTCTTTGATGTAATCGTGCACACCACTCGACCTCCCTAAAATGGATGTGAGAAGTGTGAAATGAGATCCGTATCAATATTATCCATTTTCAGCGGCGCTTGTTCGTCTTAATTTCTCATCCATTAGGTAGCAAATGCCAAACACGATCCCTCACCTCAAACACTCTCTTTGTCAGGTTTGTAACAGTGTATTAGCATTGCATAGGGAATATGCTAAAAATGAAGATGGGACAAGGGATTTATCAGAAAAGACAAAACAAAAAATCATTTCGAGTGCCGAAAATTTTCACTTTACAAGCATCGGTGTAACACGTAAAATAGGAAAGGTGATTTTATTTACCTAGATAAATAATGAATAAAGGTGAGCCTATGGATACGTTAAACAGAGAGTGTTTACATCAAATACATCAAAGCGCGCGGCTGCTGTCTAAAAAAGCGAACGAAGCGCTTGCTGCTTATGACTTGTACATGTCCCAGTGGACTGTACTTTTTTGTTTGGATACATTCGGTCCTAAAACGCAAAAAGACATTTGGACCTATTTGAACGTCGAAGCACCGACGATTACCAGAACCGTGACGCGTCTAGAAGCAAACGGCTGGGTGAAACGAGTCCAAGGAAAAGACAAACGTGAGAATCTCATCGTCATGACAGACGATGCAAAAGCAAAGTTTAAAAAAATCAAACAGACGATGGAACAATTTGAAGAAGAATGTCTTTCAGATTTTACCTACGAAGAAAAACAACTCCTCCATACACTTTTACACAAATTATCAACTGAATAGGAAGTGACTTACACCATGAACGAACGCATTTGGACAAAAGACTTTATCATGATTGTCCTGGTGAATTTATTTACATTCACCTCTTTTTATGCCCTTTTGACACTACTCCCCATATACACAATGGATGAATTAAATGGAACAGAATCACAGGGCGGCCTCCTTGTGACGGTCTTCTTATTATCAGCAATTGTGACAAGACCATTTTCAGGGGCCATTATTGAGAAATTCGGCAAGAAACGCATGGCGATTTTTTCTTCAACGGCTTTTGCCCTGCTCACTTATTTATACATTCCAATTGATCAATTCCAAACACTTCTCATGTTGCGTTTCGTGCAAGGAATCTTCTTCAGCATTTTGACAACCGTAGCAAGTGCTATTGCAGCTGATATGATTCCGAAACATAAACGAGGAGAGGGTCTTGGATACTTTGTGATGTCGATGAACCTCGCCGTGGTCATCGGTCCGTTTATCGCACTGAATCAAGTCGGAAAAGTAGGATTCCATTCTTTATTTCTGCTCTTTTCCATCATCGTCTCCATCGGTGCAGCTTTCACGATGCTGATTAGACAGCCAGAGCCTGAAAACGGCGGAAGTGTCATCTTTCGATTCACTTTTTCTCACCTGTTTGAAAAAGGTGCTTTAAAAACGGCAGCAGTTGGAATCATTATCTCCTTCTGTTACTCGCCGATCATTTCATTTATTTCAGTCTATGCCAATTCCCTGAACCTAATGGGTGCAAGCAGTTATTTCTTCATTGTTTTTGCAGCTGCAATGCTTGGATCACGTCCATTTACAGGCAGACTGTTTGACCGAGTCGGGCCTCATATTGTGATCTATCCATCGATTGCTCTCTTTGCGATTGGTTTATGGATGCTGACCGCTACCCAAACAGCCACCATGCTTCTTTTATCCGGCGCTGTCATCGGCCTTGGCTACGGCTCTTTGGTGCCATGTCTACAAACACTTGCGATACAGCACTCACCAGCACACCGTACAGGCTACGCCACAGCAACTTTCTTTACCCTGTATGATACGGGGATTGCCGCTGGATCATTTGTCTTCGGACTGCTTGTCAGCTTCACAGATTTTTCAAATGTATATCTCATTGCCGGCGTTGTCGTGTTACTCAGCATGGGCGTTTTTTATTGGAGCGAACGAAAACCGCAAGAAGCAAAAGCACAAAAGGTTTCCCTATCAGAATAGGATACTGTTTTAAACTTCACTGAAAACATGCTAAAATATAGGATATTTCAAATGAACAGATAGGTCTTTTGAAAAATAGTTGGCGTTAAGCGAAAGTATAGGTGATGTTTTGAATTACGAATTATTTAAAGTCATACACGGGATGGCTCATCATTCTGAGTTTTTAGATCAGGCCATGATTTTCATTACGAAAAAGGCCATTCTCGTATATGCCCTCGTCTTATTGATTTGCTGGTTTTTAGGTAATCACAAATTTAAGAAGCATGTCTTCTTTTCTGGTGTAACAGGCATCGTGGCACTCATCGTCAATTTTGCCATTACGCTGTTTTATTATGAAGAGCGGCCGTTTGTGGCGCACAAAGTCGACACACTCATCCCGCACTCAGCAGACGCTTCCTTCCCAAGTGACCACACAACAGGTGCACTGGCTCTTTCACTAGCCATTCGATCCCGTAATAAAAAACTCGGCAATATGTTGCTTGTTTTTGGATTACTGACAGGGTTCTCCCGCATCTGGGTCGGTCATCATTATCCATTTGATGTATTAGGCAGCTTGATCGTATCGATTGTGGTTGTCTTTATCATGAATAAATTATGGAAGTTCTTTGACTCTCCAATTGACCGCATCGTGACATTTTACGAGAACATTGTGGGCAAAATTTTCAGAAGGAAGCAAAAGGACCAAGGATCAGACCTGTCCAACTCTTAAGCGGCTTGCGATAAAGTATGGAAGACCTCTCTTCTACTTTATCCCAGCCGCTTTTTTCATTGTTTGTTTCCCTCTGACCATACTCGAAAAATAAAGGCTGACGCTAATGCCGACAAGAGAAAACATGATCAATGTCCAGCCTAATTGTTCAAAATGAGAACCTGCAATTTCCTCACCAAACAGCATGCCAAGCACGGCAGATGACAGAATGGAGCCAAGGTACCTGCATGTTTGAAAAAGCCCAGAGGTCGTGCCAATCATTTGTTGAGGACTCGCTTTTAACATCGCAGCTTGAAGCGCAACATTTCCAATCCCGTAACTGAGTCCAAGCAAAGCAAGAACCAGTCCTTTCCCCCAGAATGGCGCAGGAATAAAAAAGAAAGTCATGGCGGAAGCGCCGGCCAGCATCAGCACAGCACTTGCCAAAACAGGATGCCGTTCATCGCCGCGATCTACCCACTTGCCAGTCAGCGGCGATACCATAATGCTCACGCCAGACATGCAAAGCATAAAGAGACCCGTCATCTCCACACGCCAGCCCAATTCATCCTGAAAATAACTTGGCAAGCCAAAAAAGAGACAATAGAAGAAAATATTCAAAATGATAAATTGCACATACACAAGTGAAAGCCGTTTCTCCTGCCTGAACATCCGAATTTGGATAAATGGTTCATCCACCTGATGCTCCCACCATATAAAAGCACCCGCACTCACAAGACAGAGAATGCCCTGCACATACTGAATACCATCAGATAGTGATAATAAAAAAGAAAGCAAAAGGACAATACAAACTGTAAATAGAAACATCCCTGGCAAATCAAGCTTTCGGACAGTGTCTCCGATACGCAATTTTTTCTTCTTCTCCTTAGGAAACAAGGAAAGGCCTAGAAAAAAACTAATCAATATGAATGGCAGATTCACTAAAAAGATCGCCGGCCAGCTGCCGATCGTCATCAAAAACCCGCCAAGTGTCGGACCAAGTGCTGTCATCGCTGAAGCAAAAATAGACAATACCGCTAAAGCAGAAGCTTGTCGTTCCTTCACATGATCCCGAATCAGTCCAACACCTGAAGGATAGATCGCACTACTTCCAATCGCCTGAAGAAGCCGGATTACAATCAGCACCGCAAAAGTCGGGGCAAACGGCGCACAAATGGCTGAGACTGCCACTAGAACTAGTCCAAATAAAAATAAAGTTCTCCGGCTCATCACATGATCTCCAATTCGTCCACTCACCGGCTGCGTGACCGCGCTGGCCAAATAAAAGGTTGAAATGAGCCAAGATACCGTCGTAAACGACAAACCGAACTCATGCTGAATTTGATGCAAGGCTAAAGAAATCATTGAGGAATTCAGTGGATTTAACATCGTTCCAAAAGCAATCGCCGTTAAAAAGACTTTTCGGTTGTTTTTCCATTTGTTCATACACCCGCCCCCTTCTTTTGACATACACGTTCTTTGTCTATCTCCTCGTTATTATGAGATTCATTTCCCTTTTTTACCCTTAGCAATTCAAGTTCTCTCTCCGAAAAGCAAGACATACATTCTAAAAAGGGCAAGTGTTGGAAAAGCGCATATAAAATTGAGAATATGAGGAACAAATGGTAAGATGCTACACATATTTAAAAGCCTACTTTCTCCTTATACGGAGAACGGCTGAAAAGGAGGAGATAGCTTATTATTAAAAAAAGACGGTTTTGGGTCCCAGCCCTTTTCTCGGTTGCAGTATTACTTCTGTCTTCGTGCGGTTCAAATGAAACAAATGGGAACGGAGATAAACGTAATTCTACAGCGAAAGGGTCGCCGATTTTGGAAGATGGGAAATTTATTTTTGCAGCATCAGGTGAATTCCACCCATTCAGTTACATGGATGGAAACCAGATGTCCGGCTTTGATATTGATGTCGGCAATGCGATTAGTGACAAGATGGGCCTAGAGCCTGTACAGAAAAAATATAAATTCGCAGGCATCGTCGAAGGCGTCAAAGCAGGCAAATTTGATGCGGCCGTTGCAAGTCATACCATCAACGAGGAACGAAAAAAACACGTCCTTTTTTCTCAACCGTATTACTACTCCGGGCCGCAAATCTTCACAAGACCCGGCGCAGACATTCACAGTGCAAATGACTTAAAAAACAAAGAAATCGCTGTCTCTAAAGGTTCGTCCTATGCGGATATTGCCAAAGAACATAGCGGGCAGGAACCAAAATATTACGACAGTGATGTTGTCGCTTTAGAAGCACTAGCCAACGGCAAACACGATGCGGTCGTCACTGATTTTGCCACAGGTGCAGAAGCCATGAAGAAAAAACTTAAAATTGAAGCACAAGAAAGACTCGGGCAAAGTGAGCAAGCAATCGCTGTCTCTAAAGACAATAAAGAACTCATGAAAGAGATCAATGATGCGATTGATGCACTCAAAAAAGACGGAACATTAAGACAAATTAGCGAAAAGTATTTTGACGAAGATATTACCGTCAAACAGGATTAAAACCACGATTGTGCGCCTTTCTCTAGGCGCACTTTCTTCAAATGGAGATGATTGTTTTGCCTACCTTATCACACTTTTTTCAAACGCTGATTGATTCTAGAGGCGTTTTCTTAGAAGGAATGCTGCTCACCTTACAACTCACTGTCATCAGTATTTTCATCGGCATGTTCATCGGGCTTTTCTTTGCCTTACTAAAAATATCCCGCGTGGCCGTTTTCGGTTATATCGCAAATGCCTATATCTTCCTTGTACGCGGGACACCACTCATTGTGCAGATTTTTATCCTGTATTTTGGGCTGACAGAATTAAATATACCCGACTTTTGGGCAGCCTCTATTGCGCTTGCCTTCCATAACGGTGCCTATATAGCAGAAATATTCAGAGGGGCGATTCAATCAATCGATCAAGGTCAAAAAGAAGCAGGACGTTCTCTTGGCATGGGGCGATTTCTAACCATGAGACGTATCATTCTACCGCAAGCGATGCGGCGCGCCCTTCCCCCTCTCGGCAATCAGTTTATCATCGGCTTAAAAGATTCATCACTTGCTGCCTTCATCAGCGTCAATGAACTCTTTAACATAGCCACTACTCAAGGCTCCAACAGTTTTGACAACATGACGTACTTACTTGTCGTGGCTGTCTATTACTTAGTTCTTGTCCTGCTGTTAACATTCGCTGTGCAAACCGTTGAGAAGAAACTATCAGTCAGTGATCATTAGGAGGAGAAGCATGACAGAATCAAAAGAAATCATTCGTGTTGAAAAACTGAATAAATACTTTGGAGAGCTGCATGTCTTAAAAGATATCGATCTCACTGTATATGAAAATGATGTCGTCGTCTTAATTGGTGCAAGCGGCTCTGGGAAAAGCACCTTGCTCCGTTGTATGAATTTTTTAGAAATAAAAAATGACGGTCAGATCATCATTGATGGCAGTCCCGTTCATCCAAAACGAGATCAATTAAACGAAATGAGGCAGAAAATAGGCATGGTGTTTCAGCATTTTAATCTCTTTCCGCACAAAACCGTGCTTGAAAACATCATCGAAGCACCGGTCATGGTGAAAAAAACAAAGAAAGCACAAGCGATAACTGAAGCCAATATCTTATTAGAGAAAGTCGGACTAGCGGATAAAGCAAAAGTGTACCCTTCAAAGCTATCAGGCGGTCAAAAACAGCGCGTTGCCATCGCACGAGCTCTCGCCATGAAGCCCGATGTCATGTTATTTGACGAGCCTACTTCTGCGCTGGACCCAGAGCTTGTAGGCGAAGTGCTGCTAACCATGAAAAGTCTTGCCAAAGAAGGCATGACAATGGTCATCGTCACTCATGAAATGGGATTCGCAAAAGAAGTAGCTGACCGAGTTGTTTATATGCATGAAGGACGAATCGTCGAACAAGGTACCCCATCAGAATTATTTGATTCTCCTCAAGAGGAGCGAACCAAATTGTTTCTCAGTTCGATTTTATAGGTCAAACGCCCTTTATTTTTCGTGATTCATGCACGTTTATTCTCATTTTTTACGAACTTTTCATCCATTTATATTGATAATGACCAAAAAACCATGTTAGATAAACTTACATGAATATGTTATATATGACTTTTCTCTCTATAATGAAGAATTAAGAAATCTATTAATTCTGAATGATTCGGGGGAATGCAGCATGCAAATGGGTGATACAGTATTTATGTTCTTCTGCGCACTACTCGTGTGGTTAATGACACCGGGTTTAGCCTTATTCTACGGAGGACTTGTGAGAAGTAAAAACGTGTTAAGTACGACAATGCACAGCTTAACCTCACTAGCCATTGTCTCTATCGTCTGGATCGTGTTTGGCTATTCACTGGCCTTTGCGCCAGGCAATGCATGGATTGGAGGCTTTGACTGGGTTGGACTAAAAGGCGTTGGCTTTGAGCCTGGTTCATATAGTGATACGATTCCACATTCATTGTTCATGATGTTCCAAATGACCTTTGCCGTCCTCACAACAGCCATTATCTCTGGCGCGTTCGCTGAACGTATTCGTTACTCAGCGGTGGTCGTGTTTACACTCCTTTGGGTCACATTTGTATACGCTCCAGTCGCACACTGGGTATGGGGTGGCGGCTGGATTGGAGAAATGGGAGCACTTGACTTCGCCGGTGGAAACGTCGTCCACATATCATCCGGTGTGGCTGGTCTAGTCGTAGCCATTGTTCTCGGGAAGCGAAAAGAAGCGGCAAGTTCTTCTCCGCATAACTTGATCTACACACTTCTTGGTGGAGCTGTGATTTGGTTTGGCTGGTTTGGGTTTAACGTAGGAAGTGCCCTCACATTAGATAGTGTCGCCATGTATGCCTTTATTAACACGAATACAGCAGCTGCTGCAGGAATCATCGGCTGGCTGTTAGTCGAATGGATGATCAACAAAAAACCAACGATGCTAGGTGCAATCTCTGGAGCCATTGCAGGCCTAGTAGCGATTACGCCTGCCGCAGGCTTTGTCACACCATTCGCTTCGATTATCATCGGAATCATCGGCGGAATCGTTTGTTTCTGGGGCGTCTATTCACTTAAAGCCAAGTTCGGCTATGACGATGCACTGGATGCGTTCGGTCTCCACGGAATCGGCGGTACTTGGGGAGGCATTGCTACAGGCCTTTTCGCCACTACATCTGTCAATGATGGTGGAGCCAACGGCTTATTTTACGGCGATCCAAGCTTACTTTGGAAACAAGTTGTCGCCATCGTGGCCACATACGTCTTTGTTGCAGTTGTCACATACGTGATCATCAAAGTCGTCAACATCTTCTTCAAGATTCGCGCAACTGAAGAAGAAGAATCAGTCGGTCTTGATTTAACGATGCACGGCGAAAAAGCATATCAAGATTAAAGAAAAAGGGGTGTCTCTATGAGCAAAATGTATAAAGTGGAGATTGTCACACGTCCAGCTAATTTTGAAACATTAAAGGTGGAGCTTGGAAAGATTGGTGTCACCTCGATTACCTTTTCCAATGTGCACGGCTGCGGTTTACAAAAGGGACATACGGAACTATACCGTGGCGTCAAAAAGGAAAGCAATGTGTACGAACGTTTAAAGATTGAAATCGTCTTAAGCAAAGTACCTGTTGAACAGGTCGTGGAAACAGCACAGAAAGTACTGCGTACAGGCGAACCAGGGGATGGGAAGATTTTTATATATGAGATAGAAAATACAATCAACATTCGGACAGGTGAAGAAGGACCTGCCGCCTTATAGCATCCCCTCCGCCATATGGCGGAGGTTTTTTAAAGAGAGAAAAAAACCTCTGTGCATTTATCTACACAGAGGATCTGACATGACATTAAGATTGTTTTGTTTCTTCTGACTGACTGCGGTCTTTAGAGGAATCAGAAGACTTTTCTTGATCAGAGGATTTCCCCTTCTCATCAGACTTATCTTCAGATTTTTCTTCAGCCGGCTCTTTTGCCTTATCGTCAGCAGCAGGTTCCTTCGTTTTTTCATCAGCCTTTGGCTGAGCAGGTTCTTTTGCTTCTTCCGTCACTTCTTGCGCTGCTTTTTCAATGGAAGAAACAGGCTTATCAATGAAGCTAAGTGGATTAAGCGCTAAACCTTCCATACGAATTTCAAAGTGAACATGGTTGCCGCTTTCAGCACCATATAGATTCTTACCAGAAGCACCGATGACATCATTCTGCTTTACTTCATCGCCTTCTTTTACACTCACTTGAGACAACGATTGATACACAGTAGACAATCCATCTTCATGTTCAATTTCAACAACGTGACCGAGAACTGGATCTTTTTTCGCCTGAACGACTGTTCCACTAAGAGCAGCTGTGACATCAAACACTTTGCCATCTTTATCTGCAAGATCAATACCTTTGCTTAAGGTATAGGTGTTATTATAGTTTACAAGTGCTGCTTCTTTTTCTTTTTGATCAGCATCTGCTTCATAGAACTTTTTCACGACAGAAACATTCTCAGAATTCTGGACCGGCATAGCGACATTTTCAATTGGCTTTCCAACTTCAACGGCATCATCACGCTGTTCTTGTCCTGTTTGATTTCCATCAGATAGTTGGTCTTTCACATCTTTCGATACAGCTTGATACCAAAGAACGGCTGTTAACACGACCGCTGCGCTGACCAAGTAAATAGCAGGGAATACCCAGCGCTTACGGAAAAATTGCTGAACTTTTGTGATTTTGGAAGTACGTTTCTTTTCTTCCTCTCTCATTTTTCATCACCTCAGCAACATTCTGAACACTTTTCAAAAAATATATACACACGAAATCATTTTTCTTTTTATTTTGCGCAATCGCATCAATAATATGTATGATGAATGAAAAAAGATGGGGGTACATATGGTGAAAACTTTCAACCGCATGGCAACAGAAGATGACCTCAAAGAGATCGTCGATATCTACAATTCAACGATTGCTTCAAGAGAAGTAACGGCCGATACAGAACCTGTTACAGTAGAAGACCGCCGTCAGTGGTTTTTGAATCATTCAGAGAAACGTCCTCTCTATGTGAAAACAGATGAGGAAGGAAATATCTACGGCTGGCTCAGTTTTGAAACGTTTTACGGGAGACCTGCATACAACGGTACTGTTGAAATGAGTATTTACTTGAACCAAAACTATCGAGGAAAAGGTTTAGGGTCACTGTTCTTACAAGAGGCGCTCGAATTGGCACCCTCATTAGGCATCCGAACGTTACTTGCCTTTATTTTCGGCCACAACGAAGCCAGCATCAAATTATTTAAGAAGCACGGATTTGAGACTTGGGGACATTTGCCACGCATCGCAGAAATGGACGGCAATCGGTACGACTTAGATATTTTAGGAAAAGAATTATAAACTGAGCGTCTCTTGAAGAAAGAGACGCTTTAGATTGTTGACAAAGGGCTAAAATGAACTTGATTTTAGCCCTTTGTTTTCTTTTCAGCGTGATAGAAAACCTTTGCAGCCCGAGGAAGGACGAGTACTGGCGCGGAGCGAATGTCACATTCGTGAGCACCAGCACGCAGGACTGACAAAGAATGCGAGGGTTTGTCTACACGCTGGAGCGTCTCTTGAAGAAAGAGACGCTTTTTTTATGAAGCATGCACCAACTGCTCAAATTGCTTCGCATTTTGAAGCGATTTTCTTTTCAGAATGATACCATGTTCATCAATCAGAAGCGCTTGCGGAACAACTGTTACTCCATACAACTCCATAATTTGTGATGAGCGCATATAAACAGCTTGCTCCGGCAGCAATTGAAGAAGCGAGGCATCATCGGCTTGTTCATCTCCATTAATAACAATCACATGAGCATCATCATGTGAAGTTTGAGGCTGCACATCAGACAAAATACTTTTACAAGTCATACAAGTAGAATTCACAAATAACAGCATCACAGCTCGCCCATTTTGCAAATACTCCTTCAAGATCACCTTTTCACCTACATGCGAATAACTGCGAAATAACGGAGCCGGGTCACCAATATCCGCTTCCTTCAATTCAATTCCATCAAGGGACTTTATTTTATTCATAAATCTCCCGATAAAACGGGCAAGCAAAAAAACGACAGCCAGCTGGGCAATGACAATTAATAACACAATGATTAATAAAATATCTGTCACTTCATTTTATCTCCTTCTATAATTGATCCATCTGCAATCTGGAATGAGTCGATCCACTTTCGCTTCAATAGCACAATTTCTTGGCTGACCGCTATGATCAAACAGACAGCCGCTGCAATGAGAAAACAAATCATTTTCAACCGCAATGAAATCATTTCAACACTAGGATGTACATAAAATAACCCTGCCACAAGAGTAAGCATCAGCAGATTGCGAATCACAATCCCCCAATGCAGGCGATCGTTTTCCAGTAACCCTCCACAACCGCACGAAATATCACGATGCCCCCTCATTAAATTGAACGTAACCGCTCCAGTATAAATACATAACAGGGCTGTAAGGCCAATTGCAGGCAGGACAGACATGTTCCATATAAACAAATGAACCGTACAAACCAATTCAATCAACAAAAATAAATAAAACATAGGTGCCGCGAAAGAAGGCGGCAGCAGCCGATAAGCATTGATCTGCTGGACATGTGCCTTCTGTTTCCTTGCTTTATCGAGCCATGCACCCGCAAAAATGATTCCTAGTAAATAGACGCCTATGAAATAAAAGACACTCACCTTACACCATCTCCTTTTGTTGAAATAGTTGAGATTGTGCCTCGTACAGCCTTCTGTACTCTCCGTGCAACGCCATCAGTTCATCATGGTTGCCCTCTTCTATGAAAGCACCATCTTTCATGACGATGATACGGTCTGCTAAGCGGGCCGCTCCCATACGATGTGTAATAAACAAAACCCCTTGATCCTGCGTATGATCGAATAACTTTCGAATGAGCGAGATCTCCGACAATGGATCGAGAGCAGAGGTCGGTTCATCTAAAATAACAAAATCACTTTCTCTAAAGAAGGTTCTCGCCATCGCAAGCTTTTGCCATTGTCCGCCAGACAATTCATGTCCTTCTTCAAAAAAGCGACCTAGCTGCGCATCATATGTGTCATCCATTTCATTAATTCTTTTCTCTATACCTGCTTGACGGGCGGCTGAAATCAACCGCTCTTCCTCTTCTATATCATCAATACGGCCAAACCCTATGTTTTCTCTCACAGTGAATTCGTACTTCATAAAATCTTGAAAAAGAACAGCCATTCTCGCATGATAGGTCTTTTTATGGATGGTGGAAATATCCTCTCCATTGACTTTGTGCATATTCTGTTGATCTGGATCGTATAAGCCGGTTAAACATTTGATTAAAGTGGTTTTACCGGACCCATTATCTCCTACTAATGCAATTCGTTCACCTTTATTCATATGAAAATGAATATGCTCAATCGCTGGTTTTTTCATATTCGGATAAGTAAAAGAGAGATTGTCTAATGTAATGGACTGGATATGCTCAATTCCCTGAAGCGACGCTGCCTCTTCCGTCTGTTCATGCATTTCCTCTTCTCTCTTTAGAAAAGCTCTCATTTCATCAACATATAGACTCGTTTCATATAAACTAGAACATTCCCTCGTTAAATCTTGAAACCCACTTTGAATGTTTTGTACAGCTTGTAGCACTGCAACAAACGTACCCGCAGCTAATTTTTTTTGAAAAATAAGAAAGACAATCAATAAACCACAGCACACATAGGCCAATGTCATGAGCAACCCGCCTGCCATCTCCCAGCGCACTTGGCGTTTCAGCAAATTATATTTTTCATCTGCACTTTTAACGTAGTGACCTCTCCACTTTTGAAGAAGATAATTCCCTATTCCATATAAACGAACTTCCTTTAAAGAATCTCGCTGTGCGACGAGATCAGATACATACATTTCTCTTCGATCATTAGCCGTTAACAAACGATTTAATCGATAACGTGCGCCTCCAAAGAAAAGTTCAATCCATAATACAGGCAAGGTAAACAAGAACAATATGACCGCTAAGCCCCAATGAATACCGATCATATAAATAAGAAGTGATACAACAGTAATCAACGCGCTCATCATTGTAAAAATACTTCTCACCATACTGAGAACATGCTGATGACTGTTCATCACACGTTGACTTTCATTGTAAAAGGACGGGTGCTCAAACGTAATAAACGGCAGTCTTATCGCTTTTTGAAGCAATTCACCTTTCAAATGCAGACCAATCAGATTTGTCGCTTTCTGTTGACTAAGCTGAAGAATGAATTGAAGTCCATATCCTAAAATCACAATGACCATTTGCAGTCCAAATAACCACAAAACCTTTTGGATGTCACCTGAAGACGTCATAAATAAAATAATTTCATTAATCAAAGTTTGAATAATCCAGACACTAGCCAAAGGCATAAAACCAACGATCACTTGAATGAACAAAGTTAAAAGAAGATAAGAACGACTTTTTTTCCAAGTATAGGAGATTGCATATAAACAATGGTTCACTGTACTCATGAGATGCTCCACCTTACAACATTTAGTATAATTGACATATTTTTGATATTTGTAATATGATAGCTTTGCGTAACTTCACTTTGAGAGGACGATATACGATGAATTCAATTTTTCTTATACAGCTCGCTCTTATGATTTGCAGTCTTCTATTAACGGCTGGAATTATCATCTATTTAAAACAACAGATGCAGCTTATCATTTTACCTATAAAACACGTGGGGCAGAAACTTGCGCATCCACTTCTCGAACAGCCATCACCCATTCACATGAATGATCTGCTGCAAACAAATCGTACACAACAATTACTGATCTTCACTGACACAGCATGTCCGCACTGCATTCCATCACTCGAACAATTCCTAGAAACAAAAAAGCAGCGTAAACTAAACGTTTCATTGAGTATTTTGTTGAAAAACGGGCAAAAAAAGGACCAAGAATTATATCGTGATAACGAAACAAACTTGCGAATTATTCCGGTAGACGAACAATTGATAAACGCATTCCAAATTCAGGAGTTTCCGTTCTACATCATGGTAGAAGACAATGATACCATCTCATATGCAGCACCTTTTCCAGACGGTCTTTATTCAAGACTAGCTGCAAACTAAAGATAAATGAGGCATGTGAAGAGCATCAAACACATGCCTCATTTTTTATTATTGTGAATTTGGCTGAACATCCTTCCCTTTTTCCTCTGCAGCGATTTCATTAGCTTCGCTTGAAGCGGATGTTTGTTCCTCAGCTTGTTCAAACTCACTGCGAGCTTCATTTGAAATGTCAACTTGATCACCGTGCTGATTCACAGTAACGGAAGAAGACCCCTCTTTTTGAACCTCTTTCTCTAGTTCCTTTAATTTAGAAACATGAAGCTCTAAATCTTTTCCTTGCTGAACTAAAGTCAGTTGTTGAAATAACGCCTTTCTCTCTTCTGGAGAATGGTCGCCTTGAACAATTTGCGCTGCTTGGGTCAAAAAAGAATTTGATGTATGGCCAGCTTGACGCTTATTTGACGTCTGCATAGCATTTGTTACTAATGAAATTGGAGTTATGCTCATGCGTTCACACCCTAATAAATAAGATACTTAAATTTAGCAGCCACATTTAACGCGTTCTTGGCTAGTACAAATCTCACCTGTGTCACGATCCACATAGTAACGGAAAGTTCCAACGCCTTGAAGGAAACAAGTTGGTGCTGATTGGCAAGAAGTTACCAATCTTTGCAAAATACATCTAGCAGCTGCAGGTTGAACATTGGTCATTTTGTTTAAAATTCGATCTAACATATGAATTCCACCTTCCAATTTTTATGGTAATACAATACAATAATAACCAATTGATAGACAACTAACAACATATTTTGATAAATTTTCTAATTACTTCAAACTACTTTTCTTATTTATGACAAAATTTTTCGATTATAATTGTAGTAATTGTTACTTTTTTCTTATTCGAAAATAATTTATTTATCCATAAAAAGTAAATAAAAGATAGAAATAAGGTCAATTCACTCTTCCTAAAGTACTACTTGCTCAGGTATGATATAGAGTGAATACATAAAGGAGTGAACACAATTGCAACAAACTGAGAAAATCATTCAATCTCTTCATTCAATAACAAAGTGGGGAAAGGTTGGGAGCATCTTTCTTTATATTTCAGGTGGTCTATCCATCCTCAGTGGATTTTGGCTTGTTCTTCCTGCTGCCATTGGCGTTTTTCTGATTATGATGGGAATTCATGTCCAAAAATCCGTGAAAGCAGCTGAACAATTGATTCAAGCGTCTGATACTTCTTACGAAGAATTATTGGAACAATATGCTAAGATGATGAAAATGCAGACACTTTTTGCCATTTCAAGTATTGCCGCAGTTATTCTCTCATTCATCGCTATCGTTTTGATGTTTATACTAGGCGGGCTAGCCTTTCTCCAAGAGCTTCCTACCGATGTCCAACAGTACGAAGATTATTACGAAGAAGAACTTGGTGACTTTTATTAATAGAAAGGGGTATCAATAAAATGCGATACCCCTTTTTTATTTGAGTTGGCATAGCCTTGATACTAAACTTGACAATCAGCCTTTATCATTTTAAAATACAAATCGTAATCATTACGGAATAAAGGAGGGTTATAGCACTTATGCGCGTGAAAATCACCTTAGCCTGTACAGAAACAGGTGACAGAAACTATATCACTACAAAAAATAAACGAACGAACCCAGACAGATTGGAGTTAAAAAAATATTCTCCACGATTAAAGAAATACACCCTTCATCGGGAAACAAAATAATTTTTGGGATTCAAATCGTAACAATTACTATTTAAGCGAGGCGGCATACAAAATGATTATGTTCAAAAGGACTAAACCAAATGGATAAGAGAATACCTGTCACAGTTCTAAGCGGCTTTTTAGGAGCTGGAAAAACCACGATATTAAATCATGTTCTACAGAATCGTAAAGGGCTAAAAGTAGCTGTTATTGTCAATGACATGAGCGAAATAAATATTGATGCAGAATTAGTTAAGCAAGGCGGAGAACTCTCTCGATCAGATGAGAAACTGGTTGAACTATCTAATGGTTGTATTTGTTGCACATTGAGAGAAGATTTATTAATTGAAGTAGAACGCCTTTGTAAGGCTGGGAATATCGATTATATTGTCATTGAATCTACAGGTATTAGTGAACCAATTCCTGTCGCTCAAACTTTCTCTTACATTGATGAAGAAATGGGCATAGATTTGACACGTTTTTGCAGATTAGACACGATGGTAACGGTGGTAGATGCAAACCGTTTCTGGACAGATTTCCAGTCAGGAGAAAGTTTATTGGATCGTAAAGAAGCAGTTTCAGATGATGATGAACGAGAGATTTCCGATTTACTTATTGATCAAATTGAATTTTGTGATGTGCTCATTATCAATAAATGTGATCTTGTATCAGCATCAGAACTAGATCGGCTTGAGCACGTGTTAACCAAACTTCAACCAGAAGCAGCCATTATTAGAACCTCTAAAGGTAACGTACAGCCTAGTGATATTTTGAATACTGGTTTATTCGATTTTGAAAAATCTAGTGCTTCTGCGGGCTGGATCAAAGAAATTAATGCTGGACACTCTCAGCATACGCCTGAAACAGAAGAATACCAAATCTCATCTTTTGTTTATGAAAGAAGGCTTCCTTTTCATACTGGCAGACTGAATGCATGGTTAGATCAAATGCCAGAGCAGATTGTTCGAGCGAAAGGATTTACATGGCTAGCGACACATCATGATTTAACCATTTTAATTTCACAAGCCGGAAAATCTGTTGCAATTGAACCAATCGCATACTGGATTGCTGCCTTGCCTGAGCAAGAACGATCACGGATCTTAAATCAGGAACCAGAAATTTTAGATGAGTGGGATGCAGAGTTTGGTGATCGACATACAAAACTTGTCTTTATCGGTGTAGATTTACCTAAAGCAGATATTATTCGTACACTAGATCAATGCTTACTCACACCTGAAGAATTTGATCAAGATTGGACAACGTTTGAAGACCCCTTTCAATGGAACATACACACTTAAACCAGGAGGGTTTTAAATGGCAAAGAAATCAAAAATAGCAAAAGAAAAAAAGCGGCAGCAGCTCGTTTTGAAATATGCACAATTAAGGAAAGAGCTAAAAGAAAAAGGTGACTATGAAGCTTTGCAGAAACTACCTAGAGACTCTTCACCCACTCGCTTAAAAAACCGCTGTGAATTAACTGGCCGTCCTAGAGGTTACTTGAGAAAATTTAAAATGTCTCGAATTGCTTTTCGTGAGCTTGCCTATAAAGGACAGATTCCAGGAGTGAAAAAATCGAGTTGGTAAAAATTGATTTGATCTTAGCATAGTTCCTGTAAATGTAAAGCAGGACAAAATGAATAAAAATCTTTTTTTCATCCTTACTCCGTCAATTTTGAGGTACAAAATAGCATTTTAAAAAAACAGCAGAATCTCTGCTGTTTTTTTATGGGGATGAGCTTATAGGAAAGATTGTCCTGATGTTAAAAGAAGATTTTCAACAGTGATTATAGCATTTTCTCTTCTTTTCAAAAATCGATGATCATGATACTTTGTTGTCATTACCCGCCGATGTAGGACATCTCAACTTTTTTCTGATCTTTCTTTTGCTCTCTCTCAGCTGAATATTGATCCTGTCTGTTTGACCAAAGTTCCTTCAATATGTTCACTAGATATTCATCATTTTCTGAATTACGGATGAATCGTCTCAGATCAAAACCCGATGATGCAAAAAGACAGGTGAATAATTCGCCACGTGCAGATAGTCTAGCTCTATTACACGATCCACAAAAAGCATCTGAAACGGAAGAAATAATGCCAATCTCTCCTGACCCATCCTCATAAAAATAACGCTTGGCTACTTCACCTTGATATCGAGGGGGTTCTGGTTTGATAGGGTATTTTGAATGAATTAGCTCCATAATCTCTTTTTTCGTCAATACATGCTTGAGATTCCATTTGTTCGTATTGCCAACATCCATGAATTCAATAAATCGTAGAATGTGTCCTTCTTTTTTAAAATAGGCTGCCATTGGTAAGATATCTTGATCATTCACACCTTTTTGGACAACCATATTGATCTTAATAGCAAGTCCAGCTTTTTTTGCAGCCTCTATCCCATCAAATACTTTTTGGATAGAAATGTGTCTTCCATTCATCTGCTTAAAACGATCTGGATTTAAAGAATCTAAACTAATGGTGACTCTATTCAGACCTGCTTTCTTTAGCTTATCTGCGTACAACGGTAACAGCGTTCCATTGGTTGTCATCGCGATGTCTTCAATACCTGGAATTTTTGCGAGTTTTTCTATCAAAACGGGCAAATCTTTACGCATTAAAGGTTCACCACCCGTAATACGTAATTTCACCACACCTAATTCCTTTGCAAAAAGCGCAGCAAGTCGTTCAATTTCCTCAAAGCTAAGCAGCTCTTCTTTATCTAAAAAAGGATAATCTGGTCCAAAGATTTCAGCAGGCATACAGTACGTACATCTAAAATTACAGCGATCTGTTACGGATATTCTTAAATCGCGCAATGGTCGATGTCTTTTATCCAAAATACTGACCATACTTAGCCTCCTATTCTGTAATACGCTGATAATGAGTATAGATATTAAAAGATTCTCCTCTTACGAATCCAACTGTTGTTATATTTAATTCTTCTGCCATTTTAAGTGCTAACTCAGTAGGAGCTGATTTTGATATGACGATTGATACTCCTAATTTTGCTGCCTTCAACAGAACTTCAGACGATATCCGGCCGCTAAATACAAGGATTTTATCTCTCAGTGGGATTTTATGAAGTAAACAATATCCATAGATTTTATCCAACGCATTATGCCGTCCTATATCCGTCCTAGTGATGAATAGCTTTTCTGTATCACACAGTCCAGCATTATGGACACCACCAGTATGTTGAAATAACTGACTTTCCTCCTGTAAACATTTCATTAAATGAATACAAGTTTCAGCAGAAATACTGATTCGGTCAATGGCTGTTTTTGCCGTCTTCACATCTTGGAGAAAATAAAAATGTCTTCCTTTCCCACAGCAAGATCCGATCACTCGTTTTGTAAAATCTGAGGATTGGAACTGAGTTGAGTGATGTAAGTCAACATATGCAAAACCCATACTTTCATCTATTGTAAACCTTTTAATCTCTTTTTCAAATCGAATGACTCCTTCTGAAGCTAAAAAACCGATCACCAATTCTTTCAAATGATCCGGTGAACAAACGAGTGTGACAAACTCTTCACTATTCACCAGCACGGTTAAAGGGAATTCTTCTACAACTTCATCTGTTTTACATGTCATTTGACCTCTGCGATATTGGTGTATGCGTCGTTTCGTTTTAACAGAAGGATTCATGATCTGATCTTCCTTTCAACACAAATTTAGTTATATGAACCAGACGAATTGTGATATTATTTTAAAAAGTCATAAAAATGTAACATATTTCTATCTTATCAAACTTTTTGTTTGCTTTATATGGAGGGAACACAATGAACAAAACAAAAAACCGTTGGCTTATCGCTACAAGTGCTGTGGGGATTCATTTATCTATCGGATCTGTTTATGCATGGAGTGTTTTTACGAATCCTTTACATCAAACCTTTCAATGGTCATTAACAGAAATAAGCCTGACATTTAGCATCGCTATTTTATTTTTAGGTTTATCAGCTGCCTTTATGGGGCATTTCGTTGAAAAGTATGGGCCGAGGGCATCAGGGCTCTTCTCAGCTATTTTCTTCGGCATTGGGATGACTGGATCAGGGTTTGCTGTCCATATGTCTTCATTACCTCTCCTCTATTTATTTTATGGTGTACTCGCTGGAATCGGATTAGGTGTAGGCTATATTGCTCCAGTATCCACATTAGTCAAATGGTTTCCAGATCGAAGAGGACTCGCAACGGGTTTAGCCATTATGGGCTTTGGGTTTGCTTCTCTGATTTGCAGTCCCATTATTCAATTTCTCATTGAAAAAGTTGATATTGCAAATACCTTCTATATTCTCGGAATCTCTTATTTTATCATCATGGTCGTTTCATCTCTTTATTTATCACCACCAACACCTGATGATGTCAAACAATTTAACGTGCTAAAAACAAGCCAAAGGAAAATTCCTCAAGATTTATCACAGCTCACCGCAAATGAAGCCATTAAAACACGGCGCTTTTATTATTTGTGGATCATGCTCTTTATCAATATCACATGCGGAATTGCTATTATTTCTGTAGCATCACCGCTTGCTCAAGAAAGTGTTGGTTTCACGGCCGGTGCAGCAGCTACTCTTGTTGGAATTTTAGGTGCTTTTAATGGGCTAGGACGGATCGGATGGGCATCCTTCTCTGATTATATCGGAAGGCCAAATACGTATACGATTTTCTTTACTATACAGCTCATTGCTTTTCCCTTACTTCCCAACTTAAAAGAACCGCTCATCTTTTCAATCGTGATGGCAATCATTTATACGTGCTATGGAGGAGGGTTCGCTTCAATTCCAGCCTATATCGGAGATTTATTTGGTACGAAGCAGCTAGGTGCCATACACGGTTATATTCTCACCGCTTGGGCCGCTGCTGGTTTAGCAGGACCTTTATTTTCCTCCTTTATTCGTGACATTACAGGCAATTACACACAAAGTCTCATGGTCTTCTCTGGCCTATTTTTCATTGCGTTTATCATATCTCTTCTCATTCGGAAGGATATTAAACAACTTCGTGAATCAAATCTTACTGCTCCTTCTTCTGTCACGATCCACTCTTAAGATGAATTTGACAGAATGACAATCTACAGGTAATTTTTAGATATGAAAACGCTTTACAAAGTAATAGGAGGGTGACGATATCATGGGAAAAACAAAACACAAGGGGCCTATTAAACTCAACAAAAAACCCTCACCAAAGCTATGGGCCTCTTTTGCTCCTATGGGGCTTGGAAAAGTAAAACCGAAACACATTCGAGACACAATGAAAGTGGCATGGGAGAACAAAGATAACCTCCCCTATGCGTACCGTATTTTGACTCAGGGCGTTTGTGACGGCTGTGCTCTTGGTGTATCAGGTTTATACGATCAAACACTAGCAGGACCCCATATATGCACAACAAGACTGAATGTGCTACGGCTTAACACAATGCCAGCTATTGATCCAAAATGGTTCGAAGATATTGAGCGGCTCAAACAAATGGATAGCACGTCTCTTCGAAAACTTGGGCGTATTCCTTATCCACTGATTCGAAAAAAAGGTGAGAATGCCTTTACACGCATTTCTTGGGATGGTGCATTAGATCAAATCGCCGCTAAAATCAAATCGATTGATAAACGTCAACTTGCTTTCTATTTAACGGCTAGAGGGATTACAAATGAAGTGTACTATACTGCGGCGAAAGCTGCGCGATTTATTGGAACAAATCATATCGATAATGCTTCTCGTATTTGCCATTCACCAAGCAAAACCGCTCTTAAACGCTCCCTTGGTATAGGTGCATCCAGCTGTAATTACAGTGATTGGATTGGAACAGATGTATTGATATTTTGGGGATCTGTTGCAGCAAACAACCAGCCGGTTTCGACTAAATATATGTACGCCGCTAAAAAGAAAGGAACCAAGATCATTGTCATCAATCCATATAAAGAGCCTGCAATGGAAAAATATTGGGTCCCTTCTATCCCAGAAAGTGCTTTATTCGGCACAAAAATAGCGGATGATTTTTATCAAGTCAATATAGGCGGCGATATTGCGTTTATGAATGGTGTCATCAAACATTGGTTTGAAATGGAAGAGCAAGCGCCTCATTCCGCTCTTGACCATGAATTTATCCAAGCGCATACAACCGGCATAAAAGATGTAAAGCAGCATGTCACTCAGTTAAAATGGTCGGATCTCGAAGCATCGTCAGGCTTATCTAAAGAAAGAATGAAGGAATTCGCTGTACTGCTTGCCAATGCCAATTCAGGGGTGTTTATTTGGAGTATGGGTCTCACTCAGCATCGCTTTGCCACTGATAATATATCACAAGTCGCAAACCTTGCCATGTTACGTGGATTTATTGGCAGAAAACATTGTGGCGTTATGCCGATTCGTGGCCATAGCGGTGTCCAAGGTTCAGGCGAAATGGGTGCTGATCCATTCGTATTGCCCGGCAGTGATTTTGATGAAGAGAATATTAAAAGAATCGAGAAGATATGGGGATTTGATATTCCAAAATGGCATGGTGACACGATTGGGCAATCATTTGAAAAAATGGCTCTTCCAAAAGAACACCCGCAAAAGCTGAAGATGCTGTTTACTAGCGGTGGAAACTTTTTAGAAACGATGCCAAATCCTGAAGCGATTGAAAAAGCACTATCCGAACTTGAACTCCGTGTCCATCAAGATATTATTTTGAACACCTCTACACTAGTAGAAGCAGAAGAGACTGTGATTGTTCTGCCTGCAATGACAAGATATGAACAGCCAGGCGGCGGTACATCAACCAGTACGGAACGCATGGTGTATTTCAGTCCGGAAATTGAAGGACCTCGCATTGAAGAAGCCAGAGCTGAATGGGACATTTATATTGACCTAGCAAAAAGAGTTCGCCCAGAAGACGCGAAGTTGATTCATTTTGACCATGCTGAAGACATTCGCCGTGAGATTGCCATCGCAAATCGGAACTATGATGGGATCCAACATTTGCGTCATAAAGGGGATGTCTTTCAATGGGGTGGCGCATGGCTTTGCGAAGATGGGGTGTGTCCAACAACGGATGGAAAAGGACACCTGCTTCCAGCACAGCTGCCTCAATATCGAAAAACTGAGGGACATTTCAATATCACGACAAGACGAGGCAAGCAATTCAACTCTATGATTTACAGTGAAAAGGATGCCTTTAATGGCGGAAAGCGTCATTCTATCTTGATGAATGAAGAAGATGCGAAAGAGCTTTACGTCCAAGAAGGCGATCCTGTTGTCCTTTTCAATCAATATGGATCCTACCAAGGAGTGGCTCAATTCGGAGAGCTGAAACGTGGAAATATTGCAGTTTATTGGCCTGAAGGAAACGTGTTAATACCAAAAGGAGTTTACGAAAGCTATTCCCAGATCCCAGAATACAATACCACCGCGATATTAGAAAAAGCCGAAACCTTTCATGCAAGAAAAGATCAGCACTACGTGGAGAAACGGATTGATGAATTAGAAACGACTTTAAATTGATCCTTTATGAAAAAACAGCTGGGGGTTTCTCCCCAGCTGTCTATTCACATCTTATTGACCAAAAGAGTTCGCTTCTTTTTGAAGAATATGATTTAATTCTTCTGCATTTGCTGCTGGTTGATATTGTCCACCACCAGCTTTGGCAACAGATTTTAGACTTTTTGCTTCTTTTTCATTTACATCGAAGCCAATGATATTGACGATTGTGTCAATACCTTCTTCATGTAATTGCTTCGCTACTTGTGATGGGCTTCCGCCGCATGTTTCCTCACCATCGCTGACAACATATACAATATTTTTTCCTTCAGCTTGGTGATCTTCAAAATCTTGTTTCGTATCAGTTAATGCTTTGGCAAGTGGTGTCCAGCCTGTTGGACCATACACATTTAGCGCTTGTTGAAAGGTTGCTTGCTCATATGTTCCAAATCCATAAACTGCTTCGGAACTTGCACAAGAAACAGCTTTTCCTGCATTTTTATTCGTTCCTTCATGACCAAAAACACGAAGCAAGACTTGTGTATCTTCTGATAAAATACTTGCGAAACTTTGGATCGAGCGTTTTGCGATATCAATTTTCTTTTCGCCTTCAACCGATTGTGCCATGCTTCCGCTTAAATCAAGTAAAATCACCACATGAGCAGGCTCCTTTTTCGTTACAGCATGAGCTGGTGAAGAAAGAAGCAGAACAAGACTCGCTAAAATGGTTAATATAATATTTCTTTTCATTAAAAAATCTCCCTTTTTTTCATTTGTACAGAAAAAGAGAAACGAAAGCATCAATCAATCGTTTCCCTTTTCTTCAGCAAGTTATTCGTGTAGTTTTAATGATTCTGCTGTAAGGATAGAACCCATTTCTTTCCCAGTGCTTGCTTGGTAGTAATGACCTTTACCAGCTTTAGCTACTTGCTTCAATTGACCTTCATAGCCATCGTTAAAGTCTAATCCAATCACATTGACTACAGTAGATCCCTTTGAGTTATGAAGCTCTTTCGCTACTTTCACTGGATCTCCACCACAAGTTTCTTCACCATCAGTAATTAAGTACACAATGTGTTTTGTTCCCTTATGAAGCTGCTTATCCGCTTGCTTTGCACTTTCAAGAGCACGTGCAATCGGTGTCCAGCCATTTGGTCCAAGACCGTTTAGAGAGTTTTCGAAACTATCCTTTTCATAAGGCTGAACGCCATAAACGCCTCTAATGACTTCACATGATTGAGCTTTACCTGAGTTTTTGTTGTTGCCTTCAGACCCAAACAAACTCATACGGATTTTAGCATCTCTCGGAAGAGACTGAGCAAATTTAAATACCTCTTGTTTTGCTAAATCGAATTTGCGCTCTCCATCCACTTTTCTTGCCATACTTCCACTTGCATCAAGTAAGATCGTCACTCTTACATCTTTCTTATGTTTTTTGGCTGATGCTGCTTCTGCAAATACTGGTGAAGAGATTGACATTGATAATGTCAATACAGCTAAGGTTACGAGTGTAAATACTTTTTTTAACATGCTTTTCCTTCCTCCTTATGTATTTGATTGAAACATCTTAATCGTAAAATATTCTGTCTTGGAATGGTATAGGACTCGATCCCTTTTTCTCTTTCATCAAAATCACTAAAATTCTGTCAGATGTCTAGATATATTCACCTAACGACTCTTTTGTCACCCTCGTTTTCTCATTCTTTCGAGGGGCTTTGTATCGGCCATCGGTTCTTGTCGGGATGTAAATGTTTAAGATTTCCTGAGGTGCGCCTTAAGTCGCAATTTGTCACATTCTGTTCAAACCTCTTCACACATAAAAAAAGATGCCCCCATTTTGAGGCACCTTTGCTTTTATTTCTTAGCCATATATGTGTTCAGAAAGCGATCAGCTGATTCAATTTTTATCCCTTGATAATAATGTTTCACGATCGCCTCTACTTTTTTGCCTGACTGTGCCATATAATGTGCACCATACTGACTCATGCCCACACCATGGCCATACCCTTTTGTCGTAATCACGATTTGCTGACCCTTTCGTTCCCATGTAAAGTCTGCAGAGTGCAATCCTAGTGATTCGCGAATGTCTCTGCCCGACAATGTTTTTCCGTTAATGACGGCTTTGGCTACTTGATTGCCTGGTGTTCGTTCTACAATTTCTCCCACCTGCTGCTGGCCAAGGGTCACACCCAGTTTTTGCTGAAATTCGCTCACTGTGATGGTTTTCTTGTTTTGGAATTTGGGTGATTTTTCGTCCCATTTGCTTGAGACGCTTTTCAAATAAGGGATTTCATTTTTCCAATAAGCTTCTGCATTTTCGGTTTTCCCATTACTTGTCGAAAAGAAGGAAGCATCAATTGGTTTTTCGTCATACGTCAGTACTTTCCCTTGTGTACTGGCGACCGCTTCTGTGACCTTTTTTAATTTCCAATTGTACGCTTTTCCCCAAATTTTCTTCAGTTCCTGTTTATTTTTGTACACTTGGAACATTTGGGTGTCATCTACAAGGGAACCTTGTGGAGATTTGACGGTTTTATCAATGATCATTTGTCTGACGATATACGTTCTAGCGGCGAGTGCCTGTGCCTTGAGCGCCTCTATTTCAAAATCGGCTGGCATTTCAGAAGCGACGACACCGATCACATACTCTTCTAAGGGGATGTTTTCTACCTGCTGATGCGCTGAACGGTAGACGGGAATGGAGACGGGTGATTGTTTCAATTTGACTGAACCTTTCACTTCTTTTTTAACTGATGGTTCTGCTGCTACGTGTTGGCTGGCTGCTGGTTTTCCTTGGAACGTCGGCAACACTAGTAAGGTTGGAATCATTAAAATGATGATGCAAATTCCTGCGATTGTCCATATCATTGGTTTCATATTGGCTGCCCCCATTTGTCATTGAATCTCTTTTATCCTATGGGCAAGGACAAGCTAATATGACAGCTTCTTTCATTCATTGGACAAGTCTTTTGGTGATACGCTCGCGCTCTTCATCATTTGATTTACTGTTCGTCTTTATGAATAAAATTTAAAATGATTGGATACACTAATGATAAGCTTTTGAAAATGCAACCAGTCTATGATTCTAAAAAAAAAATCAGCATGCCCAAATGGACACACTGATTTCTTTTATGATTATGCGTTTAGATCTGATACAACTTGTTCTTGTGTCACATCTGCTGATTCATCATTTACTCTTTCAATGTCTGCACCGATTGCTGCTAGTTTTTGGTGGAAGTTCACATATCCACGGTCAATATGCTTCAATTCAGTGACACGTGTATGACCTTCTGCCACTAATCCAGCAAGTACAAGTGCTGCTCCTGCTCTTAAATCAGTCGCTGCCACTTCAGCACCTTGAAGTTGAACAGGTCCATTGATTATCACAGAGCGACCCTCAATTTTAATATCGCCATTCATGCGGCGGAATTCTTCAGCATGCATAAAACGATTTTCAAACACAGTTTCTGTGATCATGCTTGTTCCGTTCGCACGAAGCAATAGCGCCATCATCTGAGATTGCATATCCGTTGGGAAACCAGGATGCGGCATTGTTTTTAGATCGATTGGCTTGAGCTCAGATGGTCCAATGACTCTTAAACCTTCTTCTTCTTCAATGATCTGAATACCCATTTCTTCCATTTTCGCCACAAGTGAAGTCATGTGCTCAGGCACAGCGCCTTTTACAAGAACATTTCCTTCAGTAATGGCTGCTGCCACCATAAACGTACCAGCTTCAATTCGGTCAGGGATGATGTTGTGTTTTGCACCGTGAAGTGTTTCTACACCTTCGATTTTGATTGTACCAGTTCCAGCACCGCGAACCTTACCGCCCATGGCATTGATGTAGTTTGCCAAATCAACAATTTCAGGTTCTTTTGCTACGTTTTCTAAAATCGTCGTTCCTTCAGCCAATGCTGCTGCCATGATGATGTTTTCAGTTGCCCCTACACTTGGGAAATCCAAATAGATTTTTGCACCTTTTAAACGGCCATTTACTTCAGCCTCGATGAAACCATTACCTACTTGAATTTTAGCTCCCATTGCTTCAAAGCCTTTTAAATGCTGATCAATTGGTCTTGAACCAATCGCACAGCCACCAGGTAATGCAACTCTTGCATGACCTGTTCTAGCTAAAAGTGGTCCCATGACGAGCACAGATGCTCTCATTTTACGGACGTACTCAAACGGAGCCTCAGTTTCTAGTGCATGAGATGCATCTACTGATACTTCGTTATTTTCAAAATGTACTTCTGCTCCTAAATGACGTAACACTTCATTGATTGTATATACATCGGAGAGCGTAGGTACATCACAAATTACGCTTTTTTCTGTACTTGCTAACAAAGATGCAGCGATAACTGGTAAAACGGCATTTTTTGCGCCTTCTACTTTAACTGTGCCGTTTAACTTTTGACCGCCGCGGACGATGATTTTTTCCAAGGTCTTCCCCTCCGCGTCCCAAATTCTCTATATTAATATTCAGTCGTTACGATTGGTGTGCCAACCGTAATCGTATGATTTTCGTTCATTTCCGAACTTCTGATGGCAATTTGAACATTCATTTTATCATTTGAAGTCATAATGAACTGTTCCCACTTCTCTGTGTAAGCGGAAAGCGACACAAAATTAGACTCAACGAGATACTCAACAGGTTTTGCTTGAAATTCATTTGCTATCATTTCAGCTTTTTTTTGCAAAACAACATCCATCATACCATTTACATGACCATCGAGACAAGTAAAAATCACAAATTTTTCTTGTAATATGCTTTTTGCATGACGTACGAACTGATCATATGTATGCTCCCAGGTATTCAGTGGGCGAGCACCTTTTTGCTCATATAATAAATACGACTTTTGGTTTGATTTTGTGTCGGTCTTCACGAGTAAAATTTTAGATAATGTATCATTTTTTTCATCTTTGTAAATTCCTGTGACTTTGGTGACATGTTTCTCTTTTTTTTCGGTCCACTCATACTGTCGTAGTTCGTCTTTCAAACGTTTCACTTTTTTTGAAAATTGTTCGGATGAAATGTCTATATTTGTTTTGGCATGAAGCGTCCATCCACTTACTTCGATTTGCTGGTTTTTCATACCTTCTGCTATTTGGGCGAGCGTGGATGTTTCTTCCGCCCGAACACCTTGAATCATCAGAACAAAAAAAAGAATAAATGCAAATAATGGCCAACCTTTTAAACACTTTCTCACTTGTCATTCCCCCTTGCTACAAGTGTTGCCGCAAGGAGATCAATGCATACGTGGAAAAGTCATCAAAGGCCATATTTTTGACACTTCTTTTTACGTTCCCGCAGAAGGCAGTGACCAAACCTTTTATGTTAAAACATATAAGGGATTTGTCTGGAGAAATTTAAATAATCAAGGAAGAAATTGCTGACTGCCGATGCAATAGCAATCGTGATCAGCATCATGAGCAATCTAGCTTGAATAATTTTTCCCTTTTTAATCAGTGGATCGATATTCACCGCAAGCAATGCCCACCACGTAATGGCGATAAAAAATAGGTGGATCACAATACTGACAATTGCTTGTTGTCCTACGTCTTCCATACACTTGAATCCTCCTTTTATTGATTTCTGTAAAGGAAAACTCCCTTTCATTATATCCTCCAAAATCGGAAAGATGAATCATTTGGAAAAAAGAGCTACATTTAGAGTGAATCCCCTCTTATTCTGATGCGAAGGAGATGATATACTGCGGTGGAAGGAGCTGATCATATTTGAAAGATTCTTTTCCTGACTTTGTTGATTTGTACGGAGAACTGGTTCCCTCATTTGAACATGAATGGGAAGCCATTGCTTTCTACTTTGATTATAGACAGACACAGCTAGAAGAATTAGCACAATTGTGTCATTTTCATAACATTTCTTTGGATTACTCAGAGGAAAGCCTTTATCAGTTAGAGTCATTATACTTCGATGCCTTCCGTCAGCAGCTTTTTGCTGAGTGGAAAATGCCAATAGATGCATTAGAAGCGATGATGAGTGTGTATTTAGGAGAGGTTGTCATCCGTCATCATTCAGATGCTGACTGGGTCGTGCGGCCTTATATGGACTCTTCGCACCAATATACGCTTGGCTTACGCAGAAACAATAAAACATGGCATTGCAGTACGCAATTTTGCGAGCAGTTATATCTTGAAAAGCAAGCATCTCATCCGTATGTGTCGATGTATCAATCTCTCATGTCATCCTAAAAAAAATCCTTCTTATCACAGTGATAAGAAGGATTTTCTGTTTTATTTCCCTGCTACATTTAAACGGTTTAATGCCCGTTTTAATGCGAGTTCCGCCCTGCGTACATCACTTTCATTCGGGTGGTTCAAATGCTCTTCAGCACGCTGTTTCGCTGATTTTGCACGATCGACATCAACTTTGTCTGATGTTTCAGCAGCCTGAGCAAGAATGGTTACTTTTTCGGGGCGAACTTCAACAAATCCACCGCTTACTGCAACCAATTCAGTTGATCCACTATGTTTTAAGCGAACTGCACCGATTTTTAGCGGAGCAACCATTGGAACGTGGCCAGCTAAAATCCCAAGCTCACCGCTTTCTGCTCTTACACTGACCATTTCCACATCCGCTTCATACACTGGGCCGTCGGGAGTAACGATATTGACTTGAACGGTCTTCATGCTTTTACCCTCCTAAGGACCAGATTAGGCCTCTACACCCATCTCTTTGGCTTTTTCAACCACTTCTTCAATGCGGCCGACTAAGCGGAATGCATCTTCTGGAAGGTGATCGTATTTACCAGATAAGATTTCCTTGAAGCCTTTAACAGTTTCTTGCAATGGCACATAAGAACCTTTTTGGCCAGTGAACTGTTCTGCTACGTGGAAGTTTTGAGATAGGAAGAATTGAACACGACGAGCTCTGTGTACCACAAGCTTATCGTCCTCAGATAATTCATCCATACCTAAAATGGCAATGATATCTTGCAATTCTTTATAACGTTGCAATGTTTGCTGAACTTCACGCGCGATCGCATAATGCTCTTCGCCAACAATCTCAGGTGCAAGGGCACGAGATGTTGAAGCAAGTGGATCTACCGCTGGGTAAATCCCCATCTCTGTCAACTTACGCTCAAGGTTTGTCGTTGCATCAAGGTGAGCGAACGTTGTAGCTGGAGCTGGATCTGTATAGTCATCCGCAGGTACATAGATCGCTTGAATCGATGTAACCGATCCTACGTTTGTAGACGTGATACGCTCTTGAAGCTGACCCATTTCTGTTGCAAGAGTTGGCTGATAACCTACCGCTGAAGGCATACGTCCAAGAAGGGCTGATACTTCAGAACCTGCTTGTGTAAAACGATAGATGTTATCGATGAAGAACAATACGTCTTGACCTTGTTCATCACGGAAATGCTCTGCCATTGTCAAACCAGTTAGAGCTACACGCATACGTGCACCTGGTGGCTCGTTCATTTGGCCGAAGACCATCGCTGTTTTTTCGATAACGCCAGAATCTTTCATTTCGTAGTAAAGGTCATTTCCTTCACGTGTACGCTCTCCAACACCAGCGAATACAGAAATACCGCCGTGTTCTTGTGCGATGTTGTTGATCAATTCTTGAATCAGAACGGTTTTACCAACACCGGCTCCACCGAATAGACCGATCTTTCCACCTTTGATGTAAGGAGCAAGAAGGTCAACAACTTTGATACCTGTTTCAAGAATTTCAACTTCTGTAGAAAGTTGATCAAAAGAAGGCGCTTGTCTGTGGATTGGGTCTCTTTGCGCTTCCACACCAAGTGGCTCATCTAAGTCAATGTTATCTCCCAGTACGTTGAATACACGTCCAAGTGTTACGTTACCAACTGGTACTGAAATTGGTTTTCCAAGGTCTACAGCTTCCATACCGCGCTTCACACCGTCTGTTGATGCCATTGCGATGGTTCTCACTGTATCATCACCTAAATGTAGTGCTACTTCTAAAGTTAAGTCGATATCAACTTCACTTTCGCTTTCCGCTTTATGCGAAACTTTGATCGCATTATAAATCTCAGGCAAGTGACCGTCTTCAAAACGAACGTCTACGACTGGTCCCATGATCTGACTGATGCGTCCTGTTTTCATTGCATTCCCTCCTGACAATTATTTCTATTCTAAGGCAGCTGCTCCGCCGACAATTTCTGTAATCTCTTGTGTAATCGCTGCTTGACGAGCACGGTTGTAAGAGAGTGTCAGGCTGTCGATCAATTCTTTTGCGTTGTCTGTTGCACTCTTCATTGCTGTCATCCTTGCAGCATGTTCACTTGCTTTGCTGTCAAGAAGCGCACCGAAAATCAAACTCTCTGCATATTGAGGAAGGAGAACTTCAAGAATTTCTTCTTCAGAAGGCTCAAACTCATAAGATGCGGAACGTTTATTTGGTGTCGCTGCGGCCGAAAGGTCCGTTAGCGGCAATAATTTTTTCTCTGTTACTTCTTGTGAAATGGCACTGACGAAATGGTTATAGAACATGTAAAGCTCATCAAACGCTTCATCAGAGAACATTTGCACTGTACTGCTTGCTAATTCTTTAATATCAGCAAACGCTACTTCGTCTCCAAGCCCTGTTACTTCAGAAATAACTGGAATACCACGCTTTTTGAAGAAGTCGCGTCCGATTTTACCAATCACAATCACCGCATATTCATCAGCAGATTGATGACGAGATTGAATGGCTTGGTAAGCGGCACGTAAAATCGAGCTGTTAAAAGGTCCTGCAAGTCCTCGATCAGATGTAATGACGAGATACCCTGTTTTCTTAACAGGTCTTGAAAGAAGCATTGGGTGCTTAGCACTTGTTCCAGTTGCGATTGCCGCAACGACTTCTTGGATTTTCTCCATGTATGGAACAAAGGACTTCGCATTATTTTCAGCACGATTCAGTTTCGCAGCTGATACCATTTGCATCGCTTTTGTGATCTGACTCGATTTTTTTGTTGACGTGATCCTTGACTTAATATCGCGTAATGAGGCCAAAGATTTCACCACCTTTTTTCAGGAATCCGTGTTCATTTACGTGAAAAGAGAGAAAAAGAGAATCTTTTTCTCTCGGAAAGATTACTAATTAGTTGCTTGGTGCAAACGTACGTTTAAAGCCTTCGATCGCTGTTTTCCACTCTTCATCAGCAGGCATGTTTCCTGTTTGAGAGATTGTGTCAAACAAGTCTTTATGGTTTTCTTCAATGTACATGAATAACTCAGCTTCAAAGCGTTTGACATCAGCAATCGCTACATCATCTAAGTATCCTCTTGTCAGTGCATAAAGAATCGCTACTTGTTTTTCAACTTTCAGCGGTTTGTTCAAGTCTTGTTTTAAGACCTCAACTGTTCTAGCACCACGGTTTAATTTGGCTTGAGTCGCTTGGTCTAGATCAGATCCAAACTGAGCGAATGCTTCAAGCTCACGATAAGAAGCAAGATCCAGACGAAGTGTACCTGCTACCTTTTTCATCGCTTTGATTTGTGCAGAACCACCTACACGAGATACAGACAATCCTGCGTTTACCGCTGGACGTACGCCTGAGAAGAAGAGATCAGATTGTAAGAAGATCTGTCCATCTGTGATTGAGATAACGTTTGTTGGGATATATGCAGAGATATCACCAGCTTGCGTTTCTACGAAAGGCAATGCTGTGATAGAACCGCCACCCTTTTCATCACTAAGCTTCGCTGCACGCTCTAATAAACGAGAGTGAAGATAGAAAACATCACCAGGGAATGCTTCACGGCCTGGAGGACGACGAAGCAATAATGAAAGCTCACGGTAAGCTGCCGCTTGTTTAGAAAGGTCATCATACACAACAAGCACATGCTTGCCGTTATACATGAATTCCTCACCCATCGTTACACCTGCATAAGGAGCAAGGTAAAGAAGTGGAGCTGGCTGTGATGCAGAAGCTGTGACAACGATTGTGTAGTCAAGCGCACCATGCTTACGAAGTGTTTCAACAACACCACGAACAGTTGATTCTTTTTGTCCGATCGCTACATAGATACAGATCATGTCTTGATCTTTTTGGTTAAGGATCGTATCGATTGCAACAGATGTTTTACCTGTTTGACGATCCCCAATGATCAATTCACGCTGTCCGCGTCCGATTGGAATCAAGGCATCAATTGCTTTAATTCCCGTTTGAAGCGGCTCATGTACCGATTTACGATCCATAACGCCTGGTGCTTCACTTTCGATTGGACGTGTTTTGCTTGTTAAAATTGGACCTAGTCCATCAACAGGCTGACCAAGTGGGTTCACAATACGTCCGATTAACTCTTCTCCTACTGGAACCTCCATGATACGACCTGTACGTTTTACGTCGTCACCTTCACGGATATCTTTGTAAGGTCCTAAGATTACGATACCTACGTTAGACTCCTCAAGGTTTTGAGCCATACCCATTACACCGTTAGAGAACTCAACAAGCTCTCCTGCCATAATGTTGTCAAGGCCATGTACACGCGCGATACCGTCCCCTACTTGAATGACTGTACCGACATCTTTTACTTCAATTTCAGATTGATAGTTTTGGATTTGCTGCTTTATCAGCGCGCTAATCTCTTCAGCTTTGATACTCACTAAGGTTTCACCCCTTCTAACGATTTTCGCCTGCAAGCTGACGTTCAATGCGGGAAAGCTTTCCGCTGACACTGCCGTCATAAATGCGGTTTCCGATACGGATTTTCACTCCGCCTATTAGATCCTTGTCAATCACGTTTTCAACACGCAGTGATGTGACTCCGGCTTTTTTGGCAAATACTTCAGATAAAGATTGAATTTCAGCTCCGCTGAGCGGTTTAACTGAATACACGATCGCATCGTCTATTTGTTTCGTACGGTTTGCAAGTTTCACAAACTCAGACGCCATTTCAGGAAAAATATTCGTGCGCCCGCGGTCAATCAGTAAATACATTGTGTGCAAAACATATGTCGAAACACCTTTGAAAGCTTCTGCAATCAGATGTTTCTTTTTGTCTGCCGTAATCTTCGGATGAACAAGAAAGTCATTTAATTCTTGGTCAGCCTTCAGAACTTTTTTGATCTCATTCAGCTCTTTTTCAGTTTCGTCTACTGCCGAAGAAGCAAGAACGATGTCAAAAAGAGCAGAAGCGTAACGCTTAGAGACAATAGTCACGCTCATCGGCTTTCGCCTGCCTCTTTAAGATACTCTTGAATCAATTTCTCTTGTGCCTGCTCATCAAGTTCTTTTTCAATCACTTTAGAAGCAATTAATACAGATAGTGATGCAACTTGCTCACGCAGTGCAGCCACAGCTTGTTCTTTTTCTTTCACGATTTCAGTTCTAGCAGACTCTTTCAAGCGCTCTGATTCTTGACGCGCTGCTTGAATGATATCTTCTTTTTGTTTCTCACCAATCTTTTTCGCATTTTCGATGAGTGTATGTGATTCTTCGCGTGCTTCTTTTAATAAGACACGTTGTTCTTCAAGAAGCTTTTCAGCTTGAACGTGCTTTTCTTCAGCACTTGAAATTTCATTTCCTATATAATCTTCACGCTGTTTCATAATCCCTAATAAAGGCTTAAGCGCAAATTTCTTTAAAAGTGCAAGCAGGATGAGCATAGCGATCAGCTGGAATATGATATCTCCGGTGTTTAGACCTGCTCCTAAAACTACTGGTAACTGAGACATTTAGTACGGCAACTCCCTTCTTTAAATAATATGTTAAGAAACAAAACATAAAGGAATGGCGAAGTTTCGAACTAATCTGATCTTCGCCATTAAAATTCATATTAGAACGCTTCTCACATATTAACCAAAGAATGCCAAGAATGCGATAACGACAGCGATAATTGGAAGTGCCTCAACTAAAGCTACCCCGATGAACATAAGTGTTCTTAGTTCTCTACCAGCCTCTGGCTGACGAGCGATTCCTTCAACTGTTTTAGATACGATTAGACCGTTACCAATACCTGCTCCTAGTGCTCCTAAACCGATTGCAATTGCTGCTGCTATTAAATTCATTAAAAAGCTCCTCCTTTAAAATAACGTCCATTTTGGACTCTCAATTTTTTAGTGTTCGTCGCTGACTTTATGGGAGATATACACCATTGTCAGCATGGTGAAGATAAATGCCTGGATGGTTCCGACAAACAAACTGAATGCCTGCCATACAATCATCGGCACGATGGCACCTAATGTACCAATGATACCTAGTGCAAGGTTTTGCGAATAGAAATTAGTCGCAAGTCCTGCAAGTAAACCAAGAAGAATCTCTCCAGCGAAAATATTTCCATAAAGACGCAAACCAAGTGTTAATGTGTTTGCAAATTCTTCAATAATTTTCAGCGGTACTAAGAGTGGGATTGGTCTAAAGTAGTCTTTTGTATATTCCTTGACTCCTTTTGCTTTAACACCATAGTAGTGTGTCAATCCCATGACCATAACCGCTAGTGTCATTGTGATTGCAGGATCAGCAGTTGGTGATTTCCACCATAAGTTGTGATCGACCGTAATCGAGAATGGCAGTCCAAGCATGTTTGAAACAAATATGTACATGAGTAATGTAACGCCAAGCGCTAGAAATGGGGCTCCTGTTTTCATGTCCATCGAACTACCTATGATATTTCGAACAAAATCAACAATCCATTCCATGAAGTTCTGCGCCTTTGTCGGACGAATAGCCAGAACACGAGTAGTCAGCACCGCTATGAGAAGAACGATGATACTAGCAATCGTAATCATGAGAACATTGGATAAGTTGAACGTTAACCCTAAAAATTCTGTAGTTTTTGAACTGTGACCCAAAGAGTATTCACCTCTCTTCCATAGTAGAACGTTTAAGTTGAATGAAGGAATCTATCATAATGACAGGATATATTGTCATTAATCCTATAACAACACCTGCCAGATGAACTTCGTTAGGGTAACGCCAAGCAATCGCTACTGCGAGAATTGCGTTGGCCCACCTGGCTGTACTTCCCATTGAACGAATAGATTTTCCTTTTTTAACTGCTCGATCAAAAGCATGCATTCTCCGAATAAGCAGGAATAAATTAAAGAAAGCAAAAATTGTGCCGATAATGAAACCAAGAAACAGTGGTTTAAAACCAGGCATGGCATAGCCAAACACAAAAATTGCCAATAAATAGAACATATATTTACTCTGTCTGCGGAAAATGACGTTTGGATCGTTCATTCATCTGACTCCCGATGAAAAATATTGTAAAAAAGGTGATAAATGGTGATGAAAACTGCGTAGAAGACGCTTATAATAAGCCGTCCTGTTTGAAAAAAATCAATCACCCATCGGTCTAATTGTGCAATCAGACTTGAAATCTTTAGATCTATGGGATTCTGCTTCATTCGCTGATACAAACCCTGATTATTAAAGGGTTCACAATGAGGATTAGTAGAGTGCTATAGGCTATGAAAACCTTACCATAATACCCTCGTTTAGCATACAATAGCGTCTATGATGTGTCAATCCGTTGAAAGTTAAAAAACTTTTCTATAATGAGAGAGCACACAAAATGTTCACAATTTCATCAAACTTTAGGAGAGTTGTGACATTCATGCAAAAAAACTGCTAATGTTCAGTATACATTGATTTTTCTAAGAACGATATCAACCGTTTGTCATATTTTTCAAAAAAGCCCACATGCACGTTTGCATGTGGGCTTTTCATGAATCATTCTTATTTTGTTCCATACATACGGTCACCAGCATCACCAAGACCTGGGATGATGTAACCTTTTTCGTTTAACTTCTCATCTAATGCCGCAATGTAGATATCAACATCTGGATGATGTTTTTGCATTTCTTCTACACCTTCTGGCGCAGCAATCAGACACATGAAGCGGATGTTTTTCGCACCGCGTTTTTTCAAACTGTTTAATGCTTCTACTGCTGATCCGCCCGTTGCAAGCATTGGGTCTACTACGATAAATTCACGCTCTTCCACATCAGATGGAAGCTTCACATAATATTCAACAGGCTTTAATGTCTTCGGATCACGGTATAAACCGACATGTCCCACTTTGGCAGCTGGAATGAGTTTCAAAATCCCGTCTACCATTCCAAGACCTGCTCTTAAAATCGGCACAACTCCGAGTTTTTTACCTGAGATCACGTTTGATTTAGCGACTTGTACAGGTGTTTCTACATCTACCTCTTCAAGCGGTAAGTCTCTTGTGATTTCAAATGCCATTAATGTTGCGACTTCATCCACTAGCTCTCTAAATTCTTTTGTTCCTGTATGAACGTCACGAATATATGTAAGTTTGTGCTGAATAAGCGGGTGATCAAATACATAAACCTTTGCCATTGCTTGCTACAACTCCTTTTCTGTCATCTTCCGGTGAACTTTGCACACTTCCTACAATTCTACATAAAAAGACATCATCTTTCAATATGATTCGCAAATCCTACAAAAAAAACCCACATGCCAAAAATAGGCAAATGGGTCTGCATCTTAATAATCTAATTCTTGATATAGAGGGAAACGAGCTGTCAGATCAGATACACGCTTTTTCGCCTCTTCTAATTTCGCTTCATCTTCATGATGTTTCAGCGCAAGCGCAATGATGGAACCGACTTCTTTCATCGCTTCTTGATCGAAGCCACGGCTTGTCACTGCTGCTGTACCTACACGTACACCACTTGTAACAAATGGTTTCTCTGGATCATAAGGAATCGCATTTTTGTTCACTGTGATACCAATTTCATCAAGAACGTTTTCTGCAATTTTTCCTGTAATGCCAAGAGAGCGCAAGTCGATGAGAACAAGATGGTTATCTGTTCCACCAGATACAAGCTGAATATCCTCAGATAAAAGTGTTTCAGCTAGTTGTTTTGCGTTATCAATCACGTTTTGTGCATATGTTTTGAAATCTCCGTTCAATACTTCACCGAAAGAAACAGCTTTTGCAGAGATCACATGCATGAGTGGTCCACCTTGAATACCAGGGAAGATCGATTTGTCGATCTTTTTACCAAACTCTTCACGGCATAGAATCATTCCGCCGCGAGGTCCGCGCAATGTTTTGTGAGTTGTCGTTGTCACAAAATCAGCGTAAGGAACTGGATTTGGATGAAGACCTGCTGCAACAAGACCCGCGATGTGAGCCATGTCCACCATAAAGTAAGCACCGACTTCATCGGCAATTTCACGGAACTTTTTGAAATCAATTTGACGTGGGTAAGCACTTGCACCCGCTACGATTAGTTTCGGCTTATGCTCACGTGCTTTTTCAAGTACATCTTGGTAGTCGATATGTTGTGTTTCTTTATCTACACCGTATTCTACAAAGTTGTACTGTACGCCGCTAAAGTTTACAGGGCTTCCATGTGTTAAATGCCCGCCATGTGATAAGTTCATGCCTAGCACTGTATCGCCATGCTCAAGGATTGTAAAGTATACGGCCATATTCGCTTGAGCTCCTGAGTGAGGCTGTACGTTCACATACTCAGCGCCAAAAATTTCTTTTGCGCGGTCACGTGCGATATCTTCTACAACGTCTACATGTTCACAGCCGCCATAGTAGCGTTTACCAGGGTAACCTTCTGCATATTTGTTTGTTAAGACAGAGCCCTGCGCTTCCATGACTGCTTCGCTTACGAAGTTTTCTGATGCAATTAATTCGATTTTGTCCTGCTGGCGTTTCCGCTCTAGTTGAATTGCTTTGAATACTTGTGCGTCTTGCTCAGGTAAATGTTTCATCAGCGAAATCCTCTCCAATCTATTTCCATTCGATGTTTTCACCATCTCATTGTACACGGTTTTTGAGTAAAATGTAAAAGTTTTTTTTGGAAAATCGACTTCTTTTTTATGAAAACCCGAATATTCAAGGGGCGAAGCGTCTTCATCATTCAACATTATATTAGAAATATATCCGAACTATGATCTTGTATAAACGGCTCGTTCTCCGCCAATCAGCTTTGGACGAGTTTTTGCAAACGTCACATGTGCTTGTCCTAATTGATGACGGCTGAGACGGACCGGTACGGCTACCCGCTTTAAGTGCATGCCGATGAATGTATCACCGATATCAATCCCTGCATGTGCTGAAATGGATTCAACCAGCACAGGGTGTTCCATTTGCTGATACGCATGCGCCGCCATAGAACCACCCGCTTGACGGACAGGTACCGCCGCTACAATTTCTAAGTTAAGCCGGTACGCCACCTCTTCTTCCACAACGAGGGCACGATTCAAATGCTCGCAGCATTGGAAGGCCAATTCGATTCCTGTTTCACGTCTCAGTTGATCGAGCTCTTGAAAAATAGCTTCAGCAATTTGCTCACTTCCCGCTGTCCCAATCTGCTCGCCAGCCACTTCTGACGTACTGCAGCCAATCACTAAAATGTGGCCAGCTCGCAGTTCAACTGTTTGATGAAACTCTTTTAACATTTCAAGCCAATCTTGACCAATGTTCATGTTAAGCGCTCCTTACAGGTGCTTTTCTTCGTAATCAGCGATTTTACCAATCCGCACAGCATGACGTCCTGCAGTAAATTCTGTTGTCAGCCAAATGTGGGCAATCTCTCTTGCCAATCCTGGTCCAATGACTCGTTCTCCCATCGCAAGAACATTTGTATCGTTATGTTCTCTCGTCGCCTTTGCACTGAATGTATCATGCGCCAGTGCACAGCGGATGCCTTTCACTTTGTTTGCTGAAATGCTCATACCGATACCTGTCCCGCAAATCAAAATGCCGCGATCAACTTCTCCGTTTGCCACCATATTGGCTACAGGAAAAGCATAGTCAGGGTAGTCTACAGAACCTGATCCACATTCACAACCCATATCAATGTATTCAATCTTTAATTCATCCATTAGTTGTTTGATTTCTTCACGAATATTCGTTCCGCCGTGATCGGATGCAATGGCTACTTTCATCGGGCAATTCCTCCTAAGGGTGAGTTAATCTGTCATGTCTTACATTCATTCTTTATTTACAGTTATATTTTAACCTCTGCCTAGTCATTTGCAAACAAAAGCAGAAAAACCGTTTGCGCAACGGTTTTACAAGTTGTCCATTTATGAGGATTTGTGATCCTGTTTAAGCTTTTTAGCAAGTTGATACAATAGCGTTTCTAATTCATCTCGTGTCTCCTGATAAATGGAGAGACTCCCTCCAAATGGATCCGACACGTCACCTTCTGATCCTGTCGCAAATTCTTTTAGAGTGAAGACCTTGTCTTTCACATGAGCATATTGCTCCACAATCAACTGTTTATGCTGAATCGTCATGGTGAAGACATAATCTGCTTCATGAAGAAGTTCTTCTGTTAGTTTAGACGACGAGTGATTCAGTGGAATGCTTTTCTCAAATAATGCTTCGACTGCTTGAGGAGAAGCCTTCCCTGCATCAGAGGCGAAGATGCCCGCTGATTTTACAGTGACCTGTAAGCCTTTTTCATCTGCAATGGAGGAAAAAAGGGCTTGAGCCATCGGACTTCTGCAAGTATTTCCCGTACAAACAAATAAGATATTCATCTTTCGACCTCCTTTTCTTCTATTATATAGCATTTCATTCTACATGTTATGTAAGGAGACTGGCTAGAGCGGAAATAATAATTTGATTCCAAAGGCTAGTAAAATCAATCCGCCAAGCGCCCCGCTGTATGAACCTACCCATGACCGAACCTGTTTACCGAGTAATAATCCAAGCCATGTGAGCATCATACTAAAAAAGCCAAACAATAAAATGGTCATCAACACCCGAGAACCGTAAATCCCCAGGCTTAAGCCAACGGAAAAACTATCTAAACTCACACTTGTTGCAAAAAGAACGAGACCGGCCCCAACAGGTGCGATAAATGGCTTATCTTCTTTTCGGATAGAAGCGATGATCATTTGCAGACCCAGCACCAAAAGCAGCGCCCCGCCAATATAGGTTGCTAGGAGCCCAAGCCAGCCAGATAAAAGCTGACCTGTCAGCATGCCAAAAAGAGGCATAAACATATGAAATATCCCAATGACAAGTCCAATATAAAGGATCTGGCGGAACCTCAGCTGAATCATCCCCATGCCGAGTCCAACCGAAAAGGCATCCATTCCAAGTGCAAAAGCCATGATACTGAGTGTCAGCAATTCGCCAGCTAGTTCATTCATGTAAATCCCCCTTGGACACGCATTCTCCTTTAACCTATGTTTGTCCAAGAGAGGTTAGAACTATTTGAATGAAGAGAGAGTGCGCCCTCCTGCCGCTTTTTGCAGACGGTTCATGATCGCAGAACCAACTCCCTGCTCTGAGAAGGCTTCTGAAATGATCAAGTCTACATCCGTTTCATCAAATTGTCTCAGCACACGATATAAGTTTGCCGCAACCGTTTCAGGCTTTTCTCTCCATCCACAGCTAAAGATAACATCTGCCGCAAACCATTCCTTCTTTTCTTCTGTCGTCAGCACACCTACTTTTAGCCCTTCAGCTCGGTACTTCTGAATGTGCAGCTGCATGTCTTCATCACTTCCATGAAATATATACATTTGTGCTTCAGGTGCATAATGTGTGTATTTCATTCCCGGCGATACAGGCGCCTCATCCTTTTTCGTCAGCCCTGGATCTATGTTGACTGTTCCTACGACCTCTTCTAACGCTTCTTTTGTAATACCGCCCGGCCTTAAGATCACTGGAATCTCGTCTATACAGGATACAACCGTTGACTCCACACCAATACCTGTTGAACCACCATCGACAATGCCAGCAATTTTCCCATCAAGATCACTCGCGACATGATCCGCAAGTGTCGGCGACGGTTTTCCCGAACGGTTGGCACTTGGCGCGGCAATTGGCAGACCAGCTGCTCGGATGAGTTCAAGCGCAACAGGATGATTAGGCATTCTTACGCCTACTGTAGATAAATCTGCCGTCACCTGCTTTGATAATGTGCCCGGCTTACAAGGTAGAACAATGGTGAGAGCGCCTGGCCAAAAGGCATCCATCAGCGCTGTTACTTTTTCATTTTCTATTTGCGCAAATTCATGAAGCTGTTGAACGTCCGCAATGTGAACAATCAACGGATTATCACTTGGGCGTCCTTTCGCTTCATAAATTTTTTTCACAGCCTCTGTCTCTTTTGCATTTGCCCCTAGTCCATAAACCGTTTCTGTCGGAAAAGCGACCACTTCATTTTTCCGCAACAACAGAGCTGCTTGTTCAATTTGTGGATAGTATGTGGATAAATCCTTTTTTAAATCCACAGACCACCTTTTTGTATTTAACATCATACAAACTCCTTTTAAAAAAGATAAAACTGTTGATATATCTCAATTATCCTTTTGAAAGTATAAAAGATGATGCTAAATAAAACAAGCGTTGTCCACAATTTGTGGATAACGCTTGTTTTAAAGTGGATAAGTATGTGAATAAGTCCGGTGTTTTGTGATTAACTAGCTGTTTTTTGCAGCACAACCGCCTGCTCTTTTCCCAACGACTCTTTAGCATGCGCAGATACCCACACACTTTCTGGGATTTCCTCTAGAGGCGTAAAGCCCATCAGCGCTAAAAAATCATGCGAGGAGGAGTGATTGGCTACAACATAAAAGGTGTCCACACCTTGTTTTTCCCCTAGCGTTTGAACACTTTGGAACAAAGAAACGATATGCCCTTGGCCGAGTTTATCTGATATCACAAGTGATCTTAGCAATCCTTCTTGTTCATTTAGTCGTTCAAGACCTAAACAGCCTGCAAGCTCACCGTCTGCATCTTCCATGACCACAAATGACGTACGCTCTGCAATCGTCACCCCGCCTTTTGCTTGGCCTTTTTCAAGAAAAGCATTAATGGCCGGGGCATCTTCTTCTGTCGCTATTCTTAATTGATAATACATGCTTTCACCTCTTTTTGTTCTCTTACTTCAACTCTATGAGGCAAAAGCAGATTTAGACCTTTTTTAAGAGAAAAGACTAGAGACCCATTCGAACAGAAAGAATTTCACTTCACCCGTCTCTTCTTCTTTTACCACTTCATTGACAGATTCATTTGATGGCTCTGCGGCTACCTGCTCTTTATCATCTCCTTCTGGTGAGGCGATCGCTTCTCCGTTTGAAAAATCGATAAAGCAGAGCGGTGGGAATAACACACACCACCAATTGGCTCCGTCTCCTTCCCCTAACGTAATCAAAATGGCTTCATATTTCCCAGCAGGATAAACAAAGTTGCCATATAGCTTTGTTGGAAATGAGGCTTTTTGAAAGCTGACCGATACGGATTGATCAATGTGTTGTTCCTTTAATTTTGCTTTGGCAATACGATTGATGTCTGGAAGCTTTGAACGAATCACACGTCTAGCTTCTTCAATGGATGTGAGGTCTTTCACCCACTCCGTTATATTGGCATTGACCTCATCTCGAATACTTCGTTTCACATCTTGATCTGCCGACCGGTCACTGTTGGCTAAAATGCGTAAACGAATGGCTTCATCTGGAATCACAACAGGCTGATTGGCAGAAGCAGCCGCCGTCTCCTCTTTTCCAAGGTTTGCAAAAGCACCACATAATAATAGAAACATATAAAGACAAATCATCATTTTACTTTTGAACATAATGTGTTCCCCCCACTTTTTCTCTTCGCTACAAACATTGTGTCCAGGAAACGCATCTCGTAAACAGCAAAAATGATTTTTTTAATAGATTATGAGTAAAAAACAACTACATGAGGTGAGCGAATCAATGTTTTTTTGCATGCAAAAAAGCCATTCAACAACTTATGAACGGCTTTTTAGTGAGGATTGGTAATCGGAAGGGTACAGTCTCCCATCCCAATCTCGGCTGATTTTTAATCCCGAATCTGTTTTGATCACTGTCATTGCACCTTTTTTCTCAATTTCCTTTTTGACCTTTCCTTTATGGTCAATAAATTGAATGATCATTTCATAGTCAAATTCAATCCTGTCATCGCTTTCATCTGAAGGTGTAAACGTAATTTTTTTCAGTTTAATTTGACAATCTTGATCTTTTGCTGCTTCTAATACACTTGGAAACATGCTGTCTTGTGTATATTCTTGATATTCATGCTCGGTTAAATAATCCTTCAACTTCTCCTTCATGTCAGATAGGTCATCCGTTCGATTCACTGTGTATTGTGCTTTTTTATAGTTTTCCCCAAATGCTGCTGCTTCTTTTTTAAAGCTCGGTTTACCGCAAGCACTCACAATCAATAGTACACTGACGATGACCAACACCATCGCATACCTTCTGTTCACACCATTCGCTCCTTCAAAACAAATTTATGTAAAAAATCATGATCAGAATGTTCATTCTTCTATATATACGTTTCCCTTTTACCATAAGTTTCATCTTTACATAATAAAATAGTCCGACTTTATTCAGCCGGACTTCCGTTTTGAATGTGTGCGCAAACCGCTCGATCCTTTCCGTTGATGTCCTTGATGATATGAACATCAGCTGAAGGGAACGCCTGCAAAAGAAGCGCTTTTACATCTTTTGCTTGTGTATGTCCTATTTCAAAGACAACCACCGCTTGCTGATGAAGTACCTTGTGGAGATCACAAGCGATACGCTCATAAAACCACAGGCCATCACGCCCATCTGTCAGCGCATTGACAGGTTCATGCTTTGTGACAACCTCTGATAAACCATCCATTTCTTCTGCCGCAATATAAGGAGGATTGGAAATAAACACATCGACTTTGATGCCTTGAGCCATAATCGGTTCAAGTAAATCCCCTTGGACAAAATGAACGTCTGCACCAAGCGCTTCTTGATTTCGCTTTGCTACTTCAAGTGCTTCATGTGAAATATCCGTCGCTGTCACAGTGAGAGATTCTTTTTCAAGAGCTAACGTAATCGCAATTGCACCGCTACCTGTTCCTACATCAACAGCTTTGAGCGGCTGATCATCAGGAAACACACGATTCATCATGTTTAATGCCGCCAGCACCACTTCCTCCGTTTCAGGACGAGGAATCAGAACGTGTTTGTTTACCTCAAAAGGACGCCCATAAAAAAATTCAACACCCGTTAAATGCTGCACAGGCACTCCACGCTTGTGCTGCGCGACGAACTCGCTGAATTGTGAATCTTGCTCCTCTGGCAGTGGATCATGAAAACGGGCAAGAAGTTCACTTCTGCTCCATCCAAGCACATGCATCAACATTAACTCTGCTGCGTTTTGGTCTCTGCCCGCTTCCGTTAACAAAGAAGAAGCCCATTTAAGGGCTTCAAAGATCGTTCGCTCTTTATTTTGCATTTTGAAGTTTTCTTGCTTGGTCTTCCATAATTAATGCATCAATGACCTCGTCAAGTTTCCCTTCTAAAATTTGATCAAGCTTTTGAATCGTCAATCCAATGCGGTGGTCCGTCACGCGGTTTTGCGGGAAATTGTACGTACGGATACGCTCTGAACGATCCCCTGTTCCAACAGCAGATTTACGGGTTTGGTCATATTCAGCTTGTGCTTCACGCTGGAATTTATCATAAATTCTCGCACGCAAAACTTTCATCGCTTTTTCTTTGTTTTTGATTTGTGATTTCTCATCCTGACAGGAAACCACTACACCTGTTGGAAGGTGAGTCAAACGAACAGCAGACATTGTGGTATTAACACTTTGTCCCCCTGGTCCGCTTGATGCGAATGTATCCACACGAATATCTTTTTCGTGGATATCAATTTCAACTTCCTCAGCCTCTGGTAATACAGCAACTGTCGCTGTTGATGTATGAATACGGCCGCCTGACTCAGTTTCAGGAACACGCTGCACGCGGTGTGCACCGTTTTCAAACTTTAGTTTAGAATATGCACCTTTACCGCTAATCATAAAGATGATCTCCTTATAACCGCCAGTTCCAGTGACACTCGCTTCCATGACTTCTGTTTTCCAGCCTTGCATTTCAGCATAACGGCTGTACATACGGTACAGGTTTCCTGCAAACAGCGCAGCCTCTTCTCCGCCCGCTGCACCACGAACCTCCACAATAACGTTCTTATCGTCATTCGGATCTTTCGGGATGAGTAAGATTTTTAGCTCGTCTTCTAAACGTTCTGTTTCCTCTGTGAGCTCTGAAATTTCTTCTTTGACCATGTCGCGCATATCGGCATCGAGCTTATCTTCCAGCATGGCTTTCGCATCACTTAGCTGATCATATGCCGCACGATATTGTCTATATACCTCAACAGTTTCTTGAATATCAGATTGTTCCTTCGAATATTCACGAAGCTTCTTAGGGTCGTTCACCACTTCAGGGTCACTTAAATATTCATTTAGCTTTTCATAGCGTTCTTCAATTGATTTTAAACGGTCTAACATGGTCTTCACCTCTGTTTTGTGCGTAACAGTCTAATTATAGTATAGCGGGGTATGACAGTCAAAAAAATTTCCAAAACAATTGATTTTCTGCAATTTTTCACTAGAAAACACGATCTTTGGCGATTGGTTACTTGTTTTGTCTAACGTGAAGGAACGGATGCTCACGAAAGAGAATGGTACTTGTAATTGAAAAAAGGGAGGGCATTTGGTTTGAATACAAATGAGGTTGCAAAGGAAATTGGTGTATCTTCAAAAACCATTCAGCGCTGGGTCAAACAGCTCAACATCCCTGTCGCCCGGAATGAACTAGGACATTATGAATTTCATGATGACATTGTCCAGCTGCTCAAAGAGGTCCAACACCAAATGAACGAAGGTGTGATTCTCCATGACATTAGACTGCCGATCCATGAAGAAACCGCCCAGCAATTATCACCTACTGTAGAAACTTCTGACTCATCAAAACGGATAGAAGCCTTAGAAGAACAAGTGAAACAGCTCCTTCAAGAGCAATCACATGTCAGTCATATTGAAGCCCGTTTTCAAGAATTAGAACGGAAACTCGCTAAGAAAGCAGATGAAGGCGTTTCCTACCAGCTCCTCCAGCACAGAAGAGAAATTGAAGAATTAACTGCAAAATTAGAACGCCTCACAGCCGCATTGACAAAACCAAAACCATCAAAAGAAGAAGAAAAGGAAAAGGCACACCCCGAAATGAAAAAAAAGCGTGCACTCTTCCCTCTGTTTCATTCATTTCGCTAAGAAAGGCTGCCTAACGAGGCAGCCTTTCTACTATATTATACGGTAAGTGCAATAATGATTGGTAATGTAATGAGTGACATGATCGCACTGATCACAAATGCGGATGCTGTTTCTGCTTCCTGTTTCTCAAATCGAGTGGCGATCATGGCCGCAACAGCTGAACCTGGGAAGGCAACAAGCAATACAGCTTTTGTAATTTCATCCGCCGAAAGACCCATAAGAATGGCGATGAAATACATAAGTAACGGTTGTACAGCTACTTTGAGCAATGCGATACTGAAAGCTGGTAAGCTCAGTTTAATCTTGCGGATACCGACTGTGACACCGACTGCAAAGAGCGCAACCCCTGATGTCACACTTCCAATTTCCTCTAGCATTTCATGTCCGATTTCAGGAAGTTTAAATCCTAAAAGAACAAGAATGATACTTGCTAACGGTGCAAGCGCAAGCGGCTCTGATAAGCCGTGTAAAATCGCTTTCGTCGTCATTTTTAGGAAACTTTCGCCGTCTTTGGCTTTTCCTTTTGTTTTTTCACCGACAGTTGACACAATAATAGCAATTGGATCAAGCAATGCATTTACAACTATTCCGGTAATAGCAATCGGAATTGCAACTTCTTGAGCCCCAAATAAACTGCCCAAGACCGGAATCCCCATAAATGCAAAGGTCGGTTGTGCTGAGTTTAATGAGAAAACAGATGAATCTGTTAAATCATATTTAAAAGCAAATTTCGTAACTAAAAGGATAATGATATAAAAGCCTACGATTCCGAAAATCAATGCAACGAAAAATGGAATTTGACTATAGAATTTATCTTTTGGTGTTGACAGAATGCTGGCGATAAAGTGCGCTGGCAAAGCATACTTTGTAACAAGTGTACTTACACCTTTTGCAGATTTAGCGTCATAGCTGCCGAAGTTCCCTGCGAACCAACCCAGCGCGATAACGAAAAAAATCGGTGCTAGGAGGATCAAAATATTTAAAAAGTCCATCTTACTATTCCTCCTTGAATCCTTTACATGTTTCTTATTTTATAGCGGCATTGCTTACATTACCCGAAACAATGCCGCGTTACACATTTTATTATGCTCTTACAATTTTTTTATATTCAGGAATCCACATAGCATCTTTCACAGCTTGTTCAATGTTTTCAGGTGTTTTTCTTGCGACACCATCTTTAATTGCTGCTTTTGCCACTTCAATAGCTACTTTGATAGAAACTTCTTGTAACTTATCAATGCTTGGAAGTAGACCAGCACCTGGTTTATCATGATCAACCATTTCAGCAATCGCATCCGCTGAAGCAACGAACATGCCTTTTGTGATGATTTTTGATTCCGTTACGATTGAACCAAGACCAAGTCCAGGGAAAACGAACGCATTGTTTGATTGTCCGATTTCATGTTCAATTCCGTTATACTCGACATTTTCGAATGGGCTTCCAGTTGCAACAAGCGCACGACCGTCTGTCCATTTGAATAGATCTTCCGGTACTGCTTCAGCAAGTGGAGTTGGGTTAGACATCGGCATGATCACTGGACGCTCAGTATGAGCTGCGATTTCTTTAATAATTTCTTCAGTGAATGCGCCGCCTTGACCTGATGTACCAATAAGAATGGTTGGCTTCACCTTACGAACAGCTTCAGCAAATGAGATTTGTCCTTTTTCATCACGAGCCCAGCCTTCTACTTCATCAGAAGAACGAAGGTATGGTTTTTGGAAATCAAGCACTTCATCTTCAAACTGATCTGTTAGTAACCCTCTGTAGTCTAACGTCCAGAATGCATTGTTTGCTTCTTCTTCACTTAGACCTTCAAGAACCATTGTGTCACGCATTTGATCGGCGATTCCGATTCCAGCTGATCCAGCTCCGAAAATCATCACACGGTGATCTTTCAATTGAGTACCAGTTTTCTTGACAGCTGCAAGAACACCCGCTAAAGTAATGGCACCAGTACCTTGGATATCATCATTAAATGTTAAGATGTTGTCGTTGTATTTTTTCATGATGTTACGCGCATTTTTGTTTCCAAGGTCTTCCCAGTGAAGCAATGCTTTCGGGAAGAATTTAAGTGCTGCTTTGACATACGCATCAATGAATTCTTCGTATTTTTCACCTTGTACACGTTTGTGGTGGTTCCCGATGTACAATGGATCATTTAATAATTTTTCATTGTTAGTTCCAACATCTAATACAACTGGAATGACGCGGCTTGGATCAATACCTGCTGCAGCCGTATAAACAGCTAATTTACCAATTGCGATGTTGATACCACCAACACCCCAGTCACCAATTCCAAGAATACTCTCAGAGTCAGTTGCTACGATGAGGTCGATGTCGCCTGCTGTTGCATGTAAGTTTTCAAATGCTTTCTCAATACCGTCAATGTTGTCGATTGAAAGGTAGACACCATGAGGTCTTCTGTATTCATGGCTGTATTCTTGAATCGCTTCACCAACAGTTGGTGTGTAAACAACAGGAAGCATTTCACGAAGCTTGTCCGTTAGAAGCTTATAGAATAATACTTCGTTACGGTTTTGCAAATCACTTAAGTATACGTTTTGACGAAGACGATCTGGCTGAGCTAGAAATTGCTTGTATGCTCTCTCTGCTTGCTGTTCTAAAGTCAGAACAGTTGGAGGAAGTAATCCTTCTAGTCCAAGCTCTTGTCTTTCTTCTTCAGAGAAAGCAACGCCTTTGTTCAACGTTGGAATCGATAATACATCTTTACCTGTCAAAGTGGTTTCGAGGTACCCTTCTTTTGTTTTCTTCACGTTGTTCATCAAAAACTACCCTCTTTCTAAAATATAAATAAAGTGAACTATTAATACAAAGAACGATCAAGGAGAAAAATCCTTAATCAAAAAAATTATGACAAGAAATCGAACTTTTCGTTTAAATGCTTTACACTACAGTTAGTCATTTTATGCCTGCTTATACCAAAACGCAAGCGTTGAAAATTAGATAATTTTTTCGTAGCGTTATTTAATTTATTTAAGTACAAATGATGGGTGTTCAGCCAAAATCTCGAAAAACGAAACACAGCGGCATTTGCTATTTTTTTAATTGTCAAGTGTTGTACCAACATCTAGTTTTGGTACTTCATGGTGATGTCTGCATCGTGCTTCGTATGATTCCTGCGCACCTACTAAAATAATGGGATCATCATAAGATGCGGGTTTACCGTCGATCAAGCGTTGTGTTCTACTCGCTGGGGAGCCGCATACCGAACAAACTGCTTGAAGTTTTGTTACAAGCTCTGCACATGCCATTAAATGCGGAACAACACCAAATGGCTCTCCTCTGAAGTCTTGATCAAGGCCTGCAACAATGACTCGGTAGCCTTTATCAGCCAATTGAGTGACAATATCAATGATTGTCTCATCAAAAAATTGCACCTCATCAATGCCAATGACATCGGTTCGTTCTGATATGTGCGTTATTATGTCTTTTGGTGAGGTTACTGCAATCCCATCGACGGATGAACCGTTATGTGACACAACTGAGCTTGTGCTATACCGGTTATCAATCGCTGGTTTGAATATTTTTACTTCTTGTTTGGCAAAGGTGGCTCTTTTGGCTCTCCGAATCAATTCTTCCGACTTTCCAGAAAACATACTTCCGCAGATGACTTCAAGCCAACCGCTTTGTTTCATCACATACATAAGGTCTTCTCCCCCGTTTTAAAGTTCCATCAATCCACGTAAAAAAACAGGCAAGAACGGATTCCTGCCTGTTTATTGTATCTATTATTACTTAAGACCGTATTTTTTGTTAAAGCGGTCAACACGTCCATCAGCAGAAGCGAATTTTTGACGGCCTGTATAGAAAGGATGGCACTCAGAGCAAATCTCGATGCGTACCTCTTCTTTTACTGATCCAGTTTCAAACTCATTTCCACAAGCGCATTTGACTGTAGCTTTTTTGTAGTTAGGATGAATTCCTGTTTTCATCTACTGTCATCTCCTTCCGCCCTGAATCCAATTCGGAAACAGAGTTAATATCTCAGAATAAATTCTGAAACGCACATGATAAAATTATAACAGTGTAAGTCTATGATTGCAAATGTATTTTTTCAGGAAGCTATCTTCTTGATGCAGACATATTTGCTTGTTTCCACTCTTGCGTTAAAATATCGAAAAATTCTTGGTTTGTCTTTGTTTTTCTCATTTTGCGCATGAATTTCTCAGCGAAATCAGGTGTATCTGACATTGATTTTCTCATCGCCCATAGACGATCAAGATGCTCTTTAGGCACAAGCAGTTCTTCTTTTCTTGTACCGGAACGACGAATGTCGATGGCTGGGAAAATTCTTCTTTCTGCAAGAGAACGGTCTAAATGGAGCTCCATGTTCCCTGTTCCTTTAAACTCTTCATAAATCACATCATCCATACGTGATCCTGTATCAACAAGTGCAGTAGCTAAAATGGTCAAGCTTCCACCTTCTTCGATGTTACGCGCAGCACCAAAGAAGCGTTTTGGACGGTGGAAAGCCGCTGGATCAATACCGCCGGAAAGCGTTCGGCCGCTTGGCGGGATGACCAGGTTGTATGCACGAGCAAGCCTTGTGATGCTGTCCATTAAGATGATGACATCTTTTTTATGTTCAACTAGACGCATCGCACGCTCTAATACAAGCTCTGCTACTTTAATGTGGTTTTCCGGTACTTCGTCAAAGGTTGAACTAACAACATCCCCTGCAACAGAACGTTCGATATCTGTTACTTCCTCTGGACGTTCGTCAATAAGAAGAACAATCAGTTCTGCCTCTGGATGATTTTCAGAGATACTGTTGGCAATTTCTTTGAGCAAAATGGTTTTCCCAGCCTTAGGCGGTGCAACAATTAAACCACGCTGTCCAAACCCAACTGGTGCCATCATATCCATAATTCTAGTAGACAGGTGATTAGGCTGTGTTTCAAGAATCATTTGACGATCAGGGAATAGCGGCGTGAGTGCAGGAAAGTGAACACGTTCCTTAGCTGATTCTGGGTCGTCCCCATTTACCGCTTCGACATGAAGGAGGCCATAGTAGCGTTCATTCTCTTTTGGAGGTCGTACCTTTCCAGACACCTTATCACCATTTCTTAAATCAAAGCGTCTGATTTGTGAAGCAGAAATATAAATGTCTTCAGAGCTTGGGGAATAGTTAATTGGTCTTAAGAAACCAAATCCCTCTGACTGAATAATTTCTAGAACCCCTTCCATAAATAAGAGATCCTCTTGCTCAGCGTTTGCCTTTAAGATAGCAAAAATTAATTCTTTTTTTGTTAGTTTGCTGTAATAAGAGATTTTGTACTTTTTTGCTAACTCATACAGCTCTTTTAATTTCATATTTTCCAAAGATGAAATCGAAACATCTTTCAATATGGACACCACACTTTTCTAGTCAATGTATTTCATTACGAATGCATGACTATTGTATTTGATTAGCTTTTAATTCCGTTTTTGTTGGAATGACCTCGCTCTCATGGTAACGCTCACACTCGTTTTATCGTAAAGATAGGAACAATGTGAAATTGAGCTTTGTCAACATAGAGAAGGATAATGAGTATATCGTCATGATGCGGCAGTATTTAAACTTGTTGAAGCTTAAAAGAAGTAAATTCGCAGAAAATTTCGCAGCACTCTTTAGTTTTACCTCATTTGCAGGGAATATTCAACTTTAAAAAGAAAATGATATATATTTGACACCTATATGAAAAGCGGGTAAAGAATACCCGCTTTCAGATTACGGACGAATGACAAGATTCGGTTTTTTCTTTAAACTATGTCTGCCATCGACGAATCGAACAGTACCTGATTTCGCACGCATGACAACACTATGTGTTGTTCCAACAGAGCCTTTAAATTGAACACCTTTTAATAACTCGCCATCTGTTACACCTGTCGCTGCAAAAATGGCGTCATCGCCTTTCACGAGGTCTTCCATTCTGAGGACTTTTCCAACATCCAGCCCCATTTTCTCACAGCGTCTCAGCTCTTCTTCACTTTGTGGAAGAAGCTTACCGTGGATTTCTCCACCAAGTGCTTTAAGCGCAACAGCAGAAAGGACACCTTCAGGCGCTCCACCTGAACCAAATAGAATATCAACACCTGTGTGATCAAATGCTGTATTAATGGCTCCTGCAACGTCACCATCATCGATCAGCTTGATTCTTGCTCCAGCTTCTCTCAGCTCAGCAATGATCTTTTCATGTCGCTCTCTGTTTAAAATTGTCGCAACAACATCTTCAATATCTTTGTTTTTTGCTTTTGCAACAGCACGAAGATTGTCAATGACAGGCGCTTCAATGTCGATGCAGCCTACCGCTTCTGGACCTACTGCGATCTTATCCATGTACATATCAGGTGCATTCAGCAAGTTGCCATGATCAGCAACAGCGATAACAGCTAAAGCATTCCAGCCACCGCTTGCCACAATATTTGTTCCTTCCAATGGATCAACAGCAACATCCACGCGAGGTCCATATCCGTTTCCAAGCTTTTCCCCAATATAAAGCATTGGCGCTTCGTCCATTTCTCCCTCGCCGATGACCACAGTTCCCTTCATCGGAATCGTATCAAATACATCACGCATGGCACTTGTTGCAGCATCATCCGCTTCGTCTTTTAAACCTCTACCCATCCAACGAGCAGATTTTAATGCAGCTGCTTCTGTCACCCGTACTAGTTCCATCGATAAACTTCTTTCCATTTTTGTCCAAATCTCCTCTCACAGTCAAAGCCTTATGAATTTTGAAGTTCTTCTATTTCTTGGTCATTCAGCTTTTCACGCCAGATGGTTGCACCCAAGCCTTCAAGCTTCTCCTCAAGCATACTATATCCTCTGTCTATATGTTCAAGCCCTGTGATTTCGGTCACACCGTCTGCCATTAACCCTGCAACAACGAGACAAGCACCTGCTCGCAGATCACTTGCTTTGACCTTTGCACCTTGAAGCTGCGTTTGACCTGTAATAATGGCAGATCTTCCTTCCACCTTCATGTTAGCACCCATTCGACGCAATTCGTCAATGTGTTTAAAGCGGGCAGAGTAAATGGTATCTGTCACGACACTCGTGCCTTTCGCTTTTGTTAACAAAGCCGTCATCGGCTGTTGAAGATCAGTCGGAAAGCCCGGATACACAAGGGTTTTGATATCGACAGGCTTGAGTCCTTCATTTCTGCCAACGATCAGCATTTGATCGTTGCTTGTTTCAATTGTGAATCCCATCTCTCTAAGTTTCGCCGTAATTGATTCTAAATGAGTTGGGATCACATTATCAAGCACAACTTCATCCCCCATCGCTGCACCTGCAATTAAAAATGTACCTGCTTCTATGCGGTCAGGGATGATGGAATGCCTGCAGCCATGAAGAGATTCCACACCTTCGATCCGAATCACATCCGTCCCCGCACCTTTGATTTTAGCTCCCATGCTTGCAAGCAGTGTCGCTACATCAATAATTTCGGGTTCTTTTGCGGCATTTTCAATCACTGTTTTCCCTTCAGCAAGCACGGCTGCCAGCATGATGTTGATGGTCGCACCTACACTGACAACATCAAGATAAATACGGGCTCCGACTAATTTTTCAGCGCGCAAATAAATCGCACCCTGTTCGTTTGTCACCTCGGCTCCAAGTGCTTCAAAGCCTTTGATATGCTGATCGATCGGTCTAGGTCCTAAGTGACATCCTCCTGGTAATCCAATGACAGCCTGCTTGAATCTACCGAGCATGGCGCCCATTAAATAATAGGATGCTCGTAGTTTCTTCACTTTCCCATTAGGAAGCGGCATACTGATCATGGAGGCAGGATTGACAACCATCTCACCTTTTTCAAATGTGACCTTTCCGCCAATCTCTTCTAACAGATCTCGTAATGTGTCAATATCTGAAATATGCGGAAGGCCTTCAATGGTTACTGGAGAATCAGCGAGAATCGTGGCAGGAATCAGTGCCACAGCACTATTTTTCGCACCACTAATATGTACGGTCCCGCGCAAGGGGTCACCGCCGGCAATGTTTAACTTTTCCATATTTGTCTCCCTTCTTAAAGAAGATCACTGTTGGAGTTATACTGTTTGTGGATGTCGCGCTTTAAAAGGTCTTGTCCAAAATTTAGCCAATATCAAGAGAAAGAATACAGGTTAAACGAAATTTGTCGGAAGAAAAATAATCGAAGCTTTGCGAGGCTGTGATGTTCTCTTCTTTGCACAAAACATTTCTTAGCGTATTTAAGGAAAACTGCGGCAAACGGATGCGTATCCGTCTGCCACAATCACTTATTTATTCCAGTCTGCTAAAAATTGCTCAATGCCTGCATCCGTTAATGGGTGTTTTGTCAGCTGCTTGATGACTTTCAGCGGCATTGTGCCGATATGAGCACCTCTAAGCGCAGCTTCTGTCACATGTTGCGGGTGACGAATGGATGCAGCAATGATTTGTGTATCTAATCCATGAACATCAAAAATGGTTTTCACTTCACTAATGAGATCAAGACCATTTTGGCCAATGTCATCTAAGCGGCCGAGGAATGGAGAGACATACGTCGCACCAGCTCTAGCTGCAAGAAGTGCCTGGTTTGCACTAAAAATCAACGTGACGTTTGTTTTAATCCCAAGGTCTGTTAACGCTTTGACTGCTTTAAGACCGTCTGTTGTCATTGGGATTTTCACTGTGATATTTGGTGCAATAGCAGCCAGCTCTTTTCCTTCTTCAATCATTTCTTCTGCTTTGAGAGAAATGACTTCCGCACTAACTGAACCTGATACCACGTCAGTGATTTCACGAAGGCGGTCGTGGAACGATACGTCCTTTTCTTTCGCTACTAAACTAGGGTTTGTTGTCACGCCTGCTAAAATGCCAAGCTCGTGTGCCTCTTTGATGTCTGCGATATTCGCTGTGTCTACGAAAAATAACATAACTGTGCCACTCTCCTATCAATAAATTGTCTAAAATGTAAATTTGATTGCGCTTTCTCATGATATGGAGAAAACCGCCTGTGACTCAGGCGGCTTTCGGTTCTCATCAAATTATGCTTGGTTAGAAGAACCAAATTCACGCATTTTGCCGATAACAGTCGCTTTAATTGCGTCACGAGCTGGTCCAAGATATTTACGTGGATCATACTCTTCTGTTTTTGCAGCAAGTGTTTCGCGAACTGCTTTCGCAGAAGCAATTTGGTTTTCAGTGTTTACATTGATTTTTGCTGTACCAAGTGAAATCGCACGCTTGATGTCAGCAGTTGGGATACCTGTTCCGCCGTGAAGAACAAGTGGAAGTCCAGTTGTTTTACCGATTTCTTCCATTTCAGCGAAACCAAGGTTTGGTTCACCTTTGTATGGACCATGAACTGAACCTAGTGCAGGCGCAAGGCAGTCAATACCAGTACGTTCTACAAGCTCTTGGCACTCTTTTGGATCAGCATAAATAACGCCCTCAGCGATGACGTCGTCTTCTTGTCCACCAACAGTTCCAAGCTCAGCTTCTACAGATACACCGTGGAAATGTGCAAGCTCAACCACTTTTGCAGTTGTCGCTACGTTCTCATCAAATGGATGGTGAGAAGCATCAATCATCACAGAAGTAAATCCTGCATGAATCGCTTTTGCACAAGATTCAAAGCTTGAACCGTGATCTAAATGAATCGCAACAGGAACTGTTACATTATATTCTTCGATTAACGCTTTTACCATTGCGACAACTGTTTTGAAGCCGCCCATGTAGCGTCCTGCTCCTTCAGATACTCCTAAGATAACTGGAGATTTCTCTTCTTCAGCAGCTTGTAAAATCGCTTGCGTGAATTCTAAGTTATTTAAGTTAAACTGTCCAACAGCGTAACCTTTTTCCTTTGCGTCTTTCAACATTTCTGTCATTGAAACTAAAGGCATGATGAAAAATCCTCCCTATGTAGCTAATTTGCTTACTAAAAAAAGCTCTCCACCCTAGCATGACCAGAATTTCTCGCCATATGTAAACTTTCAAAGTCAGATCGCTTTCTTCTTCTTATCTAGAATACCAATTATTCGACAAATCGGCAACAGAATGACTTGATTCAATCATTTCCATCTAGCCATTTGTTTCGAGCGGCAAGTATTCTTTGACCGCATCACGGATTTCATCAATATCAAATGGTTTAGCAAAATGCGTTAATGCACCGAGCTCTTTAGACTCTTGAATCATATCTAGTTCGCCATAAGCTGTCATAATGATCACGCGAATGTCTTCATCAATTAATTTCATGCGTTTTAAAATCTCAATGCCATCCATTCCGGGAATTTTCATATCAAGCAGGACAAGGTTTGGTCTATGGTTTTTCACAATATCTAATGCCTGTAGTCCGTTAGCGGCTTGAAAGGTTTGATAGCCTTCTTTATGAAACACTTCATTCAGCAATATTCTAATACCGTACTGATCATCGACAATTAAAATTTTCTCATTCATCTGTTACACCCCATTGCTTTCATTTTTCGCCATAAAAAGAGCTGTTGTTAAATAATTCTGTTTGATTTTCACATTTCCTTTAATTATAATAGTTTACTTTACGACATTTTCTGAGCATTTTTCCTAATATTCTCTTTATATTCTATTATAAAATGATCTGACAGAAGGAGGAAATGAGTCTTGTTAAAAATTTTCACTACCCAATTATCAGGTATTTTTTCACGTATTGGAGATAAGCAGGCCGAAGCGATCGAAGACGGTGCACGCCTTCTTGCTCAGGCCGTTGTCAGTGGACATGCCGTGTATTTTCATGGCAAGAATGAACTGGCGGCTGTAGCCTTAGAGGCATCTGAGAGCAAGGAGCCGTTTCCGGGTGCGAAGGTTCTGCCGCTGGATCAAAAGGAGCGCAGCATACTTCATCCAAGTGACAGGGTGCTTTTATTTTATTCAGATCCAGAAGATCAAGAGATTCAATCCCTTGTCAAAGAGCTGCACGAACAAGGCACACCTATTGTCGGTGTCGGCCCTGCACAAAAGGAGACATCATTTATTGAAGAGCATTGTGATGTCCACATTGATTTTCAGCTCAAAAAACCACTTGTGCCTGCTGAAGATGGAACAAGGTTCGGCTATCCTGCACTGATGACCTGCTTATATGTCTACCATGCTCTATCGTTTACTGTGAAAGAAATCGTTGAGGAATATGAATAAAAAAAACTGCCGAGAAGATGATATTCTCGGCAGTTTTTTGTTTTATTTTGATTCAGATGCTTGTAGTGAAGCACCAACGAAATCTCTAAATAATGGTTGTGGTCTTGTCGGTCTTGAAACGAATTCTGGGTGGAACTGAGAAGCAAGGAACCAAGGGTGATCCTTCAGTTCAATGATTTCAACAAGACGTCCGTCTGGGCTTGTACCAGAGAAGACAAAACCTGCTGCTTCCATTTGCTGTCTGAATTCGTTATTAAACTCATAGCGATGACGGTGGCGTTCGTACACGACTTCGTCATTGTATGCAGCAAATGCTTTTGAGTCTTCATTTAATTTACAAGGATAAAGACCGAGACGAAGTGTTCCGCCTAGATCATCTACATCCTTCTGTTCTGGAAGAAGGTCAATGATTGGGAATGCTGTTTCAGGATCAATTTCCGCTGAATGAGCTCCTTCAAGGCCTAATACGTTTCTCGCGTATTCGATTGATGCCACTTGCATTCCTAAGCAGATTCCGAAGAATGGCACTTTGTTTTCACGGGCAAATTGTGTAGCAATGATTTTCCCTTCTACTCCGCGGTCTCCGAAGCCTCCAGGAACAATGATGCCGTCAACATCTTGTACGAAATCAGCGATATTCTCTGCTGTCACTTCTTCTGCATTGATCCATTTAATTTGAACATCTGCATCAAACGCATAACCAGCATGACGAAGTGATTCAACGACAGAAATATAAGCATCTTGCAGCTCAACATATTTCCCTACAAGACCAATTGTGACTTGTTTTGAAAGGTTTTGCACTTTATCAACAAGTGCTGTCCACTCTGTCATGTCCGCATCTTGGCAGTCAAGTTTCATATGTTCACATACTAGCTTGTCCAGCCCTTGTTTTTGTAAATCAAGCGGAATAGAGTAAAGCGTGTCTGCATCCTGACATTCGATAACAGCTTTTGTATCAATATCACAAAACAGTGCAATTTTGTCCTTCATATCTTGTGCCAATGGCATTTCCGTTCTGACCACGATGACATTTGGCTGAATACCAAGACTGCGAAGTTCTTTTACACTATGCTGTGTTGGTTTTGTTTTCAATTCACCCGCTGCACGGATGTAAGGAACGAGGGTACAATGAATGTACATCACGTTTTCGCGGCCGATGTCACTCTTCATTTGACGAATGGCTTCAAGGAATGGAAGGGATTCGATATCTCCTACTGTTCCGCCGATTTCTGTAATAACCACATCTGCACCCGTTTCTTTTCCGGCACGGTACACGCGGTCTTTGATTTCATTTGTAATGTGGGGAATGACCTGTACTGTTCCACCTAAGTAGTCACCGCGGCGCTCTTTCTTCAGAACAGTAGAGTAGATTTTACCAGTTGTGACGTTGCTGTACTTATTTAAGTTAATATCAATGAAACGCTCGTAGTGACCTAAGTCAAGGTCTGTTTCAGCACCATCATCTGTGACAAAAACCTCACCGTGCTGGTATGGACTCATTGTCCCTGGGTCTACGTTGATGTATGGATCAAATTTTTGAATGGTGACATCCATCCCTCTATTTTTCAGAAGGCGGCCTAACGAAGCAGCCGTGATTCCTTTTCCAAGTGAGGAAACAACTCCTCCTGTTACAAAAATATACTTTGTCATTTCGTATGCTCCTCTCTTTTTTACCCTTGCATGACTAGACATGCACAGCTTCATCCTTTTAGAGTGTATCCCTAAATCTCTTGAAAAATAAGAAAGCTCCCTTTCAAATAAATGAAAGGGAGCGTAAATGAACGTATCTTTACGTACTCTTTTTTAGAGAGCCCAAAATACATACTACATAGTTCGCTCTGGAAAGTCAAGACGGTTTTGTCCTGTTTTCAGGACCGGTTTGTGAGGGTTATTTGTCTTCCTCATCATCGTCTAAATCGTCTTCATCAATTTCCGTTAAGCCGTCATCATCTTCATCATCATCTTCGTCGAAGTCTTCTATCTCTTCATCGATTTCTTCATCATCTAGGTCAAGGTCCTCGTCGTCTTCAACAAGATCAAGATCTTCTTCAAGCTCGTCGATTTCTTCTTCCTCTTCAATATCATCGAAGTCTTCTTCAACGACAGCAGCTTTTGTTTTTTTCTTTTTCGCTTTTGTTTTCACAGCTGGCTGAACTTCTTCTTCGATTTGATCAACTGGATACCAGCTGCGAAGTCCCCATCTCTGATCACCTAACGAAATAAAGCGGCCATCTATATTTAAGTCTGTATAAAATTGAGCAAGTCGATCATCAAGATCAGATTTTTGTATCCCTTGCAAACGGACAATTTCATCTATTAACTCGGAAAACGTAATCGGTGTTTTGCTGTCTCTGAAAATTTCATAAGCAAGTTCAACTAAAGACATTTGTTTGAGCTGTTCCTGTGAGTATTCTTTCAAACTCAAGGTCAGACACTCCCTTTCTATTACATGTATGTATCCATTTATCAGTGAAATAATAAGTATTTATACCTTATTCTTACGACAAACCATACCTCTCATTATAAACAAATTAGGGGAGTTTATGCCACCTTTATTGATGTTAATTTTTGATTTTTTCACAAGAGAAGCCTCTAGCGGTCAATCATTTGTGCCGAATTGGCATAATTCATGTGTGAAGTACACATTTTGCATGCTTTTTTGTCTTCTCTTTTGATGAATACAAAGCCATTTACTCTTCTTAAAAAAGGGGATTTATTCCTTCACAAAATGTTCACTTACGACGAATTGAAACAGAAATCTATAATAAATAGACTAATTTTGAGAGGTTGATCAAATTGCCAATGACAAAAAAAGAAGATATACAATTTGGTGTCTTGATGTGTTTTTGTATGTTTTCAGTGATGTTCTTTTATAACCTATTTTTAAATGGACGGCTTGGACATATGACATGGTTAGAAGGTGTACTCACCTATGTGATCGGTTTTGCCATCACGTTGTTGATTGAGATGTGTATTGTTGGGCCTTCAGCAAAAAAAGCAGCCAACCGTTTTGCCCCAAAAGGCAAGAAAATCTATTTTATTCTTACTCTTTCTATCTTTATCGTGTTTGGGATGGTGTGTCTCATGTCTTTATGCGGATATGTTGTTCAAAGCATCGGCACAGGATTTCAAACACAATCGATTCTATCTGATTACTTAACGATTTTCGGCCATAATGTCATGTTGGCGTTCCCTTTGCAGATGTTGATTATGGGACCACTCGTCCGTTTTGTTTTCTTCAAATGGATGAAATTAAAACAGACAGCAGCGGTTTAGTCGAAGGGATATGTTACAGCTGGATATTCTGAATGAGTGAAAAAACCAAAGGTACGGTGAATAAAGTGCCCGCAGACATGAGTACAATGAGTTTTCTGCGGCTGTTTTCTTTTTCTTCCTTCTTTTTTGGAGAATTTGAAAGCTCTGTGGAGACCATAATCCATATGATCATTGTGACGATTCCTAAAATGCCAATCAATGTTGTGTTCATCATGATAACCTCCATTTTGATTCTTTTTCCAATTTTACCATAACGATCAGGTGATATGAGATCACATTGGAGAGGATTTCACATTTGAGACAAAAACAGACCACCTCACATCAGGTGGTCTTTGCTTCGTTTCTACATATCTAGAAGTTTCCGTGAGATGACCAGCCGCTGGATTTCTTGTGTACCTTCATAGATTTGAGTGATTTTCGCATCACGCATGTAGCGTTCGACTGGGTAATCCTTTGTATAGCCATATCCACCAAAGATTTGTACGGCTTCTGTCGTCACCTTCATGGCTGTATCACCGGCAAAGAGCTTGGACATAGCTGATTCTTTCCCATACGGAAGCCCTTTTGTTTCAAGCCATGCTGCCTGATAGGTGAGCAGTCTTGAGGCCTCAATTGCCGTTGCCATATCCGCTAACTTAAAAGCAATGCCTTGCTGCTGAATGATTGGTTTACCGAATTGTTTGCGCTCCTTTGCATATTTGACTGCTGCATCCAGAGCACCTTGAGCAATACCAACAGCTTGTGCGGCAATACCGTTTCTGCCGCCGTCAAGTGTCATCATCGCTATTTTAAATCCCTCTCCTTCTTGACCAAGCCGGTTCCTTTCGGGTATACGACAGTCTTCAAAGATGATTTCTGTCGTTGGCGATGAGCGGATGCCCAGTTTGCTTTCTTTTTTGCCGATTGAGAAGCCTTGCGTCTCTTTTTCTACAATAAAAGCGGTTGTATTGCGGGATGAAGCATCCTGGTCAGTAACAGCAAACACAATATAATAATCCGCAATGCCTCCATTGGTAATAAAAATCTTTGCACCGTTCAAGACGTATTCATTCCCTGCTTTTACTGCTGTTGTTTTCATTCCGCCGGCATCTGAGCCCGAGCCGCTCTCGGTCAGTGCGTATGCGCCGATCTTCTGACCCGCTGCAAGCGGCTTTAAATACGTCTCCTTTTGCTCATCTGTTCCGAATGTATAGATCGGCCATGAAGCGAGTGATGTGTGAGCAGACAGGGTGACACCTGTAGAGGCGCACACTCGCGAGAGCTCCTCAACCGCTATGACATAGGCCAAATAATCACTACCAATCCCTCCATTTTCTTCTGGCCAAGGGATTCCCGTTAAACCAAGCTCTGCCATTTGACGAAAAATAGCCGGATCATACGATTCTGTTTCATCTCGCTCTGCTGCTGTTGGCTCCACTTCATTTTTCGCAAAATCTCTCACCATTTTTTGTATCATTTCGTGTTCGTCACTTAATTGGAACTGCATCATGAGCCACCTCACTTCATATTAGCTGTTTACAAATAACCAGCCTTTGTATTTCACTTGTTCCTTCATAAATCTCACAAATTTTCGCATCACGAAAGTACCGCTCTGCTCGGTATTGCTTCGTGTAACCGGCTAGACCAAGCAAATGGATGACTTCTGTACTAATATCAACCGCTGTTTTAGATGCAAATAACTTCGCCATCGACGCTTCCTTCGTGACAGGGCGATTGGCCTCTTTATAAGAGGCGGCTTGATAGACAAGAAGTTTTGCCGCTTCCAGCTTGGTGCCCAGATCGCCCAACCGAATGGTCGTTTCAAGGCCAGCTGGGTGCTGCTTTAAATACGTCACCGCCTCATCTAATGCGGCTTCTGCAATGCCAAGGCTTTGAGCCGCAATGCCAATTCTCCCCGCATTTAAGCTAGACATGGCAATCCGAAAGCCTTCTCCTTCTGCACCGAGCAGCTGTTTTTTTGGAATTCGAACACCGTCAAAATGAAGTGTGACTGTTTTTGATCCATGCAGGCCCATCTTCTTCTCATCTTTTCCGATCGTAAATCCTGGTGTCCCTTTCTCCACAATAAACGCTGATATATTTTTCTTAGTAGAAGCAGGGTCTGTCACAGCAAATACAAGATACACTTCCGCTTCACCGCCGCTTGTGATAAAAATTTTCGTTCCATTTAACACATAGTGATCGTCTGCCCGCTCTGCTTTCAACTGAATACTAGAGGCATCTGATCCTGCCTTCGGTTCAGTTAGACAAAAGGCGCCCAGCTTCTGCCCGGACGCAAGCTTGGGAACGTAGGATTCTTTTTGTTCAGTTGTTCCAAACGCCAAAATCGGCATCGTCACAACGGATGTATGAACGGATACAATGACACCGATGGTTGCACTTACTTTGGATAATTCATGAATCGCCATGATATAGGTTGTGAAATCTGCCCCTAATCCGTGATACTTATCTGGGATCGGAATGCCTAAAAAGCCTTGCCGACCCATTTCAGCTAAAAGCGTTTTCGGGAACACGCCCTGTTCCATCGCTTCTACTTCTGGGAAGACATGCTGGCGTGCAAATTCTGCTACTTGTTTTCTCCAAAGACGTTGTTTTTCTGTCAGCAACACATCCATCTTGACTCCCCCTATGAGTGGTCGTGGTAAGTGTAAAAACCTCTCTTTGTCTTTTTGCCCAGCCAGCCTGCGTTCACATATTTTTTCAAAAGAGGACAAGGTCGATATTTGCTATCTCCAAGACCCTCGTGAAGGGTATTCATAATAAATAAACAAGTATCGAGCCCGATGAGGTCGGCGAGACGAAGCGGGCCCATTGGATGGTTCATTCCAAGCGTCATGATGCCGTCAATACTTTCTACATCTGCTACGCCTTCATAAAGGGTGTAAATGGCTTCATTAATCATCGGCATTAAAATGCGATTTGACACAAAACCGGGGAAGTCTTCCACTTCAATTGGCGTTTTGTCTAATGTCTTTGCTGTATCAAAAACAACTTGGTACGTGGCATCATCCGTTTGCAGCGCACGGATCACTTCAACAAGTTTCATCACGGGAACTGGATTCATAAAATGCATGCCAATCACTTTCTCTGGCCTGTTCGTCACGGCTGCTAATTCTGTGATCGACAAGGAAGACGTATTTGTCGCAAATATCGTGTCATCAGGTGCAAATTGATCGAGGGTTTCAAAGATTTGTTTTTTGATCTTCATTTGTTCAGATGCGGCTTCAATCACTAAATGCGCCTGCTGTACATCCTTTAAATCTGTTGAAACAGCCAGCCGCTGTGTAATATCACGGACTGCCTGATGTGCCAGCTTTCCTTTTTCTGCTCGTTTCGTCAGTTGTTTGGTCATTGAGGAAATGGCTCGATGAATCTGCTCCTCTTCTGTATCATGGAGCAGGACTGTATAACCTGACTGTGCAAATACTTGGGCAATACCTGAGCCCATTTGCCCAGCCCCAACGACCATGACGGTCTCTTCTATACTCATGACAATGAACGCCTCCCTTTTAATCCACCTTGATCATGATCGCATCACCTTGACCCCCGCCGCTGCAAATCGCCGCAATGCCGATCCCGCCTCCTCTTTGTCTGAGTGCATGGATCAAGGTCAATATAATACGTGTTCCGCTTGCTCCAATCGGGTGACCAATCGCGACTGCCCCTCCGTTCACATTCATTTTCCGCCGATCCAGTCCAAGCATTTTTTCGCATGCCAATGCAACCGCTGAAAAAGCCTCATTGATTTCAAACAAATCGATATCCTCTACTCGCTTCCCTGTTTTCTTTAACACTTTTTCGATGGCATAGGCTGGTGTTTTCGGAAAATCCTTTGCCTCTACTGCTACTTGGGCATGCCCAAGCACAACTGCCATAGGTTTTTCACCTTGCTGCATGGCATATGTGTCTTTCATTAATAGAAGCGCACTTGCACCATCATTGACACCAGGTGCATTGCCAGCGGTGATCGTACCTGCCTGATTGAAAACGGGCATCAGTTTTGACAAACGTTCATATGACGTATCACGCCGCGGGGCTTCATCTTCTGAAATCAGCTGATCTCCTTTTTTATTCTTGACGGTAACGGGGATGATCTCATTTTTAAAAAAGCCGCTTTTTTGCGCCTCAATGGCTCGTTCATGACTTCTTAACGCCCAAAGGTCTTGTTCTTCTCGTGTGACGCCAAGCTCTTTCGCCGCCATGCTTCCATACTCACCCATATGAACACCTGTAAACGAACAGGTTAATCCATCTAAAATCATGGCATCTTGTACTGCACCATCTCCCATTTTGTAACCCCATCGTGCTTTTTTTAGAAGATAAGGAGCATGGGACATGGATTCCATGCCGCCTGCCACGATCACCTTGGCATCTCCCGCTCGAATGATTTGATCGGCTGTCGTGACACTGCGCATTCCTGAAGCACAGACTTTGTTGATGGTTTGTGTCGGAACCGACCAAGGAAGATCTGCATGTCTAGCTGCCTGCCTTGAAGGAATTTGACCTTGTCCTCCTTGAAGGACACTGCCCATGATGACTTCATCCACTTCATGAACATTTGAGGCTCTTTCCAGCGCAGCTTTTATCGTCATCCCCCCTAATTCTGCAGCAGTCAAACGACTTAAAGTTCCACCTAGTTTTCCAAATGGTGTTCTCGCTCCAGATACAATGACCGTCGTGCTCATTTCTTTCCCCTCCTATTTGTTACCGCTTACATAAATGCTAGACAGCACTTAAAACATCGGCATCTATCGACCGATGAACAGAAGATCCATCGGCCTGACACCTTTATGAAGCCTGCGTTCTCGTTTCGCCAAACACTGATTTTTCAAGAAGTTCTGCGACATCAAATGTTCCGACCTGCTCTTCTACTTCCTTCGCTTTCGTCCCATCCCCAAGCATGGTTAAACAATATGGGCATCCTGAGCTGATGATGGATGGCTGTACCTGTAAGGCCTGCTCCGTTCTCGCTGTGTTAATCCGAGTACCTGTCTCTTCTTCCATCCACATTAAACCGCCGCCGGCACCGCAGCACATCCCGGATTCACGATTCCGTTCCATTTCTTTCAGTGTCACACCCGGAATGGATTTTAAAATATCTCTTGGCGGATCATAGACCTCGTTATATCTGCCTAGGTAGCAAGAATCGTGGAAAGTAATGACCTCGTTCACTTCATGAATAGGCGTTAATTTCCCCTCTTTTACTAGCTCTGCCAGTAATTCTGTATGATGGTACACCTCTGCCTCGAGCCCGAATTCTGGGTATTCATTTTTAAATAAATTGTAAGCATGCGGATCGATCGTGACAATTTTGGTTACGTCATTTTTTTGGAATTCTTCGATGTTCTTTGCAGCAAGTTCTTGGAACAAAAATTCATTCCCAAGTCTTCTCGGTGTATCGCCTGAGTTTTTCTCTTTATTACCTAGGATGGCAAAAGAAACCCCTGCTTCATTGAGCAGTTTTGCGAAGGCAAGAGCAATCTTTTGGCTTCTATTGTCATATGCACCCATCGATCCAACCCAGAATAAATAGTCAAAGGTCTGATCTGCTTTTTTCAGCTCTTTCACTGTCGGGACATGCACATCTTCTCTTAGTTCACGCCAGTTTTCTCTTTCTTTTCGGTTCAATCCCCATGGATTCCCTTGGCGCTCGATGCTTGTCATCGCACGCTGTGCATCTGCGTCCATTTTTCCTTCAGTCAGCACTAAGTATCTGCGCATATCAATGATTTTGTCGACGTGTTCGTTCATGACAGGACACTGATCTTCACAGTTTCGGCATGTCGTGCATGCCCAGATTTCTTCTTCTGTAATGACCTCTCCAATGAGAGAAGGATGATACATTGCGCTCGCCGCAGATTCTTCCGCTCCAGCTCCTCTTGCCTGCATCGCCAGCTGATTTCCTGTCGTCTGTTTGAAAGCAAGCTGCGGAACCCACGGTGTCTTTGAAGTAATGGCAGCCCCTTTATTTGTTAAATGATCTCTTAATCGTAAAATCAAATCCATTGGAGACAGCATTTTCCCCGTCCCTGTCGCCGGGCACATATTCGTACAGCGCCCGCACTCCACACAAGCGTAAAGATCAATCAGCTGAGATTGACGGAAATCTTCAATTTTCCCAACGCCGAACGTTTCTTGTGTCTCATCTTCAAAATCAATTTTTTGCAGTTTGCCTGGCGGGTCCAATCTGCTGACAAATACGTTGACCGGGCCAGCGATGAGATGGGCGTGCTTAGACTGCGGGACGTACACTAAGAACGTCAGTAAAATAAGAAGATGCACCCACCATGCGACATAGAAAACAATTGTTGCCGCAAGTGGTGACAGCCAGCCCAGCAAGAAAGCAATGCCGGAAGCAATTGGCTCAGTTGCTGATAGTGAGTGCCCATGCCAAATGATGTTCATTCCGTTTCCCAGTAATACGGTCAGCATCAATCCGCCAATAAACAAAAGGACAAGCCCTGACTTAAAGCCCCTTTTTAAACGGACTAACTTCTCGACATATCTTCTATGGAACGCCCAAACCACCGCCACTAAAATGAGAAGTGTGACTCCCTCTTGGAAGAATGTAAAGACACCGTAAAGCGGACCTAATGGTAGCCCGCTGTCTGGAACAAGTCCCTTCATAATAAAATCAAGGGCTCCGAACTGCACTAAAATAAATCCATAGAAAAACAGCACATGAATGATGCCGCTCTTCTTGTCCTTGAGCAGTTTCTTTTGCCCAAACACATTCACCCAAACACGTTCTAAGCGTTTTTTCATGTCTTTTTGAAATTCTTCTTTTTTGCCAAGACGAATATACGCCGCTCGTGTTCGAATGAGATAAATAAACAAATACACAGCGTAAGCGGTCACTGCCGCAAATGCAATCAAGTTAACAATTAAAAGGCTATTCATCTTGCTCCCCCTTTCATTCCCCAAGACCCACTTTGTTCCGTTTCCATGTTGTACCTCTATCATAAATAATGAATGAGTATTCAGTCAATATTTTTTGCCCATTTGGGTACACTATCGTCATATGTAAAAAAGGAGGAACCTTCATGATCGCATGGATCATTCTACTCGTCGTCTTCGTCATTGTTCTACTCGTCAGGCTAGATCTTTATATAGGGAGAAAATATTTTTCTACCCATGCTTTTGAACGGTCTTTTGACCAAACAAGCGGCGATGCAGCCTTTTATCATGATGGCGAACCACTGTTTGATCAGCTTCTTACGGATATACAGCAAGCCTCTTCTTCTATTCATATGATGTTCTTTATTGTAAAGAACGACAAGATTGGGCAAAGGATTCTGCAAGCACTTAAAGCGAAAGCAGAGCAAGGTGTTTCGGTTTTTTTGCTCACTGATCGGTTAGGCTCCTATCCATTTGATCAAACATCCATTCAGATGCTAGAAAAAAGCGGCATTCAATTTTACTTTTTAAACAAACCACGTTTTCCTTTTTTCATTTATCGTTTGAACATGAGAAATCACCGGAAGATCACGGTGATTGATGGGAAGATCGGCTACATTGGCGGGTTTAATATCGGCGATGAATATGTAGGGAAAAACGGCAGGTTTGGCATTTGGAAAGACTATCACCTGCGCATGACAGGACAGGTTGTCGCAGACCTCCAGCATGTATTTCTGAATGATTTGTACCGGTCATCTGGTATTCACCAGCTGCAATACGAGGTTTTTCCTACACTGGAACCGGGAACATTACAGTGCACAACACGTGCGACGGCAGGTTTTTCTTTAGAGGCTTTATTTCTTCACGATATTCAACAAGCGAAAAAGCAAATCACCATCTGCACGCCCTATTTTATTCCATCAGCTCCTCTTCTAAGCGCCCTTCTTGACGCACGGAAGCGAGGCGTGACTGTCGACATTATCATCCCAATGAAGGCAGATCACCCGCTTGTGAAAGAAGCTGGATTTCATTATTTGAAAGATCTGATCGCTGCTGGATGTCTTGTGTATCGTTTTTATAAAGGGTTTTATCATGCGAAAGCCATTCTCATCGATCATAGCCGTTGTATGATCAGTACGGCGAACTTTGATAAACGAAGTTTGTTTTTCAACGAAGAAGTGGATGTGGCCATTGATGATCCCGCCTTCACCGCACATGTAGAGGAAAAGATTCGTGAACACATGGAATTTTCAGAACTGATGACTGAAGAAAAATACAAACAACGCCCACTTCTCACGCGTCCAATTGAGTGGATAGGCGCCCTGTTCTCATATTTTTTATAAAGGAGTTGACCTATGCGTTATCGATTTGGTTATGTATCCAACGCCGTCACTTTATGGGAAGCTTCACCTGCCAAGTCGCTGACCTTTGCAAGATACAGTAAGCTCTCAAAGGAAGAGAGGACAGAGGCTCTATTGAGAACGACGAAAGCCAACCTCGTCAATACATTAAGAACGCTTTATTTTGCGATTGCCCATGATATTCCGCTTTACCGTTTTTCAAGCTCGATTGTCCCGCTCGCCACCCATCCTGAGGTGCGGTGGGACTTTGTGACACCCTTTCGCAAAGAATTTCTAGAGATTGGTCAACTCGTAAAGCGGCACGGATTACGAGTGAGCTTTCACCCCAATCAATTTACTTTGTTCACAAGTCCAAAGCCATCTATTACAGAAAACGCCGTCATTGATATGACCTATCATTATGAAATGCTTGAGGCCATGAAGCTTGAAAAGGAAGGCTATATGAACATTCATGTCGGAGGTGCATATGGCGACAAGGCATCTGCTTTACAGCGTTTTGATGAAAATATAAAGCAGCTTCCTGCACATATCAAGGCGAGAATGACGCTTGAAAATGATGACAAAACCTATACGTCATTAGAAACGCTTGATGTTTGTGAAAAGCATGGCATCCCGTTTGTATTTGATTACCACCATCACATGGCAAACAAAGATGATGATGCGGCACTTGATGACATTTTGCCAAGAGTGTTTGACACGTGGGCAAACACTGGCATACCGCCTAAAATCCACTTATCCTCACCAAAATCAGAAAAGGCGATACGAAGCCATGCGGATGGAGTGGAGATGTCGTTTGTTTTGCCACTTTTTCAAGCTTTAAAGCCGTATGGTCGTGATGTGGATTTTATGATTGAGGCAAAGAAAAAGGATCAGGCTTTGCTCCGTCTTGTTGAGGAGCTGTCAGCGATCAGAGGCAATCGGCGGACGGGCGGAGGCACCATTGAGTGGAAATCGTAGAGAAAGGTTTACCTCTATCACAACGGGGGTAACAAAGCTATTGTGAGAAAGTATTTAACAGGAGGATATGAAGATGTCACAAATCTATTCAATCCGAATTGCTGCGAAAGCATTGAATTTACATAAGCTTATTTCTCTATACGAAAAGTGCCAGCACGCTCAGCATCGTTTATATGTATATTCTAAAAAAACAATGTGCAACATTAAGAACATCGTAGAGCTAGAAACCTTTAGGCTCACTCATTTAGAATCAGACTATTTAATCGTGGTAGAAGGAAAAGAGGCACAAGACCTCCTTCAGCCATTTGAAAAAGAGAATGCTTCGTAATCGTAAAGAAAGGCAGCCTTAGGCTGACAAAGGGATAAAATGAACTTTATTTTAGCCCTTTGTCTTCTTTTCAGCGTAGTTGAAAACCTTTGCAGTCTAGGAAGGACGAGTACCGGCGCGGAGCGAATGTCACATTCGTGAGCACCGGCACGCAGGACTGACACCGAATGCGAGGGTTTGTCTACACGCTGGGGCAGCCTTAGGGCTGCTCTTTTTCTATATCCATGCTTCTGTCAGCCAAACCTCGCCTAACGTTGCATTCATTTTTACTTGTGTACCGATTGGCATCGTGAGCATCGGATGCGTATGGGCACTGTCAAATTCTGCGATGAGCGGCCTCTTTGTATCTCCCAGTACTTCAAGTAAGAGATCGTGCGGCCTTTTGCCCGTTCCTTCATCATCAAACAGCTCATGTTTCCCTAAGAGGATACCAGATACCCGTTCAAACACACCATTTATCTTTAACAGAGAGAAGTTCTTTTCGACGATGGAGGCTGTTTTCATACAATCTTCAATGAGAAGGATATCGCCTTTTTGGATTTGAGGCATGAATTCACTTCCCCATATGCCATACATGGCATTTAGGTTCCCGCCGATCAGTCTGCCTTCTGCCTGCCCTTCAATGACGCACATCCAATCGTTTGGACGTTTTTCTTTTTCTCGTATTTTCTCTTCCCAGTTGATCCGTTCGTCCGTCCAGAAGGGCGGTTTTTTCACCTGATACGGGATGGGCTGCGGATGAATGAGAATGTCCTCGAAAGATTGATATGTATGATCGACAAATGGTTCAAACTCTCCAAAAGACGGCACAAGTGCAGGCCCGTAAAAAACAGGCAGACCCGTTTTTTCATAAGCAGCTAAAAGAATCGCCGTCGCATCTGAATAACCAATCATGATTTTTGGATGCTTTATCAGCAGCTCAAAATCAAGATAAGGCAGCAAACTATTCGAGTTCGTCCCCCCAATCATCGACATGATACAGGACAAATCTTCTCTCGCCATCAGCTCATTCAGCTCAGCTGCTCGTTCTTGAATCGTTCCCGAACGATAGTGATCCTCTTTCCCTGTTAATGATCCTGGTACCACAATGAATCCTTTTTGTTCAAGCCATTCCTTCGCCCGCTCATACCTAAGAGGCGAGGTGGCAGATGCTGGACTTGAGGGAGAATAAATACCTATTTTATCGCCCTTCTGTAAATGCCGAAGCCTCTTCATTCCATCAGATCCTTCCTACACGAGTTTTTACTATCCTAGCAAAAAAAGCCCTTTTTCAAAAGGGCCTCGATTTAAAAATAAAGTACACTTCAATTTAACAGCTTAAACAGGCCAAATATGATGACAGTAAAACTGATGACCAGCGTCGCAAATATCTCAATACGAAAAAGAGCCCAGCTTAATAACTGGACTCATTCAATCACTTCTCTTCAATGACCAAACTGCGCTTCGTGCAGTCTGCTGTATACACCGCCCATTTGAATTAAATCTTGGTGACGGCCTTGTTCTTCAATGCCTTCCTCTGTCACGACGATGATTCGATCTGCATGTTTAATTGTCGCAAGGCGGTGAGCAATGACGAGTGTCGTCCGGCCGACTGCCAGTTCGCTTAGTGCGTCTTGGATCGCTTTTTCTGTTTCTGTATCAAGCGCTGACGTCGCTTCATCCAAAATAAGAATAGACGGGTTTTTCAAAAACATCCGTGCAATTGACAGGCGTTGCTTTTGACCGCCGGATAGCTTAACGCCGCGTTCACCAATGACCGTATTCAACCCTTCTGGGAACCGCTGAACGAGCTCCTCTAAATGGGCACGTCGCACCGCCTCCCAAATGTCTGCATCACTCGCTTCTAGGTTGCCGTACGCAATATTCTCACGAATGGTGCCTGAGAATAAAAAGACATCCTGCTGCACAATGCCAATCTGCTGTCTTAAAGAGGACAAAGTCATCGATTTTGTGCTCACACCATCAATGGTGATGTCTCCTTCGTCCACATCATAAAAACGAGGCAGCAGACTGCAAATGGTCGATTTCCCCGCTCCTGATGGCCCGACAAACGCAACAGTTTCCCCTTGTTTGATCTTTAAGTTGATATCCTTCAATACATGACTGTGCTCATCGTAGCCAAATGTCACGTTTCGATACTCAATTTCACCTTTCAAGCCGTAAATATCACGTGCTCCTTCTGTATCCTTCACATCTGGCTCTGTTTCAAGCAAATCGACATAGCTTTTAAAACCGGCAATGCCTTTTGGATACATTTCAATCACCGTGTTGATCTTATCAATGGGTCTGAATAGCACATTTGTGATCAAGACAAAGGCGATAAATCCGCCTGCCGTTAATTGACCTTGAAGAACAAACCATGTACCTGCCAGAAGGACAAACAGCGTCACAAGTCTTGTGAGAATATAGCTGATTGATCCGTTAACTGACATAATTTTATAGGAAAGAAGTTTCGCTTTTCGAAAGCGGTTGTTGTTTTCAGCAAAACGCTTTTTCTCAAAATGTTCATTTGCAAAGGCTTGAACAAGACGAATACCGCCAATATTGTTTTCAACCCTTGCATGAAAATCTCCAATGTCATTGTTGAGTTGTGTAATCGCCTGTGTCATTTTTTTATTAAAATGAAGGGCTAACCAGATGATGACTGGCATAATCAAGAAGGTTAAAATGGCAAGCTGCCAGTTAATCATGAGCATGACGGCAAAGGCGCCAAGAATGGTCATAATCGCAATAAACAAATCCTCAGGTCCGTGATGCGCCACCTCACCAATGTACATGAGGTCATTGGTCATTCGAGACATAAGCTTACCCGTTTTGTTGTTATCAAAGAACTTAAATGAGAGACGCTGAAAATGATCAAACAGCTTCTTCCTCATATCTGTTTCAATATTGATGCCAAGCATGTGCCCCCAGTACGACACAATAAATTGCATCACTGAGCTGAGTGCGTAAATGACAAACAGCGCAAGTGCGGTCCAGGCAATGACCGTCCAGTTCCCTGTCGGCAGTAATGTATCAATGAAGTAGTTCACGATCAGCGGGAAACCTAGTTCCATGAGTCCGACGGCCACAGCGCAAAAGAAATCTAAAAAGAACAGACCACGATAGGGCCTGTAATAGGCAAAAAAGCGTTTTAGCATATGTAAAAGAACCTCACTTCCTCTATAATTGATAATCATTTTCAATTATAGAGGAATCATTATAGAAATACTAGATCAGGAAATGATTTCTTCCCCTGGATTCCCTCACAATACACCTGAAAACAACCGAGCAAACGATTCCTTTAAACGTTCCTTTAAGCCCCTTTTATAAAAATGAACCGGCCCCATTTGCTCACATTCCTTCATATCTTCCTCATAATGAGCCATCAATTGCTCGATCGGTTTCTTTGCCGCTGTAAAGACATTGACCTCAAAATTGAGTTGGAAGCTTCTCATATCAACATTGGCCGTTCCGACAGAGGCAAGCTCTCCGTCTGCAATCATGACCTTTTGATGCATGAATCCTTTTTGATAGTGATACACCTTGATGCCTTCTTTCAAAAGCTCAGAAAAATAAGATCGTGTGGCGTATTGCGTGAGAAAGCCATCATTAATCTCAGGCACCATCACACGCACATCCACCCCTCTTGTGGCCGCAATTTTTAACGCTGTGCGAATGGATTCATTTGGGACAAAATAAGGCGTCGCAATCCAGACAAATTGCTTTGCATTCGAAATGAGTGCGTCATATAAATCACTCATACTTTCCTTCATATCAGGTCCAGTCGGCACGACCTGTATGACATCTTCTCCTGTCACAGGATGCGGGGTGTGATACTTCGGATCATCAATTAACACTTCATCTGATACATACTCCCAGTCCAGCATAAATATGGAGTGAAGTGTCTGAACGGCTTCACCCTTTAACATCGTATGCGTGTCACGCCAAAAGCCGATGTTTTCATCGCGTCCTACATATTCCTTCCCGACATTGAGCCCACCAACAAATCCTGTTTCTCCATCAATAATCACGATTTTTCGGTGATTTCGGAAATTGAATTTTTGATTAAAGAATCCGTATTTTAATGGCAGAAAAGGAGCGACCTTTATCCCCGCCTGCTTCAATCGTTTAATATCTTTTCGTGAGAAGCGAATGCTGCCAGCCGCATCATAGATGAAGCGGACCTCTACTCCTTCTTTCACTTTTTCAATCAGGATCTCCATCATCCGGTGACCGAGGAAATCAGATTTGAACATGTAATATTCTATATGGATGAACGTTTTTGCCTTTTTTAATTCTTCAAAAATACGTGGAAAGGTTTCCTCTCCATTCTTTAAAATCTCCATATCACTATTTGTATTTACATGCATCCCTGTCGCTTTTTCTGTGTAATGAAAAAAAGCACGCTGATTATCGGTTAAACGCGTCTCATCCGGTTTACTCTCAAGCTCTGATATTCTGCGTAATTTTTCTCGGTTATACATTCTCTTTGATTTAAACAAATGTCCTTTGACATATAGCTGTCCTGAGAACAAATAAAACATATAGCCGATGATCGGGAAAAAGATCAGTACATACATCCATAACAGCGTGTGCTGTGATGTCCGGTTCTCTAGCATAAGCGAAATAATACTAAATAAAATGATGGCGATGTAACTAGCTGCGTAAAGCTGAAAACCCCACGCTGGAACCGGCCACCAAAACACCACATATGCCCCAAATATCATGAAATATAAAAATAGAAATTCCAGTCTCCTCTTTTTCACATTCTCCGCCCTCATTCGTTTCTGTCTTTTTCTCTTCCATACCCTTTGCACAGCTCGTCTGAAACGCACATTTTGCTGCTTTCTTTTAGCTTTTACAGACTGGAGCGTTTTGATCCGATATAATGGAAAATATGTGAAGGAAGGGACGAATGACTGATGCATACACCACCTGCTTTAAAAAAGGGAAGCCACATTCGGGTAATTGCTCCAAGCCGAAGTGCCAGCATTTTATCAGAAGAAGGAATGGCTCAGGCGAAAAAACGTTTAGAGGCATTAGGGTTCACTGTTTCTTTTGGACAACACGTGTTTGAATGTGATCTGCATTCCTCTTCTTCTATTGAATACCGTTTATCTGATCTACATGAGGCATTCTCAAATGATGAAGTCGACGGCATTTTGACAGCAATCGGTGGCTTTAACTGCAATGAGCTTTTGCCTTATATAGATTATGATTTGATCCGTCAGCACCCAAAAGTTCTTTGCGGCTACAGTGATATTACCGCACTTGCAAACGCCATTACCGCCAAATGTGACATGGTGACGTACTCAGGTCCTCATTTCTCCAGTTTCCAAATGGAACAAGGACAAGAGGAGCAGACAGCCATGTTTCAAGCGTGCGTGATGAGTAGCGAGCCATTTGATGTCACCCCTTCTACAAAGTGGAGTGATGATGCGTGGTATCTTGATCAAGCAAATAGGCAGTTTCATCCGACAACATGGGGGATTTATCAAGAAGGAACAGCTGAAGGCACCTTGTATGGCGGAAATCTTTGTACACTGAACTTACTACAAGGGACACCCTTTATGCCTGACATCAAGGATGCCATCTTATTTGTGGAGGATGATGACTTGGTCTTTCCTGAAATGTTCGCCAGAGACCTTGCCTCGCTCTTGCAGTATGCCGAATCCATTAAAGGGTTAATCATCGGACGTTTTCAAAAGAAATCCAAGATGACAGAGGAACATTTGAGGTTCATTCTAGATAAGCACTCAATGCTCAAACACATCCCGGTGATTTATGATGTAGACATAGGACATACACAGCCGGTATTCACCTTACCGAATGGCGGGAGTGCAGAGCTATCCTGCTACGACGGACAAATCCAATGGCGTGTTCATCCATAAATAAAACCTAAAAAGCACCCTCATTTGTTGGTGCTTTTTCTATGCCATCATTTCTTTTTAAAATTTTTTTAGAAAAAGTGATCCAACCCTTCATCCCCTTCGTTAAGTAGATGTAAAAAGAAAAGAGAGGAGGCAAAAACATGTTCTCTGATGTACTTAGCCAATTATTTGATTCTATCTCTAACATTATCAATACACTTGGATAATCCCATTAACGCACACATACTACATGCTTGCCGAAGGGAGGATACAAACTATGTTCTCTGATGTACTTAGCCAATTATTCGATTCTATTTCTAACATCATTAACACACTTGGGTAATTCCTATGACACGCACATACTACATGCTTTCTGAAAGGAGGATGCGCTCATGTTCTCTGATGTACTTAGTCAATTATTCGATTCTATTTCTAACATTATTAATACGCTTGGTTAATTTTCAAAACCCGCTATCTCTCGAGAATAGCGGGTTTTTTATATAAAGAAGCCCCGCTCATAAAATAGAGCGGGGCTTTGTGCATTACATTTTTTCCGGTGCAGATACGCCAATGAGTTTTAATGCGTTGGCTAGTGTAATTTGTGTCGCCTTCATCAGTGATAGGCGTGCTGTTGTTTTTGTTTCATTTTCAACATCAATGACCTTCTCGGCGTTGTAGAAGCTGTGAAGGGCTGATGCTAGATCATAGATATAGTTTGTGACGCGGTGCGGAATACGTTTTTCTGCTGCTTCTGCTACAACTTCTGGGAAGCTGCCGATGATTTTCAGAAGATCGTATTCTTTATCGGACTGAATGTGAGAGAAATCTGCTTTTTCAAGGTTTGGCTCGTAGCCTTTTTCTTCCCCTTGACGGAGCATGCTGCAAATTCTCGCATGTGCATATTGCGCGTAGTACACAGGGTTTTCGTTAGACGTAGAAATCGCTAAGTCTAAGTCAAAGTCCATATGTGTCGCCGCACTTCTCATCGCAAAGAAATAACGAGTGGCATCTAAGCCCACTTCTTCAATCAAGTCACGCATTGTGACGGCTTTACCTGTACGTTTACTCATCTTCATCTTTTCACCGTTTTTGTAAAGGTGAACAAGCTGAATGATTTCGACTTCCAGTTTGTCCTCTGGATATCCGAGTGCTTGGATTGCCGCTTTCATTCGAGGAATGTAGCCGTGATGATCCGCTCCCCAAATGTTGATGAGCTGGTCAAAACCTCTGTCTAATTTGTCCTTGTGATATGCGATATCTGGAAGCAAGTACGTGAAGCTGCCGTCTTTTTTAATCAGGACACGGTCCTTGTCATCACCAAAATCAGTTGAACGTAACCATGTTGCGCCATCTTCTTCAAAGACATAGCCTTTAGCGCGAAGTGTTTCTAGCGCTGGTTCGATTTTTCCGTTTTCATATAAAGACGTTTCAGAATACCACACATCAAATGGGACACGGAAATTCTCTAGGTCGACACGTAGTTTTTCTAGTTCATATTTTAAACCGTACTCACGGAAGAATTTCATACGCTCTTCTTCTGATTCATGCACGAAACGGTCACCAAATTCATCCGCAAGTTTCTGCCCGATGCCTTTGATGTCTTCTCCTCTGTACCCGTCCTCTGGCATTTCTTTTTCAAGACCGAGCGCCTCAAAGTAACGTACTTCTACAGATAGAGCAAGGTTATTGATCTGATTGCCTGCATCGTTGATATAGTATTCACGGCTCACGTCGAAGCCTGCTTTATCAAGGATGTTGCAAAGAGAATCTCCTACAGCTGCACCGCGGGCATGTCCAAGGTGAAGGTCACCTGTTGGGTTGGCTGAGACGAATTCGACTTGTACTTTTTGACCGCCGCCCGTATTCGTTTCGCCATAAGCCTCTTTTGCTTCAAGAACTGCCGGAATCAGTTTCGTTAAATATTGATTGTTCATATAAAAGTTGATGAATCCTGGACCTGCAATATCCAGTTTTTCAATTGACGCTTTGCCTTTGTCAAATGCATTCACAATGTCCTCGGCGATTTGACGAGGTGCTTTTTTCGCAATGCGAGCAAGCTGCATCGCCATATTGGTGGAATAATCACCGTGAGTTTTGTCTTTTGGCACTTCCAAAAGAACATCCGGCACCTGGCTTTCATCAGCAAGTCCTGCTTTGACGACTGCCGCAATGATTTCTTCTTTTAACGCATCTTTGACCTGTTCTGCGATATTCATGAACGTAAATCCTCCTTATATGAAATCGATAATGTATGTAAATGCTTTTGATCTTCACCTGTCAGCATATCGTACGTAATGTGCAGAAGCCCATTGTCTACATCAAGATCAATGCCATGTGTGTGCACATCGAGCTGAAGTGTGCCAAATGGCATCGTGTAATGTGTCACGGTCGTTTCTCCAATGAGAAAGCGCTGCTTCATTTGAATCGCACCTGATCTCATGACAAAAATTTCTTTTTCACTTATTTTGACAACAGTTTTTACTTGACCCATTTCATGTTCTTCATGGTAAGTGAGATACGTTTTGTCATTCTTCTCTTGATACGTTCCAGTTGTTCGGAATTCGATCGTTTCAGCCGGTTCCGTCTCTGGTTTCATCACTGACTTTACATGAATTGAAATTTGGTTTTGTGTCATTTTGCACTTCCTTTGCTAAGACCCGTTTAACTAAAATAGTATACCATAATCCCGATTGCCTATCATCCCATCATTTCTCATCTTCGTGTGGATGAAACCCCATTCTTGATCTTCACCTGTCTCTTTAGAAAAAAAGAAAAATGAAGCTCACGCCTATCACGAGTCCAGTCTTGAGCCCTGCGCTTTTTCGATTGATGAGATAAAACAGTGCTTGGATACCTGAACTTGCCAAAAATGCCTGAAAGAAATCAAATGGGAGAAGATGCCCTTGCTTATAAACAAATAGCATAAACAGCGCGATGCCAGTGAGATAGAAAAAGCCTCGATCCTGAAACAGATGAACCATCTCATCCTTTGCCTCTTTTTTCGAGGTAAAAGTAGGCGGACTCGCTGCAAGCTCTCTTTTCAGCGTAAGAAAGCCTGCCGCTAACACACATAAAGCGAGTAATACCATCAATACAGAAGAAAACACGACCTGCCTCCTTTATCATGTCACCAATGTAAAAAAAGAGCTTGTCCATATGAGATGACAAGCTCCTCTATCAAGATGTTATTTCACAAAACCAAGCAGCATTTCTCGTAAAAGTTTGCTTGCTGTATTCGCCGTTTGATCCGAATGATCATATACAGGCGCTACCTCTACAAGGTCTGCACCGACGACATGCACATCAGAACCAGCAATGGCATGAATGGATGCCAGTAATTCTTTTGACGTAATACCGCCAGCATCCACCGTTCCAGTACCAGGCGCATGTGCCGGGTCGAGTACATCGATGTCAATTGTCACATAAACTGGGCGGCCTTTCAGCTTTGGTAATACTTGTTTCAATGGCTCCAGCACTTCAAATTTAGAAATGTGCATACCTGCTTCTTTTGCCCATTCAAATTCTTCTTTCATCCCAGAACGGATGCCGAAAGAGTATACATTTTCAGGTCCAATAAGTCCTGCAACTTTACGAATCGGTGTCGAATGTGAAAGCGGCTCACCCTCATATTCCTCACGAAGATCGGTATGTGCGTCCATATGGATGATGGCCAAATCAGGGTATTTCTTATACATCGCACGGAAAACCGGCCAAGACACAAGATGCTCGCCGCCCATTCCTAATGGAAACTTCCCTTTTTCTAAAATGCTGTCAACATACTCTTCAATTAAATCTAAGCTTTTCTGTGCATTGCCAAATGGAAGCGGGATGTCGCCAGCATCAAAGAATGGCACCTCGTGCAGTTCACGATCTAAATAAGGACTGTATTCCTCTAATCCAATGGATACTTCACGAATACGGTTCGGGCCAAAACGTGAGCCTGGACGGTAGCTGACGGTCCAATCCATCGGCATCCCGTATAAAATGACTTTCGCATCTTCCCATGTCGGATGACTTCCAATAAACACTTTTCCTGAGTAAGCCTCGTCGAATCTCATGCAAGATTCCTCCTTTTACGCTTCAAAAAATGCGCAAACTGACATTTGCGCATTTCCATTTCGCTTGATTTATTTGATTAAATCGCTCACAAATTTTGGCAGAACGAATGCCGCTTTGTGCAATTCTTTTGTGTAATATTTCGTATCAATATCAAAGAAACGGCTGTCTTCTACAGCAAGTGGATCATACTTCTTAGAACCAATGGTAAATGTCCAAAGACCGCTTGGATATGTTGGGATATTCGCTGTGTATAGCTTGGTAATCGGGAAAATTTCTTTTACATCACGCTGTACATTTGTAATTAACTCAGGTGTGAACCAAGGGTTGTCCGTCTGTGCAACGAAAATACCGTCTTCTTTTAGTGCTTTTGAGATTCCTGCATAGAAACCTTTAGAGAACAAGTTCACAGCTGGTCCAACTGGCTCAGTTGAGTCAACCATGATCACGTCATATTCGTTGTCGGCTTCCGCAATGTGCATAAAGCCGTCTCCGACTTTTACATCTACACGAGGATCGTCTAGTTTCCCAGCAATTGAAGGAAGGAACTTCTTCGAGTATTCAATGACCTTGCCATCAATATCAACAAGTGTCGCTTTTTTCACACTTGGGTGCTTGAGGATCTCACGAATAACACCGCCGTCTCCTCCGCCTACAACAAGGACATTTTCCGGGTTTGGATGAGTGAAAAGAGGAACATGTGCCACCATTTCGTGGTATACAAACTCATCTTTCTCTGATGTCATCACCATACCGTCTAAAAACAGCATATTGCCAAACTCTTCTGTTTCCACCATTTCTAAATGCTGAAAATCTGTTTGTTCTGTGTGAAGGGTTTTGTTCACCTTCAATGTAATGCCAAAATTCTTCGTTTGCTTCTCTGTATACCAAAGTTCGCTCATTGTTCATCTTCCTCTCATCCAATAATAAACAAACATCTATTGTTAGCGCCTTTTATCGGCTATGACTATATCGATTGTCCAAGAAAAAAGTATAGTGGATTCATATCAAATTGTAAAGAACCGCATGAGATAACTTCATTTTTAAAGCGCACCCTTGCAGTCGCCTGTTTAAAACGGTTTTCTTTGTCCCATACTGATAAAAAACCGTCAAAATGGGGGCTTTGCATGGACACAATCATGAGTAATAAAAAAATCCGCATGACCGTGAAAACGATTCGAGCCTGTTTTTTTATCGGCTTGCTCGCTTTTCTATTTGCAGGCACAGTCTTTTTGACGATTCTTTTACTTGCTAAGTGGCAAGGCGCTCCCTCTGTTCAAGTTCCCCAATCCACGACCATTTATGCAGCCGATGGGTCTAAACTTGGCGAATCAAGCTTTGGAGAAAAGAGATACTGGGTTCCGTTAAAGGACATGTCCCCTCATATACAGCAGGCGGTGGTCGCAGTTGAGGATAAAACCTTTTATCAGCATCACGGCTTTGACGTGAAACGAATGGCAGGTGCTGCGGTGGCAGATATTCGTGCAATGGCAAAGGTACAAGGCGCCAGCACGATCACCCAGCAATACGCACGAAATTTATATTTAGATCATGATAAAACATGGAAGCGGAAGTGGAATGAAGCCTTTTACACGATCCGCTTAGAACAAAACTATACAAAAGATGAGATATTAGAAGGATACTTGAACACCATTTATTATGGCCACGGCGCATACGGCGTGGAAGCGGCATCCCGCCTTTACTTTGGAAAAAAAGCGAAGAACTTAACTTTAGCTGAGTCTGCCTTGCTTGCCGGGATTCCAAAGGGGCCTTCTCTCTACTCCCCTTATGTGAATGAGGAGAAAGCCAGCGCAAGAAAGAATATGATTCTGAGGCAAATGCAAGAGGATGGCATGATTACGAAAAAAGCGGTTGCTGATGCCAGCAAGGAAAAGCTGTCCTATCGCCCGCTCAAACAAAAGCAGCTACAAGCAAAGCAGGCCCCGTATTTTTATGATGATGTGATTCGCGAACTGAAACAAACGCTGGGTTTAACCGAGGAACAAATTGAAACGTATGGTCTTCATATCGAAACGACCTTACAACCTGAATTACAAAAAATCGCTGAAAAGACTTTAACCAACATCATGGATGCTGAATCAGATATCCAAATCGGCTTTGCTGCCATCCATCCCCAAACAGGGCATGTACTCGCCCTCATAGGCGGGAGAGATTACGAGAAAAGCCCATTCAATCGTGTCACACAAGCAAAAAGACAGCCGGGTTCAACAATGAAACCACTTCTCTATTACATGGCTTTGCAAAATGGGTTTACACCAGCAACCGTGATGCGCAGTGAAGAAACTGTTTTTGAACTCGATGAGCAAGGAAGCGGCGCCGCTTATTCACCAAGCAACTATCATGGCTATTACGCCAATGACGGTATTACGATGCTTCAGGCTTTGGCTCTATCTGATAACATTTATGCGGTCAAAACCCATCTATTTTTAGGAATGGAACAGCTTGTACGTGCAGGGAAAACGTTCGGGATTCACGAAAAACTAGATCAAGTGCCTTCACTTGCGCTAGGTACTTCACCTGTCAAACCAATCGAAATGACCAATGCTTACGCGATGCTGGTCAATGGAGGAAAACGTGTCAAGCCAACCTTTATTACGAAAGTAACGGACGCAAAGGGCAACTTACTCTTTGAGGAGAAACAAAAACGAGAGCAAGTACTAGATGAAAAAGCAGCATTTGTCACCACTGACATGATGTCAGGGATGTTCAATGATCAATTAAATGGCTATACAAGTGTCACAGGTCGTACCATTTCAAAAGATCTTACCAGAACGTATGGAGGGAAATCGGGGACGACAGGCGCTGACAGCTGGATGATCGGCTTCTCTCCCCAGCTCGTCACAGGTGTGTGGACCGGCTATGATAAAGGACGTACCATTGACTCGGTCAAAGAAACCGCCTATGCGAAAAAGATATGGGCTTCCTTTATGGAATCAGCCCTCTCGAATCAGCCAGCCTCCTCCTTCATGCCGCCAGACGGTGTAAAAGGCGTATATATCAATCCAAAAACCGGTGATCTCGCAGGCCCAGGATGCGAATCAAAGGTATTTACCTATTTTATAGAAGGAACGGAGCCGACCGGTGTCTGCTATGGTGCCGAGAACAAAGCATCTGAGCAAGACACGGCTCAGGATCAACAGCCTAAGAAATGGTGGGAAAAGTGGCTGAAGCGTTAAAAATGGACATGAAAAACCCCGAGATCTGCATCTCGGGATTCTCCATGTCCTAGCTTTAACACCAGTTTACTGAAAAAACGACTGGAATTGGTATCCATTCATCATTCTTCACAAAAATTTCACAATTACTCAGGAACAGCCAATCCTTCTTTTAATTCATCTGTGGATGCTTCCCATAACGCCTCATTGTGACTCTTCAAGAAATCAGCGAGCACCTTTTTCGAACCATCATCCATATGATTGACAACGATTTTACGCTTCATGGATTTATCCATTAAATTCACATGCTCAGGAAGCGACTTATATCCTCTGCGGATCGAGCGGTCAACCGTCATTTCACAAGCTGTGACGCCTGCATAATATGGCCCCTCTTCTCTGCGGTCAATCGTCACCCATACGAGCCAATACGGTTTTCCGTTAGGTACCTCTTCTTTGGTTTTTAAAAATTTAATTCCTTTTTCGACGGCACTTCTTGCATGCATCGCACCAATATCAATGACGGCTTCCTTTTCCTCCACATCAATGATGACTGGCGAGATATTATCAAGGCTGAGGGCACCTGCCCCAAAACCTCCATGCCCATCCGTTGCATCTGTTTTTTTAATGATATTAAAACCAATTGGTTTCTTCTTTTTACCTTCCATTCATTAAACCTCCTAAAGCAGCGGCTTCAAAATAAGATTAAACCAGTATATGATTTGATCCCGCATTCCGATCAATGGAACAAAAACAAACTGACCTAGCGGCGTGATGACGAAGATGAGGAAAATGATGATTCCATACTGTTCAAACTGCGTCATCTTTGCACGGATGCCGGGACTGACAACATCCTCAATAATACGATATCCATCCAGCGGCGGGATCGGTAATAAGTTAAATAGGAACAAAATCACGTTCAAGTTAATAAAGATTTGGAAGAAATAATCGACCCCCGGCTCAAAGCGAATGAGCGACTCCCCGCCAAATTTCTGAAGAAGCACATACACAAAAAAGCCTAGAAACGCCAACACCAAGTTACTTAATGGGCCAGCAATCGAGACGCAGATTCCTGCTAAGCGCGGGTTTTTGAAATGGTACCGATTCACAGGTACAGGCCTCGCCCAGCCAAACCCAGCCACAAAGATCAAGATCGTCCCGAAAACATCAAGGTGCTTCAATGGATTGAGCGTCAGTCTGCCTTGATTTTTAGCTGTCGGATCTCCAAAACGATACGCAACATATGCATGCGCCAGCTCGTGCATCGTAAAAGCCACAACAAGCGTAATGGCGACATATGGAATCAGTTCTAATGGATAAACAAGAAATTGGTCCAAAGGCATGAATCCCTCTTTCTTTCTATACAATGATTTACTTCATTCAGTATACTATAAGAAGTCCCTTAAACTAAAGGGAAGCGTAGCATGAAAGGAAAAAGGAGGTTTTCGCCATGCCAATTATCACCGTTCAAATGCTTGAAGGAAGAACAGATGAGCAGAAAAGAGCTCTTGTGGAGAAAGTCACAGATGCCGTTGTTGAAACAACAGGCGCAGGTGCAGAAAAAGTCTCTGTCATTATTGAAGAAATGAAAAAAGAACATTATGCTGTAGCAGGAAAGCGAATGAGCGACCTGTAAGCATATAAAAAGGACAAACACTTTTTCGGTGTTTGTCCTTTTGTCTCTTACCTTATCTGTACCAAGCTTTATTACGGTTCACTTGATTTTTATGAGCCGCATCGAAGTAATCGACAGTGTAAGAATAATCATAATTCATTAAGCAGACAATTCCGCTGCCTTGAGGGTCATGCGGCAAACCAAAGTTATGGCCGTATTCATGTGTAGCCGCTTTTGCTGTATTCGCTGTTCCTTGATCAAGGTTGACACTGAATGCACTTCCGCTCGGTGCACTATTGTAAACATAAGCGATTCCGCCAGCATCAAAGTTTGGATTTGCTGTAAATCCTGTGACAAAATCGTATCCTCTGCCATCAAAGCTGCGCTGAAGGTTAGACAAAATTTGTGATGCATTTGATCCTGAAGACGTCCAAGACCCTACGGCTTGTACGACAAAGTCCACATCATGATCACGGTTAAATGTCACATCCGCTTGCTCAATGATGCTGACAATGCGCGTCTGCCAATCACTATATTTCGCACGATACTGCGCATCAGCTACTGCATAGACGGTCACTTTCTGACTGCCTGTACTAGCTTTTGTTGAAATCGAATCTCCTGTATTTGCTTTAAAGGTTCTAGACCCTACCTGTTTACCAGACTCGTCTAAAATTTTTGTTGTCACATCTCTTTCAATAGGAGGTGCCTTCGTCAAATCTTTAAAATCGTTTGCCTTTGGCAACCCTTCACTAATATGTGTTTCAAACGGCGCATGACCATGACCATGATCATGCCCATGACCTGCACTTGCAACTGGTGCAGAAGCTGAACTTACCCCCGGTAACAAACTACCTACCAATAAAAATGACAAAAAGACTGAACGCTTTTTCATTCCTATCCCTCCTTTGTTTTTCACAAGGTTATATATTCACTGAAAATTCACTATTTTCCTTCTATTCAGTCAAAAACAGGGAATTGGATATACAGGAAGAAAGTCGAAACATGTCATTTTCACTAATTTTTCGGATATTTTGACACACATTTCATTCAAAAATAGCGCTTTCGGTCCGGGTCTTACAAAACAAAAAAAGCCCAAAAATTGGGCTTTTGAAAAGTTAGTTCAATTCCTTCAACTGATCAATATAAGCAAGAGCTGCCTCAAATTCTTCGTCCGTATAGCGCTGCTTGCTTTTAATGGTGAAGACCTTTTCCTTTACCTCATCTTTTGGCAGATCATCAAAGTATAAAATCGTTGAGACAAGCTCTAGAAAACGAGACGATTGCTCATTCATCTGCTGCGTCAGCACTTTGAGGTCAGGCATGTCCACTTCACACTGATCGAGAAACTCTTTCCCATTGTCCGTCAGCGAATAGCGATATTGATAGTATCCGCCCTTTTTTTCCTTCATTTCGTCCAAGAATCCAAGGTTGCACAGCTCTTCAATTCTGAGCGTCAACTCCTCTGAATAGGGGCCATAAAAATGAAAATCGTATTTCTCGTAAAAAGGCAAATCTAGCTTTTTTGCTATGTAAATCATTTTTTGCAGCTTCTTCCGTCCAACGATTTCCCCAGATTCAGAGAACACCTTCATCAACTTTGCATGCTCTTTCAACAAATTCCCGACATCTCCTTTTTCAGTACTTCCTTATCCCAATCCAAGCAGCTTCATGATCGCCTTCTTTTCTTCAGCTTTTTCCGACATATCTACAATTAAGTCCATCGGGAAATAAAGTTTATGATCGGTTCTTCGTTTACCGGAAATGGCGTCAACAATATCTGACTGTCTCGACAGCTCTTTAATATGACCACTTTGCGTCAAAAGGTGGATCGGCAGCCGTTCTTCTTCTTCGCCCGGTCTATAGAAGTCATAAGGCAAATCAGAGGAAGAATCGACCACTAAATAATAGTCAGGATCAATTCCTGCTTCTTTGAACAAAGCCGTCAGCTTGAAATATTTCGTCATTTCTTCGTTAGGATTAAACTCTGTATATTGGAATAAACGGCGGTTCATAAAACGGCGGCACAAATCAGCCAGCACGTGATCTTCTTCATCTTCCCACGCCTGAAAATAAAATAAGACAATGGATTCATCCAGCTTAATATAGTCCTCTGTGGTGACATTTCCTTCAAAAATTGAATAAAAATGAACCGGGGCATGTGTAAAAATGTAGCCAGTTTCATGCAGCTCTTTTGCACGATGGAGGATTTTTGTTAAAATGACCTCCGCGCTGCGGGTCACTGGGTGGAAATACACTTGCCAGTACATTTGATAGCGGCTCATAATATAATCCTCTACGGCATGCATCCCGCTCTGTTTCATCACAATCTGATCTTCTCTTGGACGCATCACGCGTAAAATACGTTCCATATCAAAGTGACCATAGCTGACGCCTGTATAGTAAGCATCACGCTGCAAGTAATCCATTCGGTCGGCATCAATTTGACTTGAAATCAAACTGACCACCTGTTTGTTTTGATACGTTTTGGCAATGACTTCTGCTACATGCTTTGGAAAATCGTCACTGACCCGGCGCAGCACTTCATTGACTTCCGTCTGCCCTAAAATGATATCTCTTGTAAACGATTCATGATCTAAATGAAAGACCTTTTCAAAGGAATGAGAAAACGGACCATGTCCAAGGTCATGAAGCAGGGCGGCACTCAGTACAAGCTCACGCTCCCCTTCATCCCATTCGGGTCTTCCTTTAAACACATCATCCACAATTCGTCTGACAATCTCGTATACACCGAGTGAATGATTAAATCGGCTGTGTTCTGCCCCATGAAACGTTAAATAAGTGGTGCCTAGCTGTTTAATTCGTCTAAGGCGCTGGAACTCTCTCGTTCCGATTAAATCCCATATCAATGCATCCCGTACGTGAACATAGCGGTGCACAGGATCTTTAAATACCTTTTCTTCGGATAATTTCCCTTTTGGATACGCCATCGTTTCGTCCCTCTTTTTTTAAGACGTGTTTCTATTATATCGGGTAACTTTTCCCGAAAACATCCTTGAATTTGCTGGCGAATGTGTTCTCATAGATTGAACGGACGTAAAAAGCCCGACCTGACAGGGACGGACCTCTTTTTAGGTCGACTGAACACATTCAGTGACATTTATTTGACTTTTTTTTGAACCTTTTCGAGTAACTCATCTTCTGTTGGTGCGGATAATGGGCGATTGTTCACAAACGCAAAAGCCTTTTTTCGTCCTGGACCGCAATACGATTGACAGCCAATCTCAATTTTTGCATCAGGGTCAACCGATTTAAGTCGAGGCAATAACGTTTTTAGGTTCGTCGCATCACAATCGTCACATACGCGAAACTCATTAGCCATGTTCTTACGCTTCCTTTCAATGATGAAACTTCATTCTATATGAAACAGTTGGACAACTAAGAGTGAATAATATACCACCCAACATTGTACATCGAAGCGACTGGAGTTGCAAGAAGCATTGTCAGCACAGAGACGTATTCACATAAAAGCTAGTATTTTCCACTATCCTTTTAGCAAACTTGTATAAACCTTCTTCAACTTGGCTAATCTAATACCATCAAATCTTATGGGGGTTTAAACACATGTCAAAACAAAGACAAGATGCTTGGTCAGAGGAAAATGATCTCCTTCTGGCAGAAACCGTCTTACGTCACGTCAGAGAGGGCAGTACACAACTGAACGCATTTGAAGAAGTTGGAGACAAGCTAAACCGTACCTCAGCGGCATGCGGATTTAGATGGAATGCTGTCGTGAGGCATCAATATGAAAAAGCATTGGCACTTGCCAAAAAACAGCGTAAACAACGCATGCGTGCACTCGGCAATGGACAGCCTGCGAAAAAACGTTTGCTCTATCAGCCGCAAGTTGAAGAAACGATCACACAGGAAGAGTTCTCTCAAGAACTGGAACCTGCGCAAGAAGAAACATTTGCACCTGCAGCCGAAACAGCCGAACAGCTTCAGTTTGTGGATCAAAGCTACAATGAAGAGTTAGCTAGTTTATCACATTTATTGTCACAGGCTTCTCAAGTGACAGAGAAAAAGCCAGAAGCCAATCCATTTGGGCAGCGCCAAGAGTTAACCATTGAGGATATCATTGATTTCTTACGCCGCTATGAAGGCGATGGACAGCAATCCTCTGCCTTACGGATGGAAAATAGCCGGTTAAAACGAGAAAACAACGAACTTTCACATAAAGTCACGCAGCTAGAAGCTGAAGTGAAAAAGCTTGAAAAGGATCAGCTCACCATTCAAGAAGATTATGAAACACTCGTCAAAATCATGAACCGTGCAAGAAAACTAGTTTTGTTTGAAGAGGACGACAGTGCCGCACCAACCTTTAAAATGGACCGGAACGGCAACCTTGAAAAAATGGCAGAATAAGCAAAAAGTGCTCCCCACCTGCGGGAAGCACTTTTTTAAATATCCAAAAATAGCATCACACTAAAAAGGACATTGATCAAGAAGACGAACATAAAAATATACCTAACTTGCCTCACCTGAAAATCACCAAAGATAAAAATATAAAGCCCTGCGATACCAAGCGTCAGTACAGGCTGAAGAAACGGCACGAAAAGCGAAATGCCGTAGCCGGCTCCTATGATGACAGGAAGCCATAGTAAATAGAGGTAACCGCCATTTTTGGATTTCAAGAAACCACTCCCTCTCTTTCTTCTATCTGCTTGATTTCAGGCTGAACAAACTTGAGTCCAGCCATTGTACGTCTGCGTTTTTGTGATGTCCAAATCGCAATCGCCGGCTGATCCGTTAGAGATTCTGTGTCAATGGTGATCAGCACTTGCCCATTTAATTCAATTGAATCTTCAAACTCAATTTTGCACCCAGATAAACTGATATCATGTATGATCACCGGCACCTTCTCTTCTAGTCGGTCCTCATAGGCGATCGTGCCTGTCACACCTTGCAATGGCCTTCTCATCCATTTGCGCCGCAGAGCCTTTGGTACCTTCTCCGTTTCTCTTAAAAAGCGGAGAAACGTGCGAACAGCATGAGATTTTTTCTCACGATCCGTCACCGCTACATGCTCTCGTGTGAATAAGAAACGGATCAGTGATAAATACTCTGATTTTTTTGTGTCAGTAAAAGCAACACCAACCATCAGCTTGTCTCCCTCTGGATAGCTCCAAACCACGTCACACGCCACACTTTCATTCTCTGAAAAAAATAATTGCGTTTGTCCTTGATATAGAGAAGACGCTTTGTCCAATGGAATGGATAGACGTGCACCTGAATCACTCATATCTAGTAGAAAACAAGCCATCGACTGATCTTGATGATCAGAACGAAGATGCCCCTCTTTTTCAATGATAAATCGCTCTGATTTCCGATAACGCGGTCGATCAAACGCCACAAGCAGTGCCATGAATAAGCCTGCACCGTTATAAAGCACCCAAAAAATATTAATCAACATGAGATCAGCGTTCATCGTCCCATTTACCTTCACATCGTACCCTATTTTCACAAGGGCAAGCAATGAGAGCAGCAAGAAGAGCAGATGGGGAATCATCGTTTTCAGATGAAAATGCCTTTTGTCCGTTTGAATCCCCTTCGGTGTCACCAGAAATTCAACACGTTTTTTCAAGAACAGTTCACTGAGTGCCACACCAGCTAAATGGAATGCCATTGAACTTTCATAAATATGACTCCAAAACATACTTCTTTTTTGATTCGACACAAGTTTAAATGCTAAATACGAGCTAAAGAACGCCGGCAGCCAAAACATGAAAACGGACTGGAAATCTGCCCAGAAACTTTGAATACCAAACAATAAAAACAAAATCGGTGTGAGAATATAAATCATTTTAAACAAACCGTTAAACCAATACACAATGCCATCTAAATAAAGAACTCTCTGCATCAGCGTTAAGCCGCGCACCTTCAAAGGATTAAACTTACGGGCACACTGAATGTTCCCTCTCGACCAGCGATCTCTTTGCTTTAACAGATCAAGCCAGCTTTCAGGTGCCAGACCGACGGCTAATACTTCTCCGACAGACACAGATTTGAATTTCCCCTGGAGAAGCATTCCTGTTGCCATGTCTTCTGTAATCACTCCAGTCGCAAATCCGCCAATTTCATCTAATGCCGTTCTTCTAAAAACCGTATTACTCCCAACATACATGACGGCATTAAACCGATCCTTACCAGCTTGGAGAGTTTGCATGAAGAAGTCCTGCTCATTTGGAATTCGATCTTTCGAGAACATATTATATTGGAAAGGATCTTCGTTATAAAACGCCTGTGGAACTTGAACAAACGCAGTTGCCCCATCATGAAAATAGGGCACTGTTTTTTCTAAAAATGAAGGAAGAGGGACCATATCTGCATCAAGCGTCAGAATCAGCTCCCCATCCGTTTGAGACATTGCATGATTTAAATTACCTGCCTTAGCAAATCTGTTATCTGTTCTTGTCAGATAATGAACACCAAACTCAGAAGCAAGCTGCTCTACAACTTCCCTATTGCCATCATCACATAAATAAATTTGAACGCTTTCCTTCGGATAAGAGAGATTCAAACAACCTGCAACAGTGCGTTTCAGCACCTCAATCGGTTCATTATATGTAGCTATGAAAATATCAACTGTTGGCAGCCTGTCAAGATCACTGATCATGACTTGTTTCCGATTTGAAGGCTTCCAAACCAGTGTATAAAACACAAGCAGCTGGATAAACCCAATGCATTCACAGGCAACAAGCAAAATGCCCATGACAATATTAAAAGTACCTTCATGCGGCAATGTAAAGAAGAGGCGCCAGCAAATATAGGCAGCATTTGTTAACACACATAGCACAATGATGACTTTTTTCACAGTAGAGGCCATTGGCTGGATACGATATATCATATACAACAGAGACAACATACAAAGCATAAACAGCGGGTAATACGTGGTGATGAATGACAAAACATTTTCCTTCTTTCTTATGTCATAAAGGACTATCACATATAAAATGTCATAGCAAAGGAGGGGATTCTTTCATAACATTGCCCCTCCATTTCTATATAAATCATTTCCACAATCGATCTAACTGATTTGAATAAAAGTCAATGGCCTTTCGATAACTCAAAATAGCAGGATCGTTTGTCGTTTCAGTCAAACAGTTCAATAGTATTTCCATGGCTTTGCTATGTTCATTTAAATTATACAAAGTCATGGCATAAAACGTTTGAATGGCTTTATTATGCGGATAAGCTTCCATCGCATGGAGGAATATTTGTTTTGACTTTTCATATTCCCCTAAGGTTCTGTATGTACTTCCTAATCCTAAGAAAGCATCTTCTCTTTCTTCTGAAGACAAACCTAGTTCAAGGGTCCTCTCATAAAAAAAGACAGCTTGTTTTTCCTTCCCTAACACATCATAGCTCCAAGCACATTGATAGTGAATGGAGGCATGATCTGGATACTCTTCTACAAGACGGATGAGCATGTCATTGGATTCTTGAAGATGTCCACTTTCTCGAAGTTCAATCGCTTTCAGAAGTTTCGTTTCCATTACATCACCCCTATTTTTAAGATGGAAAGATGTGTTTACGAGAACACTTTCTCATTCCGCTCAATCATCCGTGTCATGTTTTTCTCAAACTCCAGTTGTTCCTCGGTGGTCAACCCTGAAGCGGTCAGTTGCTCGCTCAGCTTTTGAAGTTCTTCTAGTAAAAGACGCATGAGAAGCGCACAGTCAATGGGTTCTCCAGTTAATTCTGATAGGGATGCCATCGTATCAGGCTGTATATCAGGGAATACCGCTTTCACCTCATGCCGTTTATCCTTTAAGGCCGCCTCATAAAAACGGCGAATCAAATCAGCTCGTTCCCGGCCGCTTCCATCTGCACACAAATAGATCTGCACAGCGACCCCTCCGCGTAATCTACGCTGAGAAATGCCGGCAAATTTCTTTCCATTGATGCTTAGATCATAGCTGCCCGGACAATAAGATCCGACAATCTCATAAGCTTCAATGTCCACCTCATACAGCGACAGCATCCGGCGGATCAATTCCACCATCGCATCATATCCTCGGTCAATATCAATGCCCTTCTTTTGTTCCGCAAAGATTAAAGACACATTCAGTACGCCTTCATCCAGCACAACAGCAAGACCGCCTGAATTGCGCACAATGACGCGATATCCCTCTTTCGCAAGAAGCTTTACACCATCTTGGAGAAATGGAAGTCTTGTATCCTGAATCCCAAGAACGATCGTATTGTGGTGCACCCAAGAACGCGCTGTCGCTGGTGAGAGTCCTTTCCCGACCGACGCACAAAGCGTATCATCCATCGCAAAAGATTGCTTTGGGTCTACATAGAGACCAAGGCTCGATTGATCTATGATTCGCCATGTCGGCTGCGTCAATAACTCAATAGGTTCATTTTTCATGTCCTGCATATCCTCTCGTTCATAAACTGTGTTTATTATAACATGGAGGGAGAATGAGAGAGATCATCAAAAAAGCCCCATGACATTTGGTGTCACAGAGCGTTTTAACTGGAAGTTTAGTTTTTACTTTTCAGTGATTCTTGCATTCAAGATAGCGTGATCATTCAACGATACATCCCCTACGCACCCACTTCAGCAAATTGTCGGTCACCAACTCTGCATACTTAGGGTCCATCACACCAGCATCCACAATCCACACCTTTTCTTCCTCTTCAGCCAGACGCATGAGAAATATTTGTCCGCCGCTGTCGTCACCGATCGCCACATAGCCGCTTGCATACTGATAGACTTCCCTCGTTGCATTGCGCTCTGCAAGGTCCTCAGTGCCGTATAGAAGCACCCCACCGCCAATAGAACACCCATTTGTCTGTTTGAGTAAGGTCTTATAGGCATGAGGCAGCACCATATTTAATTGGGATTCTGCCTCTTTGATGTACAGATCACTTGCTGGTTTGTTCAGGTGATTGTTTGGGTTTTGAGGGAAATTGATCATGTTTGAGAGCCTCCTATACTCATAGTTCTTTTATACATTCGATTATCTTGAACTATAGACAAGCAGTCCAAACTAATACAGCATTTCTTTTAGTAAACTCTCCGCTTTATGTAGTTCATCTAGAAAGGGATTTAAATAGTCATTGTAACTATCCAAATAGGCTCTTACCCCGCCAGTGATTATGATTTTTGGATATCTTCATTGTTTTGAATGATCCGTTGTGCCTCCTCATATCTTTTGTATATTAATTGGAGAATACCTTGATTGATCTCTTGCGAATAATCTTTTTCTAGAATGTTTATTACAGTTTGGATTTGATTTTTTAGCTCTGCTTTTTTGTTCATAAAATCCCCTGCTTTTCAGATCGATCAATGGTACTTTACTTTGATTCATATGAATAGGGCGTTTTGATACATATACGTTACCATATTTCAGCTTAAACTGACCCAGTTACGAACCTTCAGAAATTATTTTACCAACGGTCAACTTTGAGCATTTCACTAACTCATCAATAAAAAGACCCTCTTACACGAGGGCTTGGATTTATAATTCGTCAATTGTTACTCATCGGTCAATTCCCATACGATTTGACCATCCACCAACATTTTATTTGGTGGATCATCATAAAGAGATATCTCAACTAAAGAGCTTTTCCCCTGGATTAACCAATCGTATACACTTCCACTGTTTTCATCGGGCTGAGATAGTATATCATATACTTGGAAAGCGGCAGCAATATATTCTGTAAAATGAATATCATCTTCATCTTACATATTGTTTGTTTCAAATACTGTATCTAGTCTCCCTAGAATCTTTAATCCACTTTTCCATTCCAATATCTCATCCCTTTTTTCATACTTTATTAATGTCCAAATTAAATAATCATACACTTATTTATCCCTTTCATCATTTACATTAATCACCACAACATCGTCTATTTTGTGCTTATAAATTCCAGACTAATTCTATCAACTTTTATTTCAACCGGTTTATCTTTCAATTTAAAAAAATTGGCAAAACACTCATCATCGTCAGTGAAAACTAAACCTGCGTCAATTTTACCTGCGTGTAACAGACCGCTTAAATAATAATCATACCCTGAACCAATGCGTTCTATTTCTTTCTTTTCTTCCAGAATTTCATGGATTATCAATTCATCTAATATAGTAAACCCGATGGCTACTTGATAACTTTTCCCCACTTTAATTTCATACGGACAAATAGAAATAAAACCTGTTAATTCTACACCGTTTATCTCAATAGTTGCTTCTTCCTCAATCAGAGGATTGAGTTTTTTATAAGACATTCGTATATCACAATATACCCTCACTTCCACCTAATGGATTCCTAGTTTAGATTATCCCACTTTCAGATCTTCAAGATACTTTATCGTCAAATGTAGAATTCACTAGAATGTCTCAGCAAAAAATATTTGCTTGATAGTCTTGATTAGCTCACCACAGATTTTTTCGAGAGGATATTATGTCACTAAACGCCATGCAAAGGTTTTGAGGCGAATTCATTACCTTTGAAGGCTTCCTCAATTATAAATACGAATCAAGGATTTCCACCCCTAGTTGTTTATAAAAATTCACTTTCAGTCTCTTTACTCCTTCTACATAGATAATCAAACTATTATCTTCTTTTTTTAAATTTGTTACATGATAAAAATCACCTGTAAACACGACTGAATCATTCCAGGTTAGACTTAGAGTGATCGTTTGTTGATATACATCCAAACAGAAAACCACTTGAAAATTTGTGTTGTCTTTATATATATAAATTAACTCTCCATCATCGATATTACCAGTTATACTCTCCGGTTCACTTTGAAAGAGTTCTAAAAGGTCAAATTCGTCATACTTGATCATCATTATACTTCCCCCTCACCATTAATCCGTTTTTTCTCATCCTCTAAAAATTCTTTAAGAAGTTCTTTTATCGTTTTTTTTGAATGGGAGGGATAATAATATATATTTGATATCCTTCTAAAAACTTCCTGCATGATGGTAGGTGTATGAAACATGAAAAAGACATTTTCAATTTCTTGAAAGGCATTTTCATCAGGAGTGCCATGATAGACCTCTCTTAAAATACTATATAACCACTTGTGATACTCTTTTGCTAAGGCTTCAGGAGAATGATCAGACACTACTTTTTCAAGTAAATCATCCACTTCGTCTTCTGTTATATCCCATGCTAAATCAAGGATGAATTTATGGTTTAGATGAGGATTACACTCCAAATATTCTACGGCATAATTTGTAACTTCTTCGGGAGAAATTAATTTGTATTGCCTTCCTATTAACAATGTATTCCAGTTACAATCTAACTGATTTCTTTTCAACATTTCAGTTTTATACATTTTATCTTTTCCCCGCCGGTTTGATCTAAAGTAAATACTTAACAATCACTATACTAATAAATATCTAATCTTTCACAACAAAAACTGATAAAATCACCATCTATTATATCTCCAGCTATTAACCTGTTATCTAATTCAAATAACAGGTTACCTAATTGTACTTTTCCGTCGTGTTTATCAATACATTCACCAACTAAACGATAACTAAAATGACCAACTGACTTTTCAATATGATAATCTCGTTGATCAACTTTCACAATATTTTGGGCATTTAAACAAAATATTGTTTCTATAAACTCATCCTCTCCTAATTGCTTGAATGGTTGTGCAAAACAACTTATGTCAAATTCTCCATCTGTTACAACTACTTCTGCTTCTAAAGCTTCTTGTGAAATCCAATTGACTCTTTTTACTTTCATTCTATACCCCTTTTCCTTATTAGGTAAAAAGTGAACTTGTCGTTATTTTAACTCAACCAATCGCATTCTCTTTCTTCATATCTTTTATAAACGATTCATATAACCGTTAATAGTTTGAATGAGACTAGTTTCTGCTTTTATTTTTGCAGTAATCTCTCCGATAATATCGATCTCAATTAACTCTTGATTAATCTTTATTATTTCGATATTTCTTCTATATGTATCTGACTATGTTTTTATTTCTAAATAATGGATATCAAAAATATCTATTTCAAGAGAAATTGAATTGTACCCTGAATCAGCCCATTTTACAGGTTGAGAATCCGCATAAAATGGCATATCAAATTTCAATGTTGCCTTTCTACCTTCTTCTTTAATAAAAATACCCTCTATACGTATATTCTCCAATTTCGACAATTCTTTATATAGAATTTTTTTTTCGTAACAACTCCTATTAATTTGAATCAATCATGCAAAATATTGCGCCTTGTTTAGTAAAGATTACTTCATGCGGGTTACCAATGGGAATCGTTTACATTTCTACAGATATGGAGAAAGCTATAACCTAAACAAACAAACTATCACTTTGTTTACTACTCATTGCCAAATATCCATATGATTTTACCATCTACTGAGATTTTACTTGTTGTATATTCATAGCGTGATAACTCGAACAATGTTTTTTCTTCAACTATCCAATAATATAAACTGTCGTATTCATTTTTGCTAGGAAGATTAATAATAAGTTGAACTTTAACTATAGCTGCAACATATTCTATAAAGTTGATATCATGAATTTCTAGACCATTATCTGTCTCAAAGACTGTGTCTAACTTAGCAATATTTTTTAGTCCATTTCCATATTATCTTTTTCACATTTTATTAATGTACCTATTAGAGAGTCATAACCCATTCACTTACATCCTTTTTGATTGTTAGAGGGTATCATATTTTAACGTTTTTATTCATCTATCAGCAAATTCAGATAATATTTATCATTCTCTTGGATTTTAATTAAAAATTCTTCCAAAGAATCAGCAATTTTGACATCATAATAGAAAACTGCGCTTCTATCGATCTCATTCAATTCAATTGACATCAAAGCTGTTTCATTTGCTTCAAAAAATATTAACTTATTATTTTCATATTTATCAAAGATTTCAATATCAGGATAGAATTCAAAATCATTAACTCTTAACCGAAAGTCTCTTACAGAATACGGGTCCATCAAACGATTAATATTATATTCCGAACCATTTATAAATCCATAACCTACTTCTAGATAAAAATGAATTAATTCCTTAGGTAACTTTAAATCAAGTTCTTTCTCTACATTCATTATTTCTTTTTCAATTACTGGGAAAAAGCTATTTTCTCTGTTGCTCTTAATTTGTTCATATCTCAATATTTTAAACTCCTCTACATGATGTATTAAATCTCCTGTTCATTTCAGTTGCTACTATTATTATTCAGAGAAGGAAATCATACCCTCACTTGTTAAAAAATCTTTTATTAACCTATATTTTACATCGTCTTCTGAATCGTTTTGTAAATTCGTTATTTCCCTCTCTTAAGTAGTTGATTTAAAAACTTGAAAAGCATTGCATAGTCAAAAAAGTTTTTTTATTCTCCCGCCTAATTGTGCCTAATCTTCAATTAAAGATAATATTCATTATTATTGAGAAACTTTTTGAAAAAATCCTCTAACGATTCAGCTATTTGAGTATCAAAATAATATACTGGGTTATTAACTAATTTTAAATCTAATGAAATATAAACACCTTCGTTTACTTCAAAAAAAATAAGTTTATTTTCATCATCAAAAAGTTCGTCTAAATCTGGATCAAATTCAAAAACACCTTCTCTTAATCTAATATCTGCTACTGTCCCTGGTCCCATAATTCTATTTATTGAGTTAGCACTTCGACCTTTAATAAAACCATAGCCAATTTCTAAATATAACTGTCTTAAATCATTTGGAAAACTTATACCCATTCTTTGTTCAGCTTTTAAAATATCATCTTCAGATACCTTATAAGTTTTATTTTCTAGTTCATTAATAAATTTAAAATTAGCCATATTCTATTTTACCTCCTTGGAAATAGTTTACCTGATGGAGCTCCCTTTCCATGTATCCCTGATTGATGTTCGTTAGGATATTTAGCCGGATGATTATTCCACCACTCATGAGCAGCCACTAAAGTTATTCTCTATGATATGATGAGCATCATACGGTTGACTAACCCTCCGAGCAACCTCTCCATTCTTATCAAGTACTTCTTCTGTACATCATGGCCACTTTTGTTTGGTTTTTTCTTCCCACTCTGCAATTAATTTATTTTTCAAGTTTGATGTAAATTTGCTTCTATGCTTAGCAATCTCTTTTGGTGTCAATTTTTCATAGTTTTTGTTTCTTAAGGCCTCTTTAATCAGATGAATTTGATCTTTATTAACCTTACGTCCAGTTTTAGCCTCTATATCCCTAAGATAAGCTTTTGCTAAATCTTTATTAAGTTCACGCGCACCTTTACCCGTCTTCTCAACTCTCTTCACCACATTCTTCCCTTGATCAATCTTAATGGCATATTTCCCGCCTTTAATGATTTTCATAAATGGGATAATAGAGGCTGCGGATAGGGCTTGGTCGGTGCTGCTAATATTTTTGATGGTTTCTGGGTCTTTGCCAGTAACGGCTCGGTAGCCGTCGTAGATGCCGCTGTATTCTAGGATGATGTTTTCAGCGGTTGAGACAACTTCACAGTGTAATTATGGGTTCGACGTTTTCACGCTTCCAAACACCTGCACATAAACTCATTTTATTTTGTTCAATCGTAATACATAATAAAAGGTACTTTGATACTCAATAGCATCAAAGTACCTCAAAATAAAATATGTTACTTTTAATTCCTCATGAACAAAGATTATATAGTGTAGCTCTTTTGCTTTTTAGGGAATTCAATTCATTTTCTTGATTGTTTTATATTATATTTCAGTTTAATTTTCTTCATATAGTTATCTATTTCTAACTTATTTTCTGGATGTCTAACTAAATAGAATTCTACAATTTCATCTAGATATTCATATAAAGTTTCATAATCTAATATTACTTCCTCGTCTTCTTGTACGGCAGGATAATCGAAATAAAAAGCTATTCCTTCTTCACCGAAATAATCTTCTTCCCATTCTTCATAATCGTCTGCAAAAACACACCATACATGTTCGATACCATACCCCTCTTTTTTCGAAAATTTATCCATAATTGTTAGGAACCTTTCGTCCCCCATTACTTGAAAGAAGTATTTTACAAGCTCTTTATTTTTATTTTTCAATGTTTTCACTCTCCATTACCTCAATGTTGGGAAGAAGTTTGTAATTTCTCCTGTAGCTTCATCAATATAACCTTCAAACTTCAGTCCGTTCTTAGAAGTTCCAGTAATTTTCCTACCTTCAATCTTTCCATTCTTCATCGCTTCTTCGCCCCACTGTAACATTTTCTTATCTGAAATCAACCTTGGATCATAAACTGTCTTTGGGGTACGAACTTTTTTTAGTTCACCGGGGATAATATTACCTTCTCTATTTAGAGCAGGTAAACCGTATTCAACCTCATATATTCCTTTAAATTTAGAATGCGGCTTTTTAGATATAATACATTTTTGTATATCCCAACCATTATCAATAAATACTTTTTCAAATTCTTGCATATTATGACCACCAACAATGCCTTTGTTTTTCTTTCTAACAACAGCTTCTACTTCTTTTAGGTGTTTTTTATACCCCATTTTAAATGTAGTAGCTTTATTCTTCCCCGTCTTCTCAACCCTCTTCACCACATTCTTCCCTTGATCACTCTTAAAGACATATTTCCCGCCTTTAATGATTTTCATAAATGGGATAATAGAGGCTGCGGATAGGGCTTGGTCGGTGCTGCTAATATTTTTGCTAGTTTCTGGGTCTTTACCAGTAACGGCTCGATAACCGTCATAGATTCCGCTGTATTCTAGGATGATGTTTTCGGTTGTTGAGACAACTTCACCGTCTAATATGCGTTTCGCATTGCCTCGGCTCCGGCTTTCTGGGATGTTGTCGACTTCTTCTATTCTTACTTCGCCGTTTGCGATATACGTTCGGATGATTTGTTTATTGGCGTAAACGGTGTATCGGCCGCCAATAAAATCAATGTTCGACGGATCTGTGACGACTTCATCAGCGATGTCGAATTCTTATAGCTTTTTGATGCCTTTTACGTTATATAGTTTACCATTTACGACCCTGATGTCTCTATGAATCTTGTTTTTCCCGTTCACAGCTTCCCTTTGCAATGTCGTAAGTGATGGATCGTTTGCTGTGATTTGTTTACTGATGTTTTTATGGGTGTCATTCCGAACAACCGTCTCCACATTCGCCTGTTGTTTCTCTTTCAGTTTCTTCAGCATGATTATCATCGGGTTTTCTTTCGTGTTGTCTATTTTGTCATTCAATCCGCTGATCGTGCTGTTCACTTTTTCTTCTTTTCCATCTTTGAAAATAGATCCTTTTTGATAGCTCGTGATGTCGATTTTTGGACTGGTGAACATGGTGCTTAGCGTGTTGATGTATTGCTTCATTGTTTGCAATGCACTTGTTGTTTCATTCATAGCACTTGTTTGTTCTCTGTCAAAGGCATGGAGCAGTCCAATGGTTCTGGATGTCTCAAGCCACGCTTTTTGATAGCTCTGTTGAAAAGCAGACTCGTCTACATGAGGCAAGTGAACGATATGACTGACCCTGCCGATCGCCTGGCTCACATCTGAAACAATGTCAGAAATCGCTCGCTCCGTTTTTTTTAAGCCTTGATCAAGTTCGTGTTCAATAAATGCTTGTGATATAAAGCCTTGCTGATTCGATTCAAGTTTATGAAGCGCCTGCTTTGTGTTTTTCAATGTAGCGCTATATTCCTCAATGATGACCTGATAGAATTGCAGGAAGGGAATATGGCATTCTGTATAAAAGGAGCGGATGGCTTGTCCCGCCTCTCCCTTTAGTGCGCCATCAAGTGAGATGATCTGTTGGATTTGTTTTTCTATGGAGCTAATCTGTTGTGATTGCTGTTTTAATGTATTCAGCGTTTGGTCAATTCCGTTTATTAGCGCAAAAGCATCAAGGGTTTTCATTGCGTTCTCCTTTATTTTCTTTTACTGCTGGAAGCAAGCGCCTTGTCCGTTTCAATCATGGTGTTCACCGCTCATATTAGATGTTTACTTAACGATACATTCAGGTGAAAATTTCACAAAAACAGGGTTTGTACCATCATCCATCATTCTTTTTAATTCCTTACCTAATGAATAATTAGAATCTGGTTCTGTTTGCAATACACAAACAATATTTCCACCCTCACCTTGAGTAAGACAGGTTAATTGTAAATATTCATTGTTATCATAAATAAAAGAAACGATGTAATCATAGAAATTACCTTCTAGGTTATCCTTATTTAATTCCTCCGTAAAAACTCTAACTACGGTTCCAGCCCAAATTTGAGTATCATTTTCAACTTCCTGAACAGATATCCAATCATTATTCATTTTTCTATTACATCCCTACTTTGATCCTACTTTCACTTCACCATCATGAAATATTTCAATAACATAACCAGAAGATGGTGAAAAAATCCATGTATCAAAACTGACTGCAGTAACATCATCTATAGCTTCAAAAACTTTATCTAAAGTAGATTGCATAATTGGTAACGTCCCTTCATCCCAAATGATATAAACAACATCATTATACTCATCCATTTTTTGATTTAAAAAGGATTGTATCTCATCCAACGTATTCACTTCAGCATAAGAAGATAAATTTTTCCATTCAATTTGCCCCCAATCAGAAAATGGAAATGAACTTTCAAAATGGCTTAATATTTTCTCCCTACTATTATCATATAAAACGTGTACATTCTCACCAAGTGCCTCAATACATTCTTCAAATAAACTCATATAAAATCTCCTTATCTATTCAGATGTTTTAATAAAGATTTAAAAGTACCTTCGTTACCTTCAAATGGTATAGCGATTTTCTTTGCATTAGCTCCTTTGCCATTACGAAAATCTTCAATATTTATATGTGGTCCCTTATTAGGATCATAATCTAATCTCCATCTTACTTTTCCGTCAGCAGACTGCCTACCAACAACTTTACCATACCCAGCACTCGACTTAAGCGTACCTGTATATGGTTGTGCATTGGGTCGGGTTATTACAGGAAGAGATCCAATAATAGGTGATAAAGTCGCAGGTATGGATCGTTTCTCCTTTATTTTCTTTTACTGCTGGAAGCAAGCGCCTTGTCCGTTTCGATCATGGTGTTCACCGCTTGTTCTGTTTGTACAAGTTGTTTCTGAAGAATGTCTATGTAGGATGTACTTAATTCGTTCAGCTGCTGATTGATTTTTTCTAGTGTGTCTGCCGTCAGGAGCTGATTTCTTCCTTTGATGGTTGTTGGAAGTGTTGCATTCATTTGAGCGCCTGATTGTTTTGCATGCTGTAATACTCGTTTGACCTGACTGGCATCTATTTTAATTTCTCTGCTCATGTGACTACCCTCTTTTTTCTTCCAGTTGTTTTTGCTTTTCTTTCTCTATTTTTCTTTCAACCGAATGAATTTCATGTTCTAATGAATGGATCTCTGATTTTAAGTCGCTGATTTTCTCATCAATTCGATTCAATAGATTGGTTAGCTGTACACTTTTTATCTCTTGACTGGCGGATGCCATCTCGTCTCGAATGTCATCAAACGTATCTGCGAGATGGCCAAACCATGTATGTGATGTCAGATCTGGATGAGTCATTTTCTTGTTAGCATCTGCCAGAGCAGACTTTGCTTCTTTTATTTCTTTTCGACACATGTTCAGTTCTATGATTTGTTCTTTTTTTATGGATATGTCTGCCTTTAACGAATACAAGGCTGTTGTATAACCGATGATAGCTCCAGACATCGTCAAACACCTCTATTCCTCAAATAGTCCTCCGTTATGTTACCATTTACTAGCACAAGAGGCATATGATTGAAAACGAATTCACTAAAAAATGAATCGTATGTATTGGGTTTTTATACCTAATTCACATAAAAAAGCTGAATCCTTCGATAGGATCCAGCTTTTGATACTTATTTTAAAGTTTCCGTGACTGATGATGAGCCATGATCGTTACATGCAGCGTCTTTCTTCTCAGGTATATAATGGAGTGAAAACCCGACAAGGCTAAAAAAGGCACTTAACACCAGTGTTGGGTTTTTAAATAGGTTCGTACTAGCAATGATCATATCTCCCTTTTGCAAGAGAATTCCTAGTATTTGACCGAATACCAACAACGTTCCTGACGTTAGAAATAGGACAAGCAGCACTTTAAATAAGAATTCCATCAATACTCTCATCTGTTTCTCCTTTCTATACGGGAAGTATCTCCATTCCAATGAGCCAGCCAATGCCAACGATCGGAAGCATATAATAGAGGATCAGTGGGATAAAGGTTTTTTCTGGTCTGGCCCCTGCTAGACCAGAAGCGATAAATATGGACCCTGATGCAGGCGGGGAAGCGCCTTCAGTTGATGAAAAAGCAAGAATGGCAACTACAGCCACAACTGGGTCCACTCCAACTGAGATTAAAGCTGAAAATGAGACAAGTCCAACTGCTGTTAATGTCGCTGTTGAAGATAGAGGGCCTGCCACCAGTGTGACAAGAACACCCACAATGAGCACCATGAGCCATTTCGGAATGGCAAGTACTGATGTGATTTGCGTCAAATCATCTGCGAGCCCTAATTCAGCAAGCACTTGACTAGCAGCCACTGCAAACAGCATCAAAGCTCCGATCGTTGTAAACTTAGGAATAGCCGACTTGAAAAACTGAGACCAATCAAGTGCAGACGCCTTTTTTCTTCCAATTGTTAGACTAATTAATATCATGAGAATCGGAATCCACGTAATTAAAGAAATTTGATCCATTGCCTCTGGTCCGATGTTTGGATTACTTTTTAAATAGTTTGCCAGAGGACCAATCGTGACAATGATAGGAATCAAGGCACCGAAAAAAATAAAGATCGACTTCCACCCTTGTTTTACAGCTTCCCAGAAAGGAAGAATATCATCTGGCGGCATGGCCTGAATTTTATTCTTTTTCACCAGGAGATACACCAAAATAAATCGGTATACGACTTGATACAGTCCTCCTATTAGAAGGGCAATATATAAATCTCCCTCAGATACAAGGGCCGCAACCGGGGCAAACCCAAGCATGATAAACATGGAAGAGTTCGGAGGCAGTGCCGCTCCAAGTCCGCCATTCCCTGCTAGAATCGTGGCCGTGTGGGTCCGGCTCCACCCGGATTTAATCATCCAAGAGGCGGTGATAGAGCCAGTCGCAGCTGTGTTTGCAGAATTTGAACCTGAAAGAGCGCCTAACACTGCTGAACCTAACGTACTCATATAAGCCGCTCCACCAGGAAGTTTCCCTACAACAGAATTCAAGATTCGTAAGAGTGCATGAATTAATTCCAACTTTTCGATTAAATAGGCCATGAATACAAATGCGACAGCTGCATAAAGCACCTCATACGTGGATGCAAATATTAAACCATCCCAGAAAAGTCTTAACGCATCCAATCCGCCAAATAATGTGGTTGCAATAAAGCCTAATAGCATGGCTTCTCCCATATTCCGCTTCACGACGACATTCCATATAATGATGACAGCTATGAACACAATCAACGCAATAAAACCCATATCGTTTCTTCGCCTCCCCTTTATTAAATAAAACGCTTACAATTCATTCCCCTTGCTGCATCACGTCAATGACTTCTTCCCAGCTAGCAGGTTTTACCCCGTCAAATCGTTCAGCAAAGTGAAAGTCTGCTAATTTCTCAAGCTTCTTTTGTGCTGCCCGAGACATACTGGCATCAATCTCTGCTTCATCTAGCATTTCAATAGAGCCAAGAAGCTCTACTGCCCGTCTTTTTGCATGCAATGCACTCCCTGTCACAAGACGATTCATGGTCTCTTCAAAACTTTTGCTATCGATTGTATCGCTTAGTGAAGAAATCACTTGATGTTCCACATTATATTTTTTGGAAATTTCCAAAAATTCAATCAAGAGACCGACAATCCCCTTCATATAAATGCTTCTGATTAGCTTTAGTGCCGAAGCATCTCCTGGCTGATCACTAATTTTTGTGATATTCATGCCATAAGCATTCATGACTTTCATGAATTGGTCAATTCCACTGCCGCTTGCCGTGATCGGAACCTTGTGTTTGTTGACTGGAAGAGACCCTAGCATGGCGGCATCTACAAATAGCGCTTCTTGCTTTTCAATTTCGTTTGCTACTTGTTTTTTGATGTCTGGTGTTGATGCCGATACATCTACATATAATTGATTCTTTTTCAAACTTCCCGATACAGATTGTGCCACTTCTAAGGTTTTATTCGCTGGTACAGCTGCAATCATAAGATCAGATTTCTCAATGAGTTCGCTAATACTGCTCGTTAATTGAACGCCTGTTTGCGATGCTTTTTCTTTCAACGAGCCAGCTAATTTCTCATTTTGTAATAGGACATCATACGCATAAAATTGATTTAATCCTTCTGTTTTCAATCCCGTTGACAGCTCATATGCCGCTTCACCATATCCGATAAAGCCTATTTTCATCACCGATTCCCCTATTCCTGAAATTTTTTCATTCTGCCTTCCAGCCATGCCGGTGCTAAGAGACTGATGTCTTGCTTTCCTTCGTCCATATACTGTTGAATCGTTTTTAATCTCTGATGTTCATACGCTTGTTTCTCTTCCGCTAGTGTCAGCAGGTGTTCCGCCTTTTCCTTTGGAACGATGACGACTCCATCATCGTCAGCAATGACTAAATCACCTGGGGCTACTTTGACACCGCCGCACGAGATGGTTTGATTCAATTCCCCAGGACCATCTTTATAAGGTCCGTTTGGCATAAATCCCTTACTGTAGATTGGCAAAGCCAGCTCCTCTAAAGCGAGTTTGTCGCGAACGAGCCCGTCAATCACGATTCCTTCTATTCCTACAGCCTTTGCTGAATGTGCCATCAATTCCCCTAAATAGGCATGACCCTTATGGTCTTTCCCGTCAACAATCAGTACATCTCCTTCTTTAGCAGAGTAGATCGCTTGATGAAGAAATAAATTATCCCCTGGCCGTAAGCTAACAGTAAAAGCTGTGCCGACTACATTCATGCCTTTCGCAACTGGTTTGATTTGATGATCCATCGCGCCAGTGCACCCCATTACGTCTGACAGCAAGGTCGAGTTAAGCTTTTTTGCCCTAGCGATAAGATCCTTCGACACGAAATGAACAGTACTCATTGTTTCCATCATCCCCTTTGAGTTATATTCATTACATTTATTTTTATTAAAGTAATATTTATTACTTTTGTGATATGATCATACCACCTCATTTTCAATTAGTAAAGCGCTTTCAAAAAATAAAAAATGAGTTCCACACGACTAATGTGTTGTGTGGTAACTCATTTTCGTTAACATATGATTGATTTGATCTAAACGTGGTTTTGTTCTTTCAGGATCATTCATCGCTAAGGCACTTAAAATGTAATCGACGATAAAGATAGCAGATACGACAGAGTTATGAGAGCCTACACTTGCTGAGGAACATGGTAATACATATTGTGCATATTTGGTTAGTGGAGAGCTGTAGCTGTCTGTGATTAAAAGCACTTCCACCCCATAAGACTTCGCTGCTTCCAACAAGTCCTTCATGCGTTTTGCATAACGCGGATAGCTGACCGCTATAATGAAATCACTAGAGTTGAAATGAACCAAATCATCCACCCAGTCGCTTTTGTCTGCATCAATGTATTGGCAATTCCCCAATAACCGATTGATTCCGAGTGACAGATACTCACCAACAGGTCTTCCACTTCGAACACTTGTACACAAAACGTGGCGTGCGCTGGCTATTTTCCCAACAATCTGCTGAAAGGTTTCTTCCGTGATATTGTCTAGTGCATACTGGATATTTTGAAATTGCAGTTCTACATGGTCATGCAGGAGCTTATTCTTATTTGAATGCTTGAGATTCGCTTCAAGTCTCGTTTGAGGGTCGGCTTTATGTTTCATAGCTGATTGAAGCTCTTTTTGGAATTCAGAAAAACCGGAATACCCCACAGCAGCAGAGAATCGCATGATCGTTGCTGTACTCGTCCCGACTTTTGACGCCAATTTATCGACAGTTAAAAAAGCGACTTCCATTGGATTTTGTACGATATAATCTGCAATTCTCCTCTGCGCATCGGTTAAAAATGCGACCTTATGCTGAAGTTTATATATTAAATCCTCCATTATAGCACCTGCCTATCCTATCGGCTTTATCTACGATTCGTGTTTTCTTTTCACCCTTTATTGTACACATTTGGACAAAATAAAAAAATAGCCAGCACGAATCTATCGTACTGACTGCTCTAGTCGAGATGCTATTTTATAGTGCTTGAGCTGCTGTAACCAGCGCAAGATTATAAACGTCTTCGGCATTACAGCCTCTTGAAAGATCGTTTACTGGCTGATTTAGACCTTGCAGGATTGGACCTACAGCTTCAAAGTTACCTAAGCGCTGGGCAATTTTGTAGCCAATATTTCCAGCTTCAAGGCTAGGGAAAACAAATACGCTAGCATCGCCCTTGATGACGGAATCTGGTGCTTTTTTCGCTGCCACTGAAGGAACGAAAGCTGCATCGAATTGGAACTCCCCATCAAGAACAAGCTCAGGTGCTTTTTCTTTTGCAATGCGAACCGCTTCAGACACTTTGTCTGTTTCGTCTGATTTTGCTGAGCCTTTTGTTGAGAAGCTAAGCATCGCCACACGTGGTTCAATGTCAAACATTTTTGCTGTGTTTGCACTTTCGATCGCAATTTCAGCAAGATCTTGGCTGTCTGGTGCAATGTTGATCGCACAATCAGCAAACACATATTGCTCTTCGCCGCGAGCCATAATGAAGACGCCAGAAGTTTTCTTTACGCCTTCTTTTGTTTTAATGATTTGAAGTGCTGGGCGCACTGTATCAGCAGTTGAGTGTGCTGCTCCGCTTACAAGGCCGTCTGCAAGACCTTTATACACAAGCATTGTACCGAAGTAGTTTTCATCCAGTAATGCTTTTCTCGCTTGCTCTTCTGTCGCTTTGCCTTTACGTCTTTCAACGAAAGCTTGCACAAGATCTTCAAAACCTTCATATGTATGAGGATCATACACGTCAACACCATCAAGTGTAAGACCTAATTCTTTTGCTTTTGCTTCTACTTCTTCTTTCTTACCTACAACAATTGGCTGCAATACTTTGCCATCTGCTAGTTTTTGAACGGCTGTTAGAATGCGTTCGTCCATTCCCTCAGGAAAAACGATCTTAACTCCTTTACCTGCAACCTTTTCCTGAACTGTTGAAAAAATATCTGCCACTTCAATACCCTCCTTGATTTTACAAAAAAAGCGTTCTCTTTTAAGCATACTCTTCTTCTACATAAATTCAAACTACCAACTTACATTATAGCGCTTACAATTTAAATTCTTATTTTTCAAACTAATTAAATCAATTTCTAGAAAAGCGTTTTCGTCGTTCAAGTTTTGATCACATCTTCATTTGGACAAACTATGTTATAGTTGGAACAGATGGAAAACTGTAAATAGGAGTGAAAGAAATGAGCGAACAACATACAACAAATGAAGCAGCTCAAACACTAGATGGCTGGTATGCGCTGCATGATTTTAGAACGATCGACTGGACGGCTTGGAAGCTGCTGACAAGCGATGAGCGTCAAGCCATCATTCATGAGTTCACAGGTCTATTAGAAAAATGGAAAACAGCCGAGCACAATCAGGCTGGAAGCCAAACAATCTATAGTATTGTCGGCCAAAAAGCAGATATTATGCTCATGATTTTACGTCCGACCATGGAAGAACTAGGTGAAATTGAACTTGAATTCAACAAGACACGACTAGCAGAGTTTACGATTCCAGCTTATTCTTACGTGTCAGTTGTTGAACTCAGCAACTACTTAGCAGGAGGCGGAGATGGCGGAGACCCTTACGAGAACCCGCATGTACGTGCGCGCCTCTATCCAGAGCTTCCTTCTTCTCAATATGTCTGTTTCTATCCAATGGATAAAAGACGTTCTGGCAATGACAACTGGTACATGCTTTCAATGGATGAACGTAAATCCCTTATGAGAAGCCATGGCTTAATTGGCAGAAGCTATGCTGGGAAAGTAAAACAGATCATTACAGGTTCTGTTGGCTTTGATGATTATGAGTGGGGCGTCACTCTTTTCTCTGATGATGTGCTTCAATTTAAAAAATTGGTTTACGAAATGCGATTTGATGAAGTGAGTGCACGTTACGGCGAATTTGGTTCCTTCTTTGTTGGAAACCGATTAGCAAACGAGCAGCTAGCGTCTTATTTCCATGTATGATAAACTCTTAAGGCTTCGGATCTCTCCGAAGCCTTTTTATGTATTTGTTTAGAAAGGTGATCTCATCATGAAAAACTTCCCCATCTTTTTTTCATTTTCAGGATAAGTAAGAAACAAAACTAAACTCACGGCCCTCAACAATGCAGTGAGGATGAACATCATTTTATTTCTTTAGCCTACTTTCAATAAATTGAAGTGTGTCAGCTGCTATTCTATTTCTAGATAGAACAATTCCAGCATGCCCACAACTGTATAAGTACCTTTTAGGTTGATTCCAGCTATTCCACAGAGTATCAGCATCGTTTATGTCGATATACATGTCATATTTTCCTGATATTAAAAGTACATTTTCTTTGTCTACGAGAAGTTTTGCTTTACTAGGATTCATAATATCCCAAGCTTTGTCGAGTTCTTCATGCGTTGTTCCATGTTTCTCCAGATCTCTTCGTATATACTTCCCAGGAAGAGTGTTCCAGATGGAATGCGCAATATTATTCGCATAAAAAGCTGATACAACAATATTCACATGTTTCTCGACTGTTGCTAATAAGTTTGTTAGCCACCCTCCTAAACTAATACCAACTACAATTATTTCTCCACCTTCATTTTCCTTGATCCATTTAATCAGCCCTCTAAGTTCAACAATAGCTTGCTGGGAGGATTGCACTGTTCGACTTATATTGGCGCTAATCATGTGTTCACCAGAATATGTTGAATTCTGTGGTTCCCTATTGAAATGATAAGGCAACGTGTAGTAATAAATATTCCAATCATAATTTTTAACAATTTTATCGTGAAAAATCTTCTTGATTCTGTCGTATGAATCCATTCTCCATCCATGTACAAAGATTACATTGGGTTTGTGCTTTGACTCTTTTCGTAAAAACACTTCCCCAGAAACCTTGTCATTCTTATCTTCACCAGATTTGATGCTTGAATTAAAGGAAAATATTCCACTTTCTAAGTTTGCTGTATGGTTGTTGATGTGAAATTGTAAATCAATAGGCTGAGCACTAAAAAAACGATCCCTGTTACCTACGTCTATAGGCAAATGATTATAGTGACTTTCTTTGCTTCTTGTTCTGTGCATATCCATTATTGCTGCGTAATCTATTACTTTTAAAAGCTTCAAAAGAATTAACTCCTTTAATCACAAATGATTACTATACGAATATTTTAGTATAGAGGAAAAAGGACCTGAGGGCAGGTCCTTTTTCTATTTCACCACGGTCATTTCTGGCTCTTCTATTTGTTTCACACGTTCCTGAATGGGATGGGTAAAGGAATGCTCTGATAAGACAATATGAGAGACCGTTTTTGTAAAGCCAGACACATCTTGAATAAACGCTTCAATTTCTTCAAGAGAAGAAACAGACAGCTTAATGAAAAAACAGGACTGTCCTGCCACTCGATAAGCAAAGAACGCACGTGGATGCTGGTTCATAAATGTCACAAAACGCTGATACTCCCCATTTAATACGGTGACTTCCAGTAAACAGTCTATCATCAGACCCAGCTTTTTATAATTGACTTGAACAGAATACCCTTCGATAATCCCTGCATCCTCTAGTCTTCGCACTCTTTCTGCTACCGCAGGTGCTGATAAATTCACTCGTTTGGACAATTCCCTCATTGATAAGCGGGCATCTTCTCTCAATTCGTTTAAAATATGCACATCCACATCGGTGATTTTCATTCGTTACGCTCCTATCCCAAAATCGTTCCATTTGAAAAGTATTTTATGATGATACTTATGATACGAAATGTAAAATAAAACTAAATAATGGTAGAATTTATTTTAACGGAATTGAATGAAAAAGCAAGTATGGAGGGATCACTTGATGAAAGAATCTTTAGACAGCCAGGCTTCTAAAACATTTCCCATCACACTTGCCATTGCACTCACACTTGGCGTTTTTGCGGCGGGATCGGAGGAACTGGTGATTTCACCACTGCTGCCTGATTTATCAAACTCCTTTCAGCACTCTCTTGATGTTCTCGCTCTTTCCATCAGCATTTATGGGTTAGCTGTGCTGGTTGGAGCTCCGCTACTCGTTCCTTTAGGGGACCGATATTCAAGAGAGCTGTGTTTGATAATTGGGCTGTCCTTCTTTTTAATTGGAACAGTGATGTGTGCTGCTGCCCCAAATTTGGCCGTGTTTTTTGCAGGCCGTGCTATTTCAGGGCTGGCAACTGGTGTATTCGTGCCAACAGCCTATGCTCTTGTGGGCGACCGGGTTCCATACGAATACCGCGGCAAAGTGATGGGACTCATTGTATCGAGCTGGTCTCTTTCTCTTGTCCTTGGTGTGCCCATTGGCGCCTTTATCGGCCAGAGTTTAAACTGGCGCTGGACGTTTTGGATCTTCGCTATGATGAGTCTCATTGTCCTGCTGCTTGTCATCCTTGAATCAAGAAAACAAGTCAGAGCAGCTGATCCGAAGGCACCTCATGCTAGAGAGAAAACAGGCTCTTTATGGGGAGCTTTGAAAATCAATCGTGTGCCTGCCTATTTGACTGTGACGTTTTGCAATATGCTTGGATTTTACGGCATGTACTCGTTTTTAGGTGCTTATCTGCAAAGTCTGTTTGATGGCGGACAATCAACAGCTGGACTTCTTATTATGGCTTATGGTGTCGGCTTTTCTATGAGTATGTTTACTGGAAAATTAGCAGACTGGTTCGGTAAAACTCGTTCCCTTGTCTTCGTGCTAGGTGGAATTGCGCTTGTTCTAGCCTTGCTTCCTTATGCGCCATTCTCGTGGATGTTGCTGATTTTCGCCCTATTTATTTGGGGTGCTATGCAAAGCTTATCTGTCACGCTTCTAAGCACCATTCTAAGCGACTGCTCTCAAACCCATCGCGGGAAAGTGATGGCTTTTTACAGCCTGGCCTCCAACCTTGCTGTTATGCTCGGTTCCGCATTGATGGGACCCGTTTATGTCCATTTCGGATATCATACGGTAGGTCTTGTCTGTGCACTCATTACGCTTGTTGGTTTTATCATCAGCTTCGGCAGCTATAAACGAGAACGTTCTATTCAGAAATGTAAGGCTGTCTAGTTCCATTTCCCATGGATGAAAATAAAAAAGACCTTTCTCCTGCGAAAGGCCTCTCTTCTCTATTTAAATGTCGTTTCCCAGTTAAATCCGATCGCCTCATCATTCCACGCAATTCTCTTCTCATCTGGGTTTTTTGGGTCGTACGATTCTGTTGTAAAATAAACAATCTGCAGCGGCGTCTCCCCTAATACGCGGTAGCCATGTGCAACTCCCTTTGGAATGAGGAGCAGCATCGGATTATCTTCTCCCATATAATACACATCGGTTTGACCCTTTGTCGGGGAATCTTCTCTCAAATCGTATAAAACGACCTGTGCATGACCTGCTGGGAAAAACCAAACATCGTCTTGTTTTTCATGATAATGAAAGGCTTTGATGACTCCTGGGAAACTTTTCGACCACGACGCCTGCCCAAAGCGCTTCAGCATCGGTTCGTCATCTCGAATAAGCTCTGCGAAAAAGCCGCGATCATCACAATGTTTCATGAGTTTTTTCGTTTGTACACCATCAATCATGCTGCTCGAATCTCCCTTCTTTCTGCAAGTATTCATGAAGTGCATCTTTCCAATGTCTTGGCTTCCAGCCTGTCGCTTCAATCGCTTGCAGATCTAAAACAGAGTAGGCGGGCCGAGGTGTTTGGAAACCATACTCTTCAGTGGAAATGGGTTCAATTGTCGTAGACAGACCGCTTGCTGCCACAATTTCTGTCGCAAAGTCAAACCATGAACAGCTAGCTCGGTTACTGACATGATAAATACCTGCTTTCTGGTCAAACAAGTGAATCAAAGCTTCTGCGGCATCCTTTGTATAAGTAGGAGACCCTAACTGATCATTGACGATGCGCAAATGATCCTTCGTTTCAGCCAGTCGAAGAATGGTATTCACAAAATTATGTCCCTCATGTCCATAGAGCCACGATGTCCGAATGATCTTCACTTCATCTGACACAAGATGAATCAATTCTTCTCCAAGTTTTTTACTCTTTCCATAAATGGTTTGCGGATCTGCTTGTGCATCAACTTGGTAAGGGGTATCCGCTTGCCCATCAAATACATAATCTGTGCTGACATGTAACACATCTGCCCCTACGTTCTTAGCCTCCAGCGCTGTATAGTAGGCGCCAATCCCATTCACAAGATAGGCTTTTTCCGTTTCTGTTTCGCATTGATCCACAGACGTATAAGCAGCCGCACTGACAACAATATCCGGACGGAAATGTCTCATTGCATGTCTGACTGCCTGTTGATCTGCGATATTCAGCATACTCCTTGTTAAAGCAATGACGGTGATGTCTTTTTCTTTCAGCTGTTTCGTCAATTCTTTCCCTAATTGGCCGCCTGCACCGGTGATTAAAACTTTCATCGGTCACCCTTCTTCACTTTGATCATATTTGGCACGATACCAATCAATCGTTTTTTCGATACCTTTTTCAAATGAAGTTGCCTGCACCCAGCCGAGCTCTTCTTTTAGCTTACTGGCATCAATGGCATACCGCCTGTCATGCCCTTTCCGGTCTTGAATAAACGCGATTTGGTCATGAGAGATGCCTAGATGTGTGAGAATGGTTTTGGTTAAATCAAGATTTGTTTTCTCGTTGCCTCCGCCAATATTGTACACCTGACCGACTGTTCCGTTTTCTACTACTTGTTTTACGGCTCTCGCATGATCCTCTACATAGAGCCAATCGCGGATCTGCTGGCCGTCTCCGTAAATCGGAATCTTTTCACCATTGACCGCTTTTCTAATAATGGTTGGGATTAATTTTTCTTCATGCTGATAAGGTCCGTAGTTGTTGCTACATCTTGTGATCATTGCGGGTAATTGGTGGGTGTGGATATAAGATTTCACAAGCAGGTCTGAACTTGCCTTGCTTGCTGAATAAGGATTATTCGGTGAGAGTGGTGTTTGTTCTGTGAAAGCAGGATCATCCGGCTCCAAATCTCCATATACTTCATCTGTAGAAATATGAATGAGTTTATTCGCCTTTCCCTTTAAGACAGCTTCGAGCATACGATAGGTACCAAGGACATTTGTTTGGATAAAGGGTTCTGCTGACTCAATACTGCGATCGACATGTGATTCTGCTGCGAAATGAATGATGGCATCATAGGCTTCATCAAATACTTGATCTAGTTCGTCTTGCAGCGTGATATCTCCTTGGACAAAACGGAAATGAGGCAGCTTTGATAAATATTCCATCTCCTCTGGATGACTGGCATATGTTAATTTATCAAATACGGTCAGCCGGACATCGGATTCTTGAAGCAGCAGCTTCACAAAATTCAGTCCAATAAACCCTGCTCCACCTGTAATTAAATAAGACTTCGTCATTCGTATCCCTCTTTTTCCTTCATCGTTTCAAACATTTTTGTTGATGCTTCGTGGAGAGATTCATGTGTTCCTGCATCAATCCACCACCCTTTTAACATATCATAGGTCAGCTGGCTATTTGAGATGTAGAGATTATTCACATCAGTAATCTCTAGTTCACCTCGATCTGACGGCGAGATTTCCTCGATATATTGAAAGACGTCTTGATCATAAAAATAGATGCCCGTGACGCAGTAAGATGACGTCGGATGCTCTGGCTTTTCTTCAATTGATAAAATTCGGTGATGAGCAGGATCAATTTCTGCAATGCCAAACCGTTTTGGATCTGCCACCTCTTTCAATAAAACCTTGGCTCCGCTTTCTTGTTGCCTAAAGGCGTCGACAAAAGGGCGTAATGAATCTTCAAATACATTATCACCAAGCATCAGCACAAATTTTTCCCCTTGAGCAAAGGACTTTGCATAGGATAAACCATCGGAAATACCAGACGCTTCTGGCTGTACTTGATACACAATGTTCATCCCAAGTTCACGATCATCTTCCAGTAACTTTTGAAACAACGGAATTTGTTCTTCCTGTGAAATCAGCATCACATCTACAATTCCTGCTTCTTTCAGTTTGAATAATGACCAATAAATCATCGGGTATGGACCAACCGGCAGCAAGTGTTTGTTGAAAATCTTCGTTAATGGTGCCAGCCGTGATCCCTTTCCTCCTGCTAAAATAACTCCCTTCACATCTACACATCCTTATGTTCTTTTTGGTGTGAATTCATGAGGTGTATAAGAATGTTTTTCACTCGTTCGATTCCTTTTCCATCAATGAGTGAACGTCCATTAAGATGAATGCTTCTGCGGAGAAAATAGCTGTCAGACAGTTTTTGAACAGCTTGCAACAGGTCTTTTTCTTCCACAAGGTCACCTAATCCAAGGTGAAAACAAGCGCCTTTTTGCGCAAACATGCTCGCTGTCACTGCTTGGTGGTCTACTTGCGATAGGACAATGCTGGGCACCCCGATACAAATTACCTCATATAACGTCATACCGCCTGCTACGATAGCCACATCAGCTTCTGATAAAAGAACCGGTAGTTGATCTGTATGTTGAATGAATTGGATATGTTCCGCCTCTACTTGCTCTTTGATGTGAGAGGCTTTTCCTGCGACCGCTAAAATGTCTAGGTGATTTGTTTGAAGAAGCGCCGATACAGCCTTTGATAACAGGCCGCACGGATCACTTCCGCCAAGGCTGATGACCACCTTTTTACATTCTTTCCGAACCTCATATGTGTCTTTGAATTGATTAATCTCGTGATCTAACAATAAATAGGGCGTTCCATGATAATAAGCCGTGCCATTAACCTGCTCGTGCTTCCCGTCCAGACCGCCATAAATGCCGTTTATGACCGTGTCTGCAAGCTGACAGGCTTCCTCTCTTTTTTCCTCAAATAAGACCAGCCTCGCACTGCCACAGGAGTCTTTGATCGTTTGAAGAAACTGAAGATCACAATCAAGGACATCTATGACTAAAAGGTCAGGCTTTAGCTTTTTGATGTCTTGTTGGACCTGGAGAAGCGCATTCGACTCATGCACCATCTGAACGTGCCACTCTGGGTGCGAAAGCATTTCTACACAAATCTGATCATTTGTATAGAAATATAAGTTGTTCCCTTCCTGAAGCAGTTCTTTTGCCAAACGTTTCATTCTGACGACATGACCCATTCCTCTTAAAAAACCCCCATAAACAACAATCATGATTTTTTTGTTCATTCAGCATCCTTCTGTCTCACAGATTGATTCAAACGAACAATGTCTGGATGTTGTTCACAGATGGAAATGAGCTCAGCTGTCGGCACAGCAATAGAACCACCAGCTTTCTCTAATAAACAGGTAGCAAACACATAATCTTCTTCTGTATCAATCGTGAATCGATAAGCAGGATATGCAAGTTCTTTGGGCGGTGTGAATAATTGAAGGTGAAATTGCTCGGGATGCTTTCTGATATACAGCGTGACATGCTCACGTTCTGAATAAGTGAGGGGAAATTTGTCGATTTCACATAAAATAGATGCCTCAATCATTTCCCCGGAAATACCGAGTGGTGTTCCGTTCGTATATGTGTAGTCAGCCTTTTCCTGTCTATGTTTTTCAAGCATTTTCGACAAAAGCGAAGGATCTATAAATGGATTGTCTCCCGTTAAACGTACAACCGTTTTAGGTTCAAATTGGCGAACAATCTGCGCAAACCGCTCAAGCACATCTGCCTCACTGCCTCGAAACACCTTATAGCCCTTTGACATACAGTATTGAGCCAAATAGTCATCCTCTGGCTCAACCGTTGTGGCAATCATAAGGTTTTGCATTTTGTGATGGTAATCATCTGATTGCTTCACCCGCTCCACAATCAAATCAATCAGCGCCATGCTGCCGATCGGTTTCATCACTTTTTTAGGCAGTCTTGTTGACCCCATCCTAGCCTGAATGACAAAAAGTACATCATGCATCATCTCGAGACTCCTGCATGAGTACGTCTTTCCACGAAACACCTGTATGAGCTGGGATGTCTCTCACAGCCTTTGTGCCAAGTAAAATCGGCATATATCGCGGATGCAACCCCTGATTTTTTTGTCCAGGGCGCAGCACAGCTACATTTTCTGACGTGAGGGTCTCTCCCTTTGCAATGCCTTTGGTCGTAAAAATTCCTCGATACGCAAATTCTCGAATCTGCCCTTCAATGGCTGTTGTCGTTTTATAAGAACTGCCAAGAAGCTCCTCTGGTAATGAATGAACGTCTATTTCCGCTTGATTCCGCTGCTTTTCTGCTGCTCGAATGTGCTGAACCATTTCCTTTAATTCTTCAGGACTAAGAGCAAATGAATGATCCGCTCCGGGTAATGTTTTATCTATTGTAAAATGTTTTTCAATCATTGCTGCCCCGAGCTTCACAGCGGCTACTGGCGCTTCCGTCGGGTGTTCACTATGATCTGAAAAGCCAATGACTGCTTCAGGGAAAGCGGACCTTAAGGTTTGAATTACCCGCAGGTTCGTATATGCTCTAGGTGCTGGATACTTTGCCACACAATGCATGATGGCGACTTGCTTATTTTGCTGGCTCGTAATCGTTTCGTATGCTTCATGAACATCAGCAATGGTGGCCCCAGCTGTTGAAAAAATGATCGGCTTGTGAAAAGAAGCCGTATGACGCAAAAGAGGCAAATGGTTGATTTCATAGGATGCCAGTTTAAAAGCAGGCGGATTCGTTTGATTCAATAAATCAGCCGATTCTTCATCACACACGGTGCTTAAAAACATCAGTCCTTTTTCCTTACAACGTCTCAATAAGACAGGCAGCCATTCTGGCGGCAGCTCCATTTGTTCCACTAAAGAAAAAATAGACACTTCTTCTCCTTTGGCCGTTTCGTATAACCCCGGTTCCTTTTGATACATCCGATCCGCTTGAAACATTTGAAACTTCACCGCATCAGCCCCTGCTTCTTTTGCCACATCAATTAAAGCAAGTGCCTGATCCAGCTTTCCATCATGGTTAATGCCTGCCTCTGCAATGATAAAGACAGGCGCACCATCTCCCACTTTGCGATCTCCGATATAGAAATGCGCCATCTTACCTCTCTCCTTTTTTCGGCCACACATGGTAATACAAAAAGGCATTTGTTGTCCTAAACCCCATCTTTTCGTACAGCTGGATAGCTGTTGTATTATGAAGCTGTGTCCCCGCAGAAATGAAGTGATGCCCTCTGTCATGAGACACTTTCATCATCTCAATAAACAGCTTTTTTCCGATCCCTTTTCCTTGAACATCCGGTCTAATCGCAAAAAGCTCAAGCCCCATCTCATGACCCTTTGTCATACCTTGAATCAAGCCAACCACTTCATCATTCACCTTGGCAACGAGGTTAATATCTGCGCGTCCAAGTAGGTTGTTTCTCATCCATTCCTGATAAAAATGCTGAACAACACGCTGGTCTAAATATGGATCAAGGGCATAACGGCTTTTCACAAAAGCCTGATTACCTAGTAAGACCGCCTCATCGTAATCCTTTTCATCTGGCACACCCATCACCACATCTTGATCTGATGATGGCATCTCCATGAGGGCAGGCGGTGCCTCAAGCCTAGTGAGACCACCGACATAATACACATGGGATAGTTTTTGAACAATGCGGTTTTTTTCAAGATCAGCCGCCTCAAGACGTAAAAAGAAAAAATCACATTTTTCTGTTCTCATCCAATTGATGAATCTCTCCATCAATTCTTTAAAGAGCAGCGCTGATTCAGCTTCCACAAACTTCACATGAAAAATATGCTTGTCAAAAATACCGCTCTCCCATTTGGACCATTCGTATAGCAGCACTGCTTTGAGCTTAGCGCCGCTGACAAGAGCAAACTGCTTGAATCCTGCCATGCGTTCCGCTTCAAGACCATATGTTTTCAGCCAAGCTGCCAGCACCTGATCGTCTATTGCATGAACGACTTTCATGAAGAGGCCTTCTTGTCTTTTAAAATTGACACGACTGCGGTGATGACATCCTGCACATCTTCATCTGTCATACTTGGATAGAGCGGGAGCGAAAGCGTTCGTTTGTAATAAGTGAGTGCCTCAGGGAAATCCTCTGGTGAATGGTTATAGGTCTCTTGATAATATGGATGCAAGTGAACGGGAATAAAATGAACACTCGTGCCGATTTTATATTCCTTTTGCAGCTGATCAATCATGTCATCGCGTGTGATCATTGCTTCTTTTGGATCAACTTGCAGCACATATAAATGCCACGCATGTCTTCCCTCATCATGTACAGGCGGCAAGATGAGACCAGCTTCATGTTGAAATGCCTGATTGTATATCTTCGCAATCTGTTCTCTGCGTGTCTGCATCTCCTTCAACCGGCTTAGCTGAACGAGCCCTAACGATGCTTGCACGTCAAACATGTTCATTTTATAGCCCGGTTCCTCGACCTCGTAATACCATGTTCCCTTTTCTCCATAACGATTCCACGCTCCCTTGCTCATCCCGTGAAGCGCCAGCCTTCTGATTCTAGCCGCAAGTGCATCATCATTTGTCGTCAGCATGCCGCCTTCACCAGTCGCTATGTTTTTCGTTGCATAGAAGCTAAAAGCGGTCGCATCACCAATTGATCCAATCGGTTGATCATGATAGGTCGTATAGAGGGCATGAGCGGCATCCTCCAACACGAACAAATCATATTTTCTGGCAATCGCTAAAATTTGGTCCATATCACACGATTGACCAGCAAAATGTACAGGGACAACCGCTTTCGTATGTGGTGTAATGGCCGCTTCTAATTTTTTCGCATCTAGATTGAGTGTCGCCGGATCAATATCCACGAAAATAGGGGCTGCCCCCGTATGGATGATCGTATTGGCTGTTGCGCAGAACGTCAGAGGCGTTGTGATGACCTCATCACCAGCTCCAATGCCTCTCGCCTTTAACGCTAAAAATAGAGCAGCTGTACATGAATTGACTGCTATTGCGTGCTTCGCTCCAGTCAGCTGCCTAAACTCTTCTTCAAACTGTCTCACTTTTGGTCCGGTGGACAACCAGCCGGACTTTAATGTTCCAATGACTTCATCAATTTCTTCCTGTTCAATAAAAGGCAGTGCATAAGGAAGAAATTGTGCTCTCTTTTGTCCCATATCGCTTGCACACCCCTATCTTCATCTCTGAAAATCCACGCCTGTTTTTGTTTTGAGCAGAGAAAGCAGAACATCGGTCGATTGTGCATGCGGATAATGCTCTTGAATGAAACGAGCTCCTTGCTGTTTCGCCAGCTTCATTTCTTGTTCATCCGATAAAATACGGATCGCTTTCTCGGCCAACTCAATAGGGTTTTCCATGTGGCAGCTGCCAAGCGACTCGTAATAAGGGTATCTTCTGCCTTCTGTCATTTTTCCAATCAGTACACTCTTTTTAAAGAGCATTGCTTCCAGACCAACTGTTGATGTGAGCGTAATGACCATATCCATATACGGCAGAAGGTCATACAAGTCGATCTCTTTTTTAATTAATCTCACATGGTTCCCCGCACGTTCAATCGCTGTGTAGTCATTTAATCGATTTCGAGCGATTTCCCACGGATGCGGCTTCATAATCAGCTGAATATCTTTCCGTTTTGCAATCGTTTTAAGAACATCACCGTAAAAGACTTCTGAAAACGGCTGTGTTGCCACGAGCACAGTCTTTTTGGCAGGATTGAAGTTCAATTTACGAAAGACCATTTCCTGTTGAAGCGGTGTTCGCTCCTGCACCAAATCAAATCTCGGGTGACCTGTGATCTCCACCTGCTCAGGCTGACAGCCTTTGTCTACATACCAGTCCTTTTCATATTTTCCAAACACTCCGTGGCAGGTGGTGAAAATCGGCAAAAAGGCTTCGTCTCCCATGAGCGCACCGTGCTGAAGACAAATACTTGTGAGATGGCGCTTCACGGTTTGCAAGGCGAGCACACGGCTATATGCATCCTCCGTCGTACCAACCACGACAGCTGTGATCGGCTGCATCTCAAATAGCGTTTCTATTTGGTCAATCACATCAATAAATTGCACAATGTCCTTCCGAAGCTTTTCTCTAAAAAAGACATTGCCAAAGACAGGATGGTGGGCGTAAGGTTTCAATAGAGCATTTGCTTTTTCAATATATTCAACATGGGCTTCTTTATTAACCTCTCCGGCTAATTCCGGCTTGCTGATCACCGGTAATCCGAAATAATCAGCCTTCTTCCAGCGCGCGAGCACCACTGTTTGGTTCGGATGGAACCGCGTGTAATTTTGTTCAGTAAAACGCAGGTGTTCAAAGTGAAGCAGCACCTTTCCATGACTCGGACGATAAGGGATACGCTTGATCTGCTGTTTATGCTGATCAAAAAAGGGCTGAATGTCTTGCGGCTTTGGACAAGTCGTTGTCAGCTCTTCACCAAACGCCTCATCTTCCATACGTTCCCTCACTTCAGGGCTGATGTATTGATAAAAATTACTGATTAATCCAAGGGGGATGTGGCGATAGGTTAAGTCTTTCATCAGATTCACATACTCAAAGTACACCTGCCAATAATGATGAATATAATGCGACACTTAAGGTCACCTCCCATGTCTTTGTTTTAATATATGACGGAGCTCCCTGCAGGTAGACTGCGGAGGAAGTGCTTGAATAAAGGCACTTTTCTCTTCTTCTGCCAGCTGATAGTGAATCGACTGTTCCGTGATGTAATTGATATCTAATACTTCATCAAAGGGATAGAACGGATAAAAATGATTCAATCGAAAAAAGAACCGGGCGTCCCCTATTCGATAAAAATGTGGACTCTCATCCCAGTAAGACCCAAATTCAGCATGAATTTTTGTTAAAATAGAAGCACGATGAACAACCGAACAATGATCTATAGCGCAAGGTGCATTCCAGTGCACTGTTTGCGCAGGTCGAATTGTTTCCTTTATTGGCTCTTTTTTGCTATTTAAATAGATTACTTTCGATCCAGAATAGACAATATCTTCACATGGGCGGGCATCTAGGTAACGAGTGAGCTTCTCTAAACGATCCAGAGCATAGACATTGTCATCTGTGGCATAGGAAATATACTCGCCCTTTGCCAGTTCTAACGCTTGATTAATCAGGACGGCGTATCGGGTTTTCGCTGTTCTCTCCTCCAGCGTTTTGACACCGCTTTGGATAAAATGAACGCGTGAATCTTTACGGAAAGGCTCAATAGCAGCAAGGGTTTTTTCGTTTGAACCATCGTCCATGATGAATAGCTCAAAGTCTGACAGCGTCTGCTGCAGGATCGCTTCAATTGATCTACCGACGTAAGCCGACTTGTTGTAGCTCGTCATAATGACAGTTACTTTTGTCAAAGTTTTCACCTCAGTCTCTTTCAAACTATGGTTATCATATGTGTTTCCTCTTAAAGAGACTGTAGAGTGACCTATTTTTTATAAAATTGGATTTTTTTATCGATCTATCTTTGAAAAACGTGAACACTTTGGTAATATTAGTAATCATTTATGTGTATTAAAGGAGTAAAGAACATTGGAAGTTATGAAGAATGATCTCCCCAAAGAAGAGGAAGCAAAAGGATTTTTTCGGTTTTTAAAAATTTTCGTCGCGACTAAAACAATTATTCGCTCATATCAACATTCCTCTATTCCAATTTGGCTGATGATGCTCCTTGCAAGTATCGCTGGTACGGGCTGGGTCTACGAAGGGTATTTTAGCGAATATATGGGCAATCATATTCCATTTCCTTTTATTCTGTTACAAGGTGCAGGATATGGTATTTTAGCAGGCAATCTCGGTCTATTTTTCGGTGTACTCATCCTAAAGTTGTTAGGACGCCTTTTTTTCGGCAGTCAAACCGCGTATCGAGATGTACTGAAAGCCTGCTCGCTGTCGATCTTTTTCCCTTCTGCTTTATTTGCACTCAGTTGGATTTTCACGATTGGCATGCTCGGTCCGTATACGTTTGTCAAAATCTCACCCTATTTAGATCAGCATTATGAAATTTGGTATTATCTCGATCTTTTTACTGTTATTGACGCTTATGCAAAGACGTGGATATTGGGAATGGCTATTTTAAGCATTGCCGCTGTGATGAAGCTAAAATTATGGCAAGCCTTTCTCGTTGTGATCACACCGCTTGCGGCATCTTTTCTCATCGTGACACTTTCATCTGATCTCCAGCGAGCTATAAATTGGATAATGTAAGATTGATCACCTGATCGAAATGAATTTCGTATCTTGTGCACTGAATCACAGACCTAACGAAGAACGCGGGGGGTTTTCTATAACACTGAAAAGAAAACAAAGGGCTAAAATAAACATCATTTTAGCCCTTTGTCAACAATCTGCGGGACTGCATGGCAGTTCCTTTTTTTCGTTCAATGTACATATTCTCTCTTCCTGTCTCATAGTGTGAAAGAGAAAAAGAATGCTATGGAAACAACAGGCGCTTTTCTGCCTTCTGTTTAGAACACCATGAGGAAAGAGGAGGAACGTTATGAAATTGAAAAATCAATTTGGGCAAGGTTCGGGTTTCGAAGGTCAAGATTTTCGCCAGCAACAATATGGAGCAAATCCGTATCCTGCGCAGCAGATGGGTTATTCAGTCCCTCCCCAAACGCAGGGTCAAATGCAAGGTCAAATGCAGCAGGGGTATTCGCCAATGCCGTCTACTGGTACTTCACAAGGAGGCCAAGGTGGGCAAAGTGGCGGGCAGCCCTATCAAATTCCTTCTGGACCGATTTATCAGCAGAACGTCACCGGTCAGCTGCCGCTTGAGCAGTCCTATATTGAAAATATTTTACGATTAAACCGCGGCAAAGTAGCCACGATCTATATGACGTTTGAGGCAAGTAAAGAATGGAACTCTAAGATTTTTAGAGGGGTCATTGAGGCCGCAGGACGTGATCACATTATCATCAGTGATAACAAAACAGGGACACGATACTTATTGTTAACGATCTATCTTGATTACATTACGTTTGATGGGGAAATTCAATATGACTATCCATACTCGATGTCTACGTATTCTCCGAGATAACCTCAAGTTCATATCAACAGCAAGGTGCAGACGCCCTTGCTTTTTTCTTTTGTCTAGGTTTTTGACACACCTTCGGGGGAAGGCTCATAAGATGCCTAGTAGTTTTTATTAAACGCCTAGAGGTGACATCAATGACTGTTGAGCTGGATTATACATCGCCGAATGTCAAATATTCATTTGATTTGAATCAAAGCCCCCTTGTGAAATATGACCAACACAACCTGATTAATGTTTTAGGAAAAAAACAATTAAATTCGCTCGATCAAGTATCTCTGCTGGATATATATTTGAGTAAAAGCAAAGTAGTAGAGCCTCATTATCATCAAAATGCTGCCGAGCTTGTTTATTGTATCGCCGGCTCTGCTGCTGTATCCATGCTGAACCCTTTTACAAAAAAGCTGTCCACCTACACCATTACCCCCGGGCAGGTAGCCAATGTGCCACAAGGCTGGTGGCATTACGAAGTCGCCTTACAGGACAAAACCCATTTGTTAGCCATTTTTAACGCATCGACACCAGAAGTCATCTTAGGTTCAGACCTTCTAACCCTCACGCCTTCTCACATCATGGCACATACTTATTGCATGAACGAAACGCAGTGGAAACAGGCGACGCAGCCTGTGAAGCCTGGTGTGTTTATCGGACCTTTCTGCCACCGGGAGGAAGAGGCACAAACTCACCCTGTCCCCCCTTCCCACTATGTACCTTATTATCAAGCACCTCCGAACTATTCTCCTTATTGGAGTTAAGAAAAAAACCGATGCCCCTATGAGAGCATCGGTTTTCCTAGCTTATAAATTTTTTGCTGCTGCAATCACTAGCATGATCCAAGAAGCGATAAATGCCACTCCGCCAATTGGTGTAATGGCACCTAATATCTTCACCTGAGTCAAGGCAAGCACATAAAGGCTTCCTGAGAAGAAAAGAATGCCTGCCAGCATCACCCAGCCAGCGGTCGGCACTAGGGAAACACCTGACAGCTTATCTGCCAGAAAGGCGACAATAAACAGGCCAATGGCATGGAACATCTGATATTGAACCCCTTTATTCCATATCTCAATATACTTTTCAGGAATTTTCCCTTCCAGTCCATGTGCACCGAAGGCTCCAAGACCAACCGCAAGCATGGCGTTAATGGCACCTAATATGAAAAATAGTTTCATTCGTCATTCTCCTTATCTCGTCAATTATGTTTATCATAGCGCGGGTCTTATCCAACATTCAACTTTCCTATGATGCTGACACGAGATTGTCGGATTTCTTCTTCTTTCGCAGCAGCACTTGATCGACCACAATTGCAATCAGCGTGCCAAGCACAAGACCATTGCTCAATAAAGAAATCAGCACAGGATGCATGCCTTTCAATGCCCCCTGCGGCACAAACATTGCGCCCACGCCTGCTAAAACAGCGATGCCAAGCACAAATCGAATGCGCGGGATGTCTTCTTTTTCATACTGATCGAATTCAGACATAGCAATCCCAATCATAGAAGAGAACACCACAAAGTTCACAGCCAGCCCCACAGGTGAAGGCAATGCAGAGAAAAAGCTCATCAATAATGGAAATAAACTAATGAGGACAATGAGCAGACTGCCAAGGAAAAATGGCTTTCTCGATGGAATTTTGGTTGTTTGTATAAAACCCGCTGCCCCTGAAATAGGAACAGGCGCAATCGCACCAATCAGTCCGCTCAGCAAATGACCAAATGCGGCGACAAAACCAGCCGGTCTGGCTCGTTTCCGCTCACGCAGTTCACCAAATGCCTTGACGGAACTTTCCACAATTCGAATACTTGCCAACATATTCACAATGAGTAAGATCGTAATAAAAAAGGACGTGACAAGCAGTCCACTGTCAAAGACCGGCATGCCAAACGGAAACAGTTTTGGAAACTCAATGATCTGCTCAGGAATGCGAACAGGCTTCGCTAGTCCGAGTAAAGCAAATAACAGCCAGCCGCCTGCAAGTGCAAATAACACAGAAAACTGTCTTAAATAATGCCATTTTGAGCGGCTGATCATGAAGGTGATGACAATAATCAAGATCGATAGACAAAAGACAAGCCCATCTACCTGATTTCCCCGATAGCCGATCCCCATCAGCCCTTTCATGATTGGCTGACTTAACTGCACAACAAGCAGCAGCAAATAAATACCTGTGACAACCGGCGTAAATAAAGACGCAAGCCAATTAATGATTTTAAAAAGACTAAAAATAAAAAAGAACGCAGCACTAAAAATTAACGCCCCTTGTAACGCTTGCAAGGTTTCAGGATATGTAGCAAAAATCGTCCCTGTCATGCCTGCATAAAGGGTATATACCCCCCACCACAGCCCTGCTGGACTTTCATTGATCGGCAGCATATGACCGCATAAACACTGCACCATCGCCACAAGTCCAAGTGAAAAGAATGTACTCTGAATCAGTTCCGCCGACTGCACTTGATTTAATTCAAATGCTTGTGCAATCGCAATCGGCACAGCAATAGAAGCTGCGATAAAAAATGCCATCCACTGAATGGCGCCCAAAAATAGTTTCAACCCGATCACCTTCCCTTTGTCGTGACAAGACCATTAAAAATCAAAAATAGAGTCACCGTTGCCATCTTTCTCTTGTTGACCCTCTTCTTTATGCTGAAATTTCTTTGCACCGCTAATGCCCATCAATTTCTCTAGCATGGCTTGATCCGTAGACACAGCCGGTGCAGATGGTGTCTGTATAGATGGAGGTGGTGAAATAACCGAAGACTGCGGCATTTGCACCTGTGATGATGTGTCGAGAATGACATCACATAGTGAAGAAATGACCGCCGCTTGACGTTTCACCTCTTCATCATTTCCACTTTGTTTTGCTTTTTGAATGGCTTCCTCCATTTTTTGAAGCAGACTTGATATATGAATATTCAAGGGTAGACCCTCCAATCTAAAAAATTCGTTTTCCAACATTATTTTACCAAATGAACAAACCGAATGGGCTCATTTTTTCAAAGCTGTGTGCTTCTGTTCCTCTTATTTGACCCTTCCCCATGATTCACACATAATAAAAAAGAAACAATATCGTCTTTGAAAGGACTGAAAGATGAGCAAACTCACTGAACTCATTCACAAACAAAAAAACGTGCAAACACCAGCGGTTCAAGATCGAATCCGTCTTCTTAACGATTTAAAAAAAGCCATTAAACATCATGAAAAGGACATATTACAAGCCTTAGCCCATGATTTACATAAATCCGAACAGGAAGCCTATACAACAGAAATTGGCATGGTATATGAAGAGATCAATCATACCGTCAAACATCTTCACAAATGGGCCAAACCATCTCGCGCGAAAACACCTCTGACCCATATCGGATCAAAAAGTATGATCATTAAGGAACCGTACGGAAGCGTTCTAATTATTGCCCCTTGGAACTATCCTTTCCAATTGGCCCTTTCGCCATTAGTTGGAGCCATTTCTGCGGGAAATGCCGTTACTTTAAAACCGTCAGAATTAACGCCGCACGTCTCAAACGTGATTGGCACGATTGTGGAAAGCGTGTTTCAAGAAGATCTTGCAGCGGTCGTTGAAGGCGGTGTGGATGTCAGCACAGAGCTTCTGAAACTGCCTTTTGATTATATTTTCTTTACTGGGAGTGTAGCCGTCGGCAAAGTCGTCATGGAAGCGGCCGCAAAACATCTCACACCTGTCACACTTGAGCTCGGCGGAAAAAGTCCATGCATTGTCATGCCTGATGCAGACATCAAACTCGCTGCGAAACGAATCACCTTTGGTAAATTCACAAATGCTGGTCAAACATGTATTGCACCAGACTATTTACTTGTTCATGAATCGATCAAAGAGGACCTATTGCGTGAAATGACGACCTGTATCCGTGACTTTTACGGGGACCAACCTGAAACAAATCCGCATTTCGGAAAAAATGTCAGCCAGCGTCATTTTGATCGACTTTCACAATTTCTCTCAAATGGCACGATTGTGACAGGCGGACAGCGCAATGAACAAGAGCACAAAATCGCACCGACCATTCTAGATCATATTACATGGGAAGATCCTGTGATGCAGGAGGAAATTTTCGGACCTATTTTGCCTGTCATCACATTTGACTCTCTTCAAGAGGCAGCTGACATGATTAAGGCAAGACCGAAGCCCCTCGCTCTTTACTTATTTACAACAAATAATGAAACAGAAGCTTATATTCTAGACAACCTCTCATTTGGCGGGGGCTGCATTAATGATACGCTGATGCATGTCGCCACTCCATACTTACCATTTGGTGGCGTTGGCGAAAGCGGTATCGGACGATATCATGGAAAAGAAAGCTTTTTCACCTTTACCCATGAAAAAAGCGTCCTACGCCAGACCAATCGCTTTGATTTTTCTTTCCGCTATCCAAATGCGAAAAACGGACTCGACATTGTCCGTAAATTTTTAAAATAAACAGGACGAAGGGATTTCCCCTCGTCCTATTTTGATTCGATGTCCTTGATACACCAGTTGATTTCATCGATCCCCATTTGCTTTAAATAGGCGTTTACTTTTGAGAACGGACGGCTGCCAAAAAAGCCGTTTCTTGCAGAAAAAGGACTTGGATGGGGTGATTCAATGATGTAATGCTTGCTTTGATCAATACGTTCTTTTTTATTTTGCGCATGTCTGCCCCAAAGCACAAAAACGACTGGCTGATCTCGGTCATTCAGGACGTCGATGACGCGGTCTGTCACACGTTCCCAGCCTTTTCCTTTATGCGAGTTCGCTTCTCCTTTTCTTACAGTGAGCACAGTGTTTAACAGCAAGACACCCTGCTCTGCCCAGCTGACAAGCGAGCCATGGTTAGGGACCGGACAGCCGAGGTCATCCTTTAGCTCCTGAAAAATATTTCTCAAAGATGGCGGATGCTTGACACCAGGCTGAACAGAAAAGCTTAATCCGTGTGCCTGTCCTGGGCCATGATAAGGGTCTTGTCCCAAAATCACGACCTTCACATCTTCATACGACGTCAAATGGAGGGCACGATAAATGTCATCTGGCTTTGGAAACACGATCTGCGTACGATATTCTTCCTTTACCCACTCACGTAATTCCTGATAATATGGCTGTTCAAATTCACTTTTCATCACAGCCCACCAGCTATCATTTAAAAATGGCTTCATTGCGGTTGTCCTCCTTCTGTCTGCTGTGCCAATCTTGAGATCATCGGTTTTCCATCCCATACAATCTCACTCTCTGATTCTCGATTTTTCATCGCTGGTTCTTCTAATAGGACAGCAAAATTCGCTGTTGGCAAATCACCGAGCCCATGCTTTTCACTCAGGTCATCTAAATAGTTCTTCCTTGTTTCACCAAGATCACTCGACTGATTGCCCCCACCATCAAAGAACGCATAGATCACACTGGCAGCTGGCACTCGTTTGGCTCGTGCATGCTGCGTAACACGCAGGAAAAAGTCCCAGTCCCAGTAGTGATGCATCGCTGGATCAAAATAGCCGATCTCATCATGTATGCGGCGTTTGTACATACTGCCAGAAGGAACATATGTAGAAAAAACACGCATGTCCTCAATGTCCGCTGTATAAGCAAACAAACGTCTTGATACTGGAAAACGAGTCGCACCTCGTTCTTCAAACGAAACAATTTCCGCATCCGAAAAGACAAAATCAGCGTCTTCCAGCGCCTTGCTCATACGTTCAATATGACAAGGTGTAAAATAATCATCGTCATCACTCAGCATAATGACGTCACCTGTCAGCTCACGCACGCCAACATTTCTTGCGTTCACATGCTGGACATTCTCATCTAAATGAATCAAGCGAATTGGCAGCTCTGGATAGAGTTCCTGAATCACGTCCACTCGCTCTCCTGCATCATTTACGACCACAATTTCAAAAGGCTGTACGCTTTGTCTCGAGATGGATTCAAGCAGTTCACACAATGCGCTCAGCCGGTTATGTGTCACAATTAGTAAAGAAATCTTCATATCGGCCTAACTCCTTTAATAGATTCGTCTTTTTCATTAAAACATAAATCGGCTTTCTTCTCATGATATAAAAGGCGGTTTGATTGATCGAGAAAATGGGAATTTTTGATGAAAAGGAGTGATGATGATGGAATTTTTCACAGTTGAGAATAGTAAAGAAGCCAAACAGACGATCGAACAGATACAATCCACAAAGGACGATGTGTTTGTGTTTGCGTATGACCCCGAACGCTCTGATACCGTTACTGAGTACACGGAAGCAAAGAGCATGACAGCTGTCGATCAAGGGATTTTAGATCAGATCGCCAATGTCATTCGCACCAGGGATGATGAACTGATGGCCAAAATCATGTCGACCGGCGCCGATCAAGAATTAGCCTTAACGCTTTTAGAGGAGCTGAAAAAAGGGAAATTGGTGATTTGTAAAAGATAAAGAATGAGGCGTTCCATGAAGAGTGGAACGCTTTTTTATGCCGTTTCATTGTGATAAATGGAAAAGCTGATTATAATAAGGGATAGAACAGTAACTGTTACACATCACATTGGAGGTTCAGCAACTATGTCTATGAATAAAGCACTCACCATCGCAGGTTCGGATTCAAGCGGCGGTGCAGGTATCCAAGCAGATTTAAAAACGTTTCAAGAAAAAAACGTCTACGGGATGACAGCTTTAACCGTTGTCGTTGCAATGGATCCTCATAACAACTGGGATCATCAAGTGTTTCCAATCGATACATCAACAATCCGCGCGCAGCTCTCGACGATCGTGGAAGGCATCGGTGTAGATGCGTTAAAAACAGGTATGCTGCCAACAGTTGACGTCATTGAACTCGCAGCTGAAACGATCAAAACATATGAGCTGAAAAATGTCGTCATTGATCCTGTTATGGTATGTAAAGGTGCGAACGAAGTCCTTTACCCAGAGCACGCTGAAGCATTGCGCGAAAAGCTCACACCACTGGCAACAGTGATCACACCTAACCTTTTCGAAGCAGGTCAATTAAGCGGCATTGGCGAAATCAAAACGATGGAACAAATGGAAGAAGCCGCAAAACGCATCCATGAACTTGGTGCAAAATATGTGGTCATCACTGGCGGCGGTAAGCTAAGCCCAGATAAAGCGATTGACTTGCTTTATGATGGACAAACCTTCGAACGCCTTGAAACAGATAAGATCGACACAGAATACACACACGGCGCAGGCTGCACATTCTCAGCCGCAGTCACAGCTGAACTAGCCAACGGCTCAGACGTGAAAGAAGCCATTTATGCAGCAAAAGAATTCATCACAGCTGCCATTAAAGGCTCTTTCCAACTAAACGAATACATCGGACCAACGAAACATTCCGCACATCGTTTGGACAAATAAGTGGAAAACTCAAAGGATACAGAAGCAGCGCAATAAACCATATGTATAAATAAATTTCAAAGTAATTTATAAAACTTACAGAGCGTATTGATGTGTAAACTAGTCATTCCTTTAATATTGCACAATTCATAAACAGTTGAACTCCCTTTTTATATTTGTTGCATTCTATATGTAATAAGTAAATTTTGGGGGTTCAACTTATATCAGTATTACAAGCCTTCCACTCAGTCATTATAAGAGTTCTTCCACTTAGATATTTCCTGGATTCTCCTATTTTTATAAACTCCGAATGTTCCATTCATTTGATTTAATCAATCTTAATTCGTTTTGATACTATCTTTTCCAAAGATACCTTTCCACATCTTCCGTGGAACATAGAGTTCACATAAAGCGACAATTTTTGGTACTCTTTAAGTCGAACTTCTCCTGATTTCATCTCGTAGCAGTTATTAATATTAGGCGAGAAATCATCATCACGACAAATATTCTTATTTCAACCCGCAAAATAAACACAATTTTAATACTCAAATAAATATTAAACCAAGGTCAAGGAAAATAAGAAAAATTGTCGCCATTATGAATACATATGATGTTTTTCTATCTTCATTCCAAAAATTAAAAATTAAAATAAAAGATACTATTGTAGTGATTAAAGCCCAAATTATCATTTAGTCAACCCTCCTCTATATTTGTAATGCTGTTTATAAATAGTTCTCTACGCTTTTTTCAATTTCCAGGATTTATTATATTATGGTGTAAACCATTCATAACATTTTAGTCAAATAAGACTGAAAGGGGACATTAAAATTGCTTAACAATATAGGACAGACTATGCGATCAATTAGAAAGAACAAAGGATATACTCAGCATTATGTTTCTAGTGGTTTACTATCACAAAGTGCTTATTCAAAGTTTGAACTACATCGAATCGACATACTTGCGTCATCTTTTATGGCTTTACTGGAAAAAGTAGACGTTTCTTTAGATGAGTTTCACTATATTATGAACGATTTTCAATATACTCGAAGGCAAAAGTTTATTAACGATTTTTTTCGTACGACTTTCAATCATCCAAACAAATTAAGAAAATTGATAACAGAATCTGAAAGGTTGCTATCAGATTCGGAGGACCAATTGGTCAGTGATATTCAATGTATTTGTACAGCTTTAATAGTGCTCCATGAAACGGGTAGTATTGAACAAGCACGCAATCACGTAGATACTGTTTGGGAACGTCTTTCTAAGCATGAAAATTGGTACCTGATTGATATTAGACTGATAAACTCTATACTTTTTATATTTCCTATAGAAACGGCTATACATATAGCAAAGAATACATTGAAAAGACTTAATAAATATAAGAATTTTCAAGATGCTTATAAAATTGAAATTAATATTCGAGTTAATTTTTCGCTTCTTTTAATAAAATACAATAAATTTAAGTCGGCATTATTTGTATTAGAAGAAGCAATCCCTCTCTGTAAAAGACATGGTGCATACAGGGAGATGGCCATCTGCTATGGTCGTAAAGGGATATGTCTAAAAAACTTAAACATGGCTTCACCTGAAGAGTATACTGAAAAAGCTGTAACAGTCCTTAGTATACTAGAGGAAAAAAAACTAGAAGAGATGTTATATACGGAGATCAAAAACTATTATTAAAGCCATAAAAATAAATTCCACAATTCAATAAGATACAAAATACAATAATTGATCTCACTTTACTGGATTGAAAGTGGGTTCAAGAAATACATAAAAGAATCTCAAAAAATAATCCTAAGACAACCTTAGGATTATTTTTACTATCTACTCATATATTAAATAAAATATGGATATCAGTTCTCTGTTTTGAGAAGAATGGTTATCCTTCCGCATTGTAATGTTTCTTGCACTTTTATAACTCATATACATTAAATATTCTATCTACAAATTTCTATTTATCTTCATACATTAAGATTTAGAATAAAACTGACATAGATAATCTTTAAATAAAAAAAGCATACCCGCACCCAGGTACACTCTTTCACCATAATTTTTCACCTACTTTTGCTGATCAGATTCTTTCGCCATTTTTCGAATAAAGGCTTCAATGGATTCAACAAATAAGGCATATTCTTTCATTTGTTTATACGTATCTGACAGCTTCTCTTTTAATTCTTCCTGCTCTAGAGAAGGTTCACCGAGAATAGATTGGACTTGAATCAGCAATTCTTTATATTCTTCACGTTTATCTTCAACATGATCTGCCATTGTCTCCAAGCGTTTTCTAGTCGTCGGCTGCTGTTTTGAATTCAAAGTAAACAACCCCTTTTTGTCCTACCGCATTTGGATAAACGTCAGCCTCAGCTGTATATATTTTAAAATGATACCATAATCGAACCTGTTATCATATATGTAAAACGTCATCAAACCGCTTCAGGCCAACCTTGTATATACATGATATAGGCTTTAAGATACAGGCTGATCTCACTAGAAAAAGCAGATCAATGATCTGCTTCTTTTTGCAAATGCCACGTCTTCAATTTAAGCTTCGTTTCATTTCTACCACTGATGGAGATTGATTTATTTCCCGGGGAAGGAAAGTAACGTGCAGTAAATACTTCCCGGCCTCCGTTGACAAAAATCTCAATCGATGATGCATCAATAAAGATATGCAAATCCTGTAATTCATCAATTTCTACTTCACGAACTTCCTTTGTTCGATCTTCAAATCGATCTCGCTCTAACGTTAGTTTGCCTTCATCTTTATCATAAATGATACGAGCAGCAGCACGGATACAGCATTCAAATCCTTTTTGTGTTTCAATTTGATCAATGAATACCTCTGCGCTCGTCAAATCTTCAACAGGAATGGAGTGAACAGATCGTTTAACGTGAAAAACATGCTCCTGCTCATTTGTCCGCATAGATCGAAGTTCACTTACCGGCTGTTGAATAAGATGCCCTTCATCATCTAAACGAAGCTCTCTCGGAATCGTCAAACAATGGATCCATTGATAAGAGACAGTTGGGTGATGCTCTTCCCCTTGATCTGGTACACCCATCCATCCCATTAAAATGCGTCTGCCCGATTCATCTTGGAAAGTCTGCTGTGCATAAAAGTCAAAGCCACGATCCAGCTCCTCAAACGCTCCATGCGTATATTGGTAGGTACGATCATCCAATGTACCAACAAAATAACCAGATTGATGTGTATTGTTGTATTTGAATCCATCAGGCTTCAGCCCCTGTGGTGACACGATCAATACATCCTGACCGTCTAATTCAAATAGATCTGGACATTCCCACATGTATCCGAAATGATCTAATCCATTCTTTCCACTGCCTGCAATAATGCCTTGAAACGTCCAATTGTCTAATGTATCAGATGTAAATAAGACAAGATGTCCTTTGAGATCTTCACTTTGTGCTCCAAGGACCATGTACCACTTTCCATTCCGCTTCCACACCTTCGGGTCACGAAAATGTGCAGTGAATCCCGCTGGCAAAGTCGCCACGACACCTTTTTTCTCAAAATGAACCCCATCCTCTGACACAGCTAAACATTGATATGTCTCACGATTCCCTTGCTCGTCACGGACATTTCCGGTATACATCACGTACATACGACCATCGTCAATGACTGCACTGCCAGAATAACAGCCATTTTGATCAAACCAATCACTTGGCGTGAGAGCAGCCTCTTCATGCTGCCAATTCACTAGATCGGTTGATGTGTAGTGACCCCAAAATTTTGCCCCATGTCCTGTTTTAAATGGCTGCCATTGATAAAACACATGGTAGACTCCCTTCCACTGAATCAATCCATTCGGGTCATTTAAAAGACCGACTGGCGGCATTAAATGGAAGTTCTGACGGTACACATCTTTTTTCACCAAATGCTCATAGTTTCGAATACGATCTGTTACCTTTTGACGAAGTGCTGCGTCCGTTGTTGTCATCACTGTGACCACTCCTTGATTATTTTTCGACTTCTTTGATTTTAAAGATGATGGTAAGAATAAATGAAACAGCAACAGCTATTAACATACCAATAACATAATTTACCACATTTTGTAAACCAAATGGAGCTGCAATTGCAATCATCGGAATCCCTGTTAAACCATAAGCGTTGGCGGCTACCTTCGTGAAGACGACAAACGCCCCGCCTAATGCACCTCCGATCATTGCAGCAATAAATGGCTTACGATAACGAAGATTCACACCGAATATGACCGGCTCTGTAATACCTAAGAAAGCAGAAAATGCTGCTGGTAATGCAATTTCTTTCGTTTTTGCACGCTTTGCTAAGAAAAAGACCGCTAGCCCAGCTCCGCCTTGAGCGACGTTTGACATGGCCCAGATCGGCAGCAAATAATTCCGTCCAATATCATTTAGAAGTCCTGCCTCAATCGCATGGAAGCTGTGATGAACACCTGTCAGTACAATTAAAGAATAAGCGCCTCCAAAAATCAGTCCGGCTAAGAATCCTGCATGGTCATAAACATAAGTGAGTGCATTTGAGATTCCTGTACCGAGCATTCTCCCTAGCGGTCCTACAGCTATAAACGTCACAAATCCAGTCACAATCACCGTCACAAACGGTGTCACAAGTAAATCAATACTGTTCGGCACAACTTTTCTTAAATTCTTTTCAATCACGCACATGATATACACAGTCAATAACACGGGAATGACCGTTCCTTGGTAACCAAGAAGCGCAATATCAAAGTTGAATAGATGCATATATTCTGGTTTTGCGTCTGTCAGTCCCCATGGATTCAGCAAGCTCGGGTGAATCATAATGCCCCCAATGACAGCTCCTAAATATGGATTTCCACCAAACTCTTTGGCTGCACTAACCCCAATTAAAATCGGTAAAATGATAAAGGCAGCACTTGAGAACATATCTAGCATTTGGAAGATGGCAGAGCTTGGATCAGCCCATTTGAAGGCTTTCATCATACCTAATAGGCCCATTAATAAACCGCTTGCTACAATCGCTGGAATGATTGGTACAAAAATATTCGATAGCGTCTTAGCAAAACGTGCAAGTGGATTCATTTTTTGCTTCACGGCTTCATCATGGCTGGCAGGTTTTTGATTCTCGTCGTCTGCCTCAAGACCCGCCTCACGAGCAAAAGGCTCATATACTTTGTTGACAGAACCTGTTCCAAATATGATCTGGAATTGACCCGAGCTTGAGAAGGCACCCTTCACACCCTCAAGTTCTTCAATGGCATCTTTGTCAATCAACGCCTCATCTTTCATCACCAATCGGAGTCGTGTGGCACAATGTGTTGCGCTAATGACATTTTCTTTGCCGCCTAATAATGTTGTTAATTCTTTGGCTGTTTTTTGATAATCCATGTTGTCTCCCCCTTTTTTTAAAACAAAAAAGACCTAAAATTCACTAACGATTAAAGGACATACACGTCCCCTCGTTACGCAAATTTTAGGTCTTGCCTGCCTGACAGTCACAATCCCACGATATTGGTTTTTGATTACGCTTTCATCATAGTATAAGAGCGTGACCTGCGTCAACCTATTTTTTCGAATCAAATGACCCATATACACTAATTAGAGTAGTGTGCATAAAAAAAAGCCTGCGGACAGGCACAACCTTTACGACAATTCGGCATCCTGCAGACGCTGGACATGCAGCGTGATGTAGCCGATCTCCGATTCAGGGAGATGAAGTCCATATTCTTTTTTCAGCAAATCAGCCAGTCCAAGTGCACACCGGTAAGCCGAATCATACTTTGTTTGGATAAAAGTCAGCATGTCATCGTCCATGATTTGAAATGCTTCATTCGCTTCCAACCTGCCTAATGCATACCTCAAATGTGTCACAAGCCGCTGATATGAAATACTATCCTCATCAATCGAGCGCTCAAAAACGCTTTCGACATGCTCGATCATTTCTTTGATCATCGTTGTGTATTTGACCGTCTTCTTCATGGACTCCGTATTCATTTTGGCCGTATGAATATGAAGTGCCACATACCCTGCCTCATCGTCCGGCAGGTCAACCCCAAGCCGCTCCTTTACATAACGAATGGCATACTTTCCAATATCATATTCCTGCTTATATAAGACTTTGATCTCACCAAGCAATTTATTATATAAGACAATGCCTTTTTGAACGCGTTCAATGGCAAAGGATAAATGATCTGTCAGTGAAATGTGGATATGATCACTGAGCGGCATCATGAGTTCACCCTCTGCATAACTAATAATATGCTCTGCCACCTCAATATGCGCTTCTGGCAATGTCGCAAGAATTTGTTTGAATTTCTCATTTTCTTCACGCACAACAAAAATCTTCTCTATTTTTTGAACGGGAACGACGTCATTTTTCCCCTTCTGAAAAGCAATTCCGGGCCCCATCACAATTTTCTCCTGATCACCCTCCTTTACAACCACTGCATTGTTATTCAATATTTTATATATCTTCAAGGGGCATCCTCTCCCACAGATAACGTGTCTTATGTGGGATTTTACCCTGTTTCAACTTTTCTGTAAAGATAAGAACGGACCGGCACGCGCCTCTCTCGTTGTCTTTTCATAACGCATCATCAGACTTTCTTGAAACGGCTTTTCTGTCCTGCACTTCTTCTTCTTTTCATCTGCCAGTTTCTCTAGCTTTCTCTCATTCACCGCAAGAAAGAATCCTCCATCCACTGCTGTCACTTTCACCCCTTGCTTCTTCAGCAGCTCACCAGGATTCACAAGCACATTCATCACAAAACCAAACCATACACTCAACCAGTTCTTCCATTTCTTCACTGAACATCCCTCCGATTTCCTTAGAATCTAGCAGTTCTAGCAAATTAACTGTTCCTATCATATCCCGAGAAAAAAGAGAGGTTTGTCACAATCTGGGTGAAAAAACGAACTAGTTTTCAGAAGTTTTGTTGAAAAGTGCAGAAGATGATCATGTTCCACAATGTTTCTATGAAAATTTTATACACACACTATCCCAAAGATAAGCACATCTTATCAACAGGGTTTATCCACATATCAACACCCTCTTACTAGATTTTGTGTATGAGATTTTTTTATTTTCCATATATATATCTGAATAATCGAGTTATCAACAGATTATTGTGCATAAGTGTGACTTTATGAACAAAATAGTTCTTTATGACTATGTAAAATAAGACCATTTCAGTAAAGGAATTGGTTTCATCGTATGGAATACTTAATAACGGGCAGTGAATCTTTCCTATTTATCCACAAAAAGAAAGGCTATCTCCCTAAATACACAGCTAGAAAGGGGAAAATTAATTGAAAAAAGTAATCTCTCGTTCTTCTGTTCTATTGTTCTCCACTATTTTTACCTTATCCACATTCTTTTCAGGTCAGGCTGCTGCCGCTCCATCGAACAAACAGGTGGAACTGGAAAAAGCAGAAATCTTCGGCGAAATCAATGTTAAGTCTAGAAAACACACCACTGTCATTGTTGAATTAAAGGAAAAATCCTTAGTTGAAGCCAAGCAAGAAGGCGAAGCACAAACAAAAGCCTCCCTCAAAAAATCTCGAACGAAAGTAAAGAATGCAGCACTCAAAAAGTTAGATAAAGCGAGTGTTCGTCAAGAATATGAAAAAGTCTTCTCTGGTTTCTCTATGAAACTTCCTGCAAACGAAATCCCGAAACTGCTCGCAGTTGACGGAGTAAAAGCCGTTTATCCGGATGTTACATATCAAACAGATGAAGTGAAAAAGGAAAGCGTCCAGCTTCCTAATGAGGATGTCTCTCCACTCATGGATAAAAGTGCTCCATTTATCGGTGCCCCAAAAGCATGGGATGCCGGCTACTCTGGAAAAGGGGTAAAAGTCGCTGTCATTGATACTGGAGTAGACTATACCCACCCTGATTTAAAAGGAAACTTCGGATTATACAAAGGCTATGACTTTGTTGATAATGACTATTCTCCACAAGAAACACCAAAAGGAGATCCTAGAGGCGAATCGACAGATCATGGTACACATGTCGCAGGAACAATTGCGGCAAATGGACAAATTAAAGGTGTCGCAAAAGATGCTACCCTTCTCGCCTATCGTGTCCTTGGACCAGGCGGATCAGGAACAACTGAAAATGTTCTTGCAGGCATCGATCGGGCTGTCACTGACGGAGCCGATGTCATGAACCTTTCTCTTGGAAACAGTGTGAATAACCCTGATTATGCAACAAGCATCGCACTGGATTGGGCCATGTCTGAAGGGGTTGTCGCTGTGACATCAAATGGAAACAGCGGGCCGAACAGCTGGACCGTTGGATCTCCTGGGACATCAAGAGATGCTATTTCTGTCGGAGCCACTCAGCTTCCGTACAGTTTATACAACGTGAAATTCCCGAACTATTCAACAGCAAAAGTGATGGGCTACTATCAAGAAAATGATTTAAAAGCACTTGACCAAAAACAAGTCACACTCGTCCAAGCAGGCATCGGTGACGAAAAAGCTTTTGAAAACATCGATGTCAAAGGAAAGGTGGCAGTGATTGAACGTGGAGCCATTGCCTTTGTTGATAAAGTGGACAATGCAAAGGCTGCTGGTGCGATCGGCGTTGTCATGTACAACAATACCGATGGAGAAATCCCTGTGGATGTACCAGGTCTAGCCCTTCCGACGATTAAGCTGTCAAAAGCGGAAGGAACAGCGCTTGTTAAAGCCATTGAGGCTGGTAACAATACAACGACTTTCTCGATTCAATTTGTAAAAGAGTTAAGTGAACAAGTCGCTGACTTCTCATCTCGTGGACCTGTTGTCGATACGTGGATGATCAAACCAGATCTTTCAGCACCTGGCGTGAGTATTGTCAGCACCATTCCGACACACGATCCTTCTCAGCCATACGGCTATGGATCGAAGCAAGGAACAAGCATGGCATCTCCTCATGTAGCCGGAGTAGCAGCGATTATTAAACAAGCAAAACCATCCTATTCTACAGAACAAATTAAAGCGTTAATGATGAATACAGCAGAAACGTTGTATGACCCAAATGGTAACCCGTTCCCTCACAATACGCAGGGCGCAGGCAGCGTTCGAATCATCGAATCACTTCAAGCGTCTTCTATTGTGTCTGATGCAAGCTATTCGTACGGCACTTTCTTAAAAGAAAAGGGCGTTCAAATCAAAACGAAAAAGTTCAAGGTAGAAAACCTGTCAAAAGCACCGAAAACCTATACCATTGATTATAAGTTCGATGGCAACGGCATTAGCACAAACGGCACGAAAAAAATCACAGTGAAAGGGAATTCCACAGGGTCCTTTACTTCCGCAGTACAAGTGAATTATGGGAAAACGAAAAAAGGAACGTACCAAGGCAGTATCACCATTCGCGAAAATGGCAGAAAGGTCACTGAAATCCCTACTTTATTGATTGTAAAAGAGCCTGATTACCCGCGCGTCACTTCGGTTTCTGTAGAGCCGGATAACCGTGCTGGAAGCTATGTTATTAGCAGCTATCTCCCAGGCGGTGCTGAGAACCTTGCATTCCTCGTCTACTCGACAGATGGAGAGTATTTAGGTGAAGCAGGAGTTTATCAACATGTTGATAAAGGAGAGCATCGTGTGAAATGGAATGGCACGATCAATAAAGGACAGAAGTTAGAAGCAGGTGAGTATACAATGCTTGCGTATGCGAGCCTGAAAGGTAAATCAGATACGGTTCAAACGAAAGAACCATTCGATATTTATCCTGAATAAACAAGAATCACATAAAAAGCCTTGTATGAGCCCATCAGCTCAACAAGGCTTTTCTATCATGTCTGGAGGAAAGAGAAATTCATGTTGATATGGCTATGGATCGTTTCTTTTATGACGACTTTTTTTCTCACGATCACCTTGGTTTATTTTTTTACCTTTTTACATGCAAAACAGCCTCGTCCTTTTCATCAAGCATGTGAACTGACTGTCTATACCACCTGCATTTATCCGCTTAGCTTGGCGGTGACAGCTGCCTTTATTCTCACCATGATGCTCCTCTATCCCTTTTATTGGCTGCGCAAATTGTAAAATGACATACGTTATGCATCAAAAGCTTCTTTTAATAAACGATACGATGTGAGACGGTCTTGTATGTGATGTGTGATGGTCACAGCGATCACTTCATCTGTACGATACGCCTTTGCGAGTGCTGTCAGCTGCTGCTTCACAGAGGATGGCGTGCCAACAACCATTCTCTGTCGATTGGCTGCTACTCGTTTTTGTTCATATGGACTGTAGGAATAGGCCTTTGCCTGTTCAAATGAAGGAAAGCTGCCAAGGTTCTGTCCTTGTTCGTTAGCTAATAATGATAAATCTAAGCTAACAGCCAATTTTTCTGCCTGTTCCTCTGTTTCTGCACATAAAACGAAGACCGCAAGACTGACACGCGGCTCAGCACCAAATTCTGAAGGTTCAAATCGGTTGATATACTGCGACACAGAGTCTTCTCCGCCTTCTCCATTAATGAAAAGAGCAAACGTATAGCCTGCACCTGCTTTTGCGGCAAGACGTGCACTTCCTCCAGAGGAACCTAGCATCCATACCTCTGGGGCAGTATCTACCTTCGGAGAAGCGGTCAGGTGAGGCAGCGGATAAAATTCATCGGCTAAATCATGTAAATACACCCTTAATTCTTCTATCTGCTCAGGGTATTGATCACCAAGTCGCTTCCGTTCTCCATGATGAAGGGCAATGGAGGAGATCGGCATACCTCCAGGAGCACGTCCAATGCCAAGATCAATTCTGCCCGGAGCCAAGGCTTCGAGCACTCTGAAGTTCTCTGCTACTTTATAGGCACTGTAGTGGGGCAGCATGACGCCGCCTGAACCAATACGGATATGTGACGTCACAGCAGATAAATGACCGAGAAGCACCTCTGGACTCGATCCTGCGAGCCGGTTTGAAAAGTGATGCTCTGATACCCAAAAACGATGATAACCCCATTTCTCTGCCTGCTTCGCCAGCTCGACGGTTTGCTTCATTGCCTCAGCAGGCGTCGCATCTCCAATCAAAGGAGATTGATCCAGTATACTTAATTTCATGATGTCGCACCTCTTACAGAAATCCCCCTCTCTCACTCGAAAGGGGGATTTCCTGATTTATTTTCGATTAAAGCCCTTCTCTTTCACAAAATCTCCGAGGAAAGCACGTTTTGGCTGGCTAAAGCCTCGAAGCATTTGCTCAGACCATGTATCTTTTCTCTCACCGTTTGTTCGTTCTTCATAATATGATGAAATACGATCATCGTATTCTTTTAAATAACGATCCACATGAGCTTCGTCTTGCTGATATGTGTTTTCATGGTAGATCAGCTCAACGGGCAGCCGTTCCTTTTGAGATGATGGATTGGCAGGATGTCCTATGGCCAGACCGAATAGCGGCAGCACATAGGAAGGCGTTTCAAGTAATTCTGATACTTCCTTCAGCTGATTACGAAGTCCGCCGATATAGCAGATGCCAAGTCCCATAGATTCTGCGGCGACACTGACATTTTGCGCTGCGAGCGCCGCATCAATCACACTGATAAGAAAGGCTTCAGTATTCTCAAGCGCTTCTTGATGGTTTTTTCCTGCTTTTTTTGCGATATAGTCATGGCGTTTCAAGTCTGCACAGAAAACAAAAAAATGCCCATTCTTCTCAACGTATGGCTGATTTCCAGCCAGTTCAGCAAGCTTCGCCTTCTTCTCCTGATCTGTTACACCAATGATACTATACGCCTGTACATAGCTTGATGTCGAAGCAGCCTGGGCACTTTTGATAAGTGTCAGCACTTCTTCCTCTGTCAGACGCTCATCTGTAAACGAACGGATGGACCGATGATTTAAGATGGTTTCTATCGTTTTATTCAATTCGAAGACCTCCTTCACTCCTACTATCATAAGTCAAATGAATATTGCTTTTCAAAAGTTAGAACTCACGCCAAAAAGGCAGCCTACGCTTAGACTGCCCTTTACCCGTTTTATTTAAATAAATAACTTTGATACTTCGTTAACTGAACACTTGCATTATAGGCGATACCAAATCCAATCAGAACTGATAAAACAGAGCTTCCCCCGAAGCTGATGAATAAGAGTGGTATCCCCGTTACAGGCATGACGCCTATGTTCATGCCAATGTTCTGGAATGTATGGATGACAATCAATGCTGTATATCCTACACAGAAAAATGACGCAAACCGGCTATAAGGATGGATACGGTCAATCAACACAACAAGCCTGTAAATCAGGAAGAAGAACATGATCACAACAAATGCGCAGCCGACAAAACCAAAGGCTTCCCCTATGATAGAGAAAATCATATCTGTCTGTGCTTCTGGAACATACACTTTTAAGTTTTTAACACCGTTCCCGAAAATTTGTCCTGCCCCAATTGCCATAATGGCTTGCTCGACTTGATATTTATCAGATCCAGATGCATCCTGTGTCTGGGCTTGGTTGGCTGTCGAAGAACTATCAGGCAGCCAAGCGGTAATCCGATTGATCTGATACTGCTGAATCCCGATCTTTTGTGCGAAATCAGGGAATAGAATAATCACCGCTAACACAGCGGCAACTAAGAGCACAACCACTGAACCGATGAGAGAGATCAATTTCCAGTTGATTCCTGACAAAAAGACCATAACAACAACAATAAACATACATACCGCAGCCGTACCTGCATCTTGCATAAAGATGAGTCCAACCGGCACAGCAGCCACCCCGACAATTTTTAATAGTAGGAAAATATCATCTTCTAATGTTCGTTTCCCCCTAGGTGTAGACTTCCCGATGACAGACGCGAGCATCATAATTAAACCAATTTTCATAAACTCTGAAGGCTGAAGCGTTCCAATTCCTGGAAGTATAAACCAACTTTTAGCTCCATTTTTTATAGGAGCAAAGTCTTTACCTGCAATCTGAGCTGGACTCAACTTTAAAATAATTAGAAGAAGTATCCCACCTAGAAAGATGTATATACTCAATTTTTCAAGCTGTTCAAGGTCAAAATAATTAATGGCTACAATGCAAATTGCTCCAATGAGATAATAAATGATTTGCCTTGACCATGCACCACTACCATATTGTTCAAACTGTCCCGCAGCATAAATAGCGATGACACTGATGGCAAAGAAGGCTAAAAATATAAAAATCAAATCTCCCTGATAGTAAGGAGATGTATTCTGCTTGTTCATGAACTAACCACCCTTACAAAACATAAAAGCCCTTATTTATATTAGATTGAAATTTTCACAAAAGCAACTCACCTTAAATATGACGGAAGTGACACCTGAAAGGTTCCATTCTATTTTCAAAAAATGAAATACTTTTCATCCTAACAATAGGAAAAAATTCCTTTCCACTCTATCATGACAACCGATCATAAGTCCTTTAAAAAGATTATTTTACAGATTTTAAGGGGAAAATTCAATGACTTATGTGGCGATATGAAAGGTGCACATCTTGCCAGCATAAGCTTAACTGAGGTATAAGAAAAAAACAATTTCTGCGGAATAAGGCCCATTTTCCAATTATTGAGTTTACTTCAAAGTCAATTGTGGTATAATATTTGTAACAAAATGTTCACAATATCTCCTAAAAACAGACACAATTGCATCCTGACCTCTCATTTGAATTGAACATCAACTTACAAAGGAGTTGGATACGATGGATATGTTCTTTGCGTACCTATGTATTGCAACAGCTACACCCCTGTTTTTATGGTTAGAAAACAGAAAGATTGCATTAGCATCTATTCCACCCATCATGATTATGTGGATTTTCTTCGGTCTTTACATGACAAGCAGTTTATCTCCAGCAGGACATACCTTCATGATCGCATTCTTTGCCATTAACGTGATTCTGGCTCATATTGCAGCTTTCCTCATCTATGGACTTCCATTCATTCGCAAAAGATTCAGTAGCAGATAGATATTGCATCATCAATTGGAAGCGTTATCACAATCAGCATAAAAACCACTCATCTATGAAAGATGAGTGGTTTTTTATTATTTCTCTGAATGCTCAGACTGCTTTGGCGCAGATGGTGAATAACCGTCTTTGCTGTTCTCTCCATGGCTGTAGTGAGCCGCGAAGATCCAAACAGACCCGATGACGAAAATGATCGCACAGAACAGACCAAACAAAGTATTTCCGACTTGAACAGTCCCGTTCTCACTCTCTGTCATGTGCATGAACATGAACAGCTGCAAGAATGCTTGAATGAAGGCAAAACCAAAGATAATCCATAGTTTTGCGGAACTGCCAATTTCAGCTCCGATAGCAATCCAGAATGCTAAGATGGTTAGCACAATGGAGAGAATGAAGCCGACTACGTGTTTCCAAGGGAAGTGTTCGTGCTCTGCTGAGGAATGTGTTTTTCCAGCCATATCACAAAAGCCCCCCTAATCCGATCAAGTACACAGCTGTGAAGATGAAAATCCATACAACATCAAGGAAATGCCAGTATAGACTTGAGATAAAGATCTTCGCTGCTGTTTGTGGTGTTAATCCACGTTTTTTAATTTGGAACAAGACGCCCGTAATCCAGAAGATACCAATGGATACGTGTAATCCGTGAGTTCCTAAAAGAACAAAGAATGCAGACCAGTATGCACTTGTATGGATGCTCGCACCCTCATGTACATAATGGAAGAATTCGAAAATCTCAAAACCAACGAAGCCTGCACCTAGAAGCAGTGTCAGAATCGTCCAAATGACAACCCCTTTTGTACTTCCACGGCGCATTTCATGAACGGCAATCCCGCATGTAAATGAACTCACCAATAGCAGGAATGTCATGATCAATACAAGCTTCATATCAAATAGCTCAGCTGGCAAAACGCCGCCAGCTGTTCTGCCATGAAGAACAAAGTAGGTCGCAAAAAGTGTTGAGAATAACACGATTTCCGCGCCAAGGAATATCCAGAAACCAAGGATGTTTAAACGTCCTGTTTCAGACTGATATTCAAGCGGTGCATTTGCATAGCTGCTATCATTATGTCCCATTACTTCTGCGCCTCCTTATTCTTTTTCTCTGTTTCAATCACTTCTTCAACAGGAATATAGTAGCCATCGTCATATTCAAATGAACGTAAAATCATTGTTGCGAATACACCGATTAAGCCGATAACGCCAATCCAGTACCATTCAAATACAAGACCGAATGCACCAAGTCCGAAGAATGCAGACATGATAAGCGGTCTGCCTGAATTGTGCGGCATGTGAATTTTCTTGAATTCTTTTTCAGGATGAACGTCTACATTGTTTTGCTTCCAATGATGGAATGCATCTGGTGACGTCACTTCTGGAAGTGCTGCAAAGTTATAATGCGGCGGAATTGCAGAAGATGTCGCCCAGTCAAGCGTACGTCCTTCTCCCCAGCTGTCTCCAGACACTTCACGTTTCGCATGTCTCCAGCTGTAGTAAATGTTATAGCAAAGGATGATAAATCCGATACCCATCATGAATGCACCAATTGTTGAAATAAAGTTTAGTGCAGTCCAGCCATCTTCTGGTCCATACGTATAAATACGTCTTGGCATTCCTTGCAGTCCTAAGAAGTACTGCGGGAAGAAACAGATGTTAAATCCGATCATGAATACCCAGAAGAACCATTTGCCGATTCGTTCGTTTAACTTGTAACCAAACATTTTCGGATACCAGAAAACAAGACCTGCAAAACAAGCAAATACAGTACCTGCGATTAATACATAGTGGAAGTGGGATACTAAGAAGTACGTGTTATGGTACTGGTAATCCGCAGCTGCCATCGCAAGCATAACCCCAGTCACACCACCGATTACGAAGTTCGGGATGAAACCAAGTGCCCAAAGCATTGGGGATGTAAAACTGATACGGCCTCGATACATTGTAAAGAGCCAGTTAAAGATTTTCACACCTGTTGGTACAGAAATCGCCATTGTTGTGATTGAGAAGAATGAGTTAACCGCTGCACTGTTCCCCATTGTAAAGAAGTGGTGAACCCACACAAGGAAACTAAGAACAGAGATTGCCACAATCGATACAACCATCGCTTTGTAACCAAACAACTGCTTTCTTGAGAACGTCGCAAAGATTTCTGAGAAAATACCGAAAGCCGGCAGGATAACGATATATACCTCAGGATGTCCCCAAATCCAGAAAAGGTTCGCCCAAAGCATTGGCATTCCGCCCGCTTCGAGTGTAAAGAATGCTGAACCGAATAAACGATCGAATGTCATAAGTGCTAAAGCAACTGTTAAAACAGGGAATGCGAAAACGATAATGACAGACGTGATCAATGTTGTCCATGTAAACATCGGCATACGCATAAGCGTCATACCTTTGGTACGCATTTTTAAGATGGTCACCATGAAGTTAATACCTGTCATTAGTGTACCAATACCTGCAATTTGGAGCCCGAGCAAGTAGTAGTTCTGTCCAGGTCCTGGTGAGAAATCATTTCCGGCGAGCGGCATGTAACTCGTCCAGCCTGCACTTGGTGATCCTCCAATAACGAAGGAAATGTTGAACAGCATTGCTCCGACCATAAATGTCCAGAAGCTCAAGTTGTTCAAATACGGGAATGCAACGTCACGTGCACCAATTTGAAGAGGAACCACGACGTTGATTAAACCAATTAAGAATGGCATCGCCATGAATAAAATCATGATCGTACCATGCGTTGTGAAAATTTCATTATAGTGGTTTGAATCTAAAAACGTATTATTAGGAAGCGCCAGCTGCGCGCGCATCATCAGTCCGTCTACCCCACCGCGGAAGAACATAATCACAGCAGCAAGGATATACATGATTCCAAGCTTTTTATGATCAACTGATGTCAGCCATTCTTTCCAGAGCCATTTCCACTTTTTGAAGTAGGTTAAAACAAACACAATGGCAATGGAAGTAAGAGCGATAGAAATTTGCGCACCAAGAATTAATGGGTCTCCAGTTACAAAAAACTCATCCCATTTTAAATGCATAACGGCCTCCTCCTTTCCTTAGTCAGTTTATTCGTTTTCTAGTTTTCTTTTATAGTTCTTCACATTCTCGAAAGGATCTGTCTTGGAATGCGGAGAAACTGATTGGTAACCTAAACGTTTGCGTGCTTGGAGTGCATATTCAGAATCCTCTCCGTGCTTCGCAAAAGATAAATGTGTTGATGAGAATGTCTGCACATCTGCAGCATCAGGAAGCATCAAGTAGTCATACGTTTTCTTCGTTAACTTTGGTGCTTCTTTTTTCGTTTTATTTACCCATTTATCATAGTCAGACTGCGTCATCGCATTGACTTTGAATTTTTGCTGAGCAAAGCCTTCTCCTGTGAAGTTGGCGTTTCTTCCTTCATATGTGCCTACTTCATCAGCTTGAAGATATTGTTCCATTTCCATTCCAGCCATCGCATACTTCTCCCCGCCTAGCTGAGGAATCCATAGAGATGCCATTGTATCAGCGGAAGTGATTTTGAATAAAACCGGCTGATCTTTTGGAATGTTTAAGTAGTTCACTGTTTCAATATTTTCCTCTGGATAGCTGAAGATCCATTTCCAATCAACTGCTGTAGCATAAACGACAAGTGGATCTTTATGACTTGTTGCTTGAGGCGCCTCTTCCAAAGAGTAAATGGTTTTTACAGTTGGAACTGAAAGGGCAGCAACGATTAATATTGGGATCACTGTCCAGACAACTTCTAGAAGCGTATTCCCGTGTAGTTCTGGGTTATAAGAGGCGTTTCCAACGTCCTTACGCTCACGGTATTTAACCAAAATGATGGTAAACAGTACAAATACCGCACCAACGATAAAGAGCATGAATCCAATAGATAAAAGGATTAAGTCTTTTTGTTGTGCTGCGACTGGTCCTTTAGGATCTAAAACAGCGATATTGCTGCAACCTCCTAATACAAAAACACTCACGAGCATCGCTAATAAAAGCATAGGTTTAATGGCTCTGAACAAGAAGATCACCATCCTTCCTTAAATAATGTATAAATTGCTGAATAATTGTGAAAAGCCATCTGCCTTCGAAAACTTTTCTTCCCTTTGTAATGCTATCAAAATCTGTTGGAGTTAGCTCCCCTTTTTTCAAAAGTTCATTTATTTTTCAACAGATTTCTATTGAAATGTCATAAATTCGCCATAAATTTATATTATTGCACACACAATAAATTTCTAGGAATTTGAAAAGTTGAGAGTTGAAGGCAAAGGACAAACAATCAAGAACTTTGTCAAATTTAGGTTTACCACAATAAAAAAGTTTGGTCAAATTTCAATTTAACTTTATGAAATTTTATCTAGGTAAACAATTCTAAAATAGGTATCCCCATATTTAACAAAAACCTTACTCATTTTAACGCAAGTCGACAAGAAAAGAAAGTATCGATCCTCCCCCTATGCGCTGTAATGATTGGTAATGGTGATAAATGAGTGGAAACTCACTAAAGACTTCCAGCAAAAAACCGGCTCATCGCCGGCTTCTCATTATTCGTCTCTCACCAAAATGTCTGGTCGTCTATAGATGCTTCCTTCATGTTCTACGTCTATATACGTCCACTTGCCTGTATAGGTTAAAAAGCGATTTCCTTCTTTCTCAACGACCATCGTATCTTCTGATTTCAATCCTGGTAAGGAAGGATTCCAAGTGAATACTTGATGAAACTGGATCTCTTCCACCGATGTAGGAACTGCAATGATCTCTCTAGACACAAATCCAGTCTTGCCACCTTGGTGAAGCTTTTTCCAGCTATCAGGAAATCCTTCTTTTTCATATTGAGCAATGCCGGCCTTCAATACATCTCCAATGGTGTTCCCTGGACGAGTAGCCGCATTCATGACCGTGTCAATTCGCGCAAGCCTTTCCTTGCTTTCTTCAAGCTCCTTTGGTAGCTGTCCAAAGTAAACGGATCTTGTGACATTTGCCACAAGCCCATGCCGTTCAGCACAAAGGACAACCAGTGCATGCTTTTGAAGTGCTTTTTCTGTTGGGATCGGGTGGCGATATTGATGAATCCGGTCATCTGTCGCCACAAGCAGCACTTCTATCGTCATCCCCTGCCCGATCGCTCTTTGAGCAACAAGCGAAGCAATTTCATGCTCCGTCTGTCCTGGAACGATTTCTTGACAGACACTTTCTACAATAACAGCTGTGTCATGACAAAGGGTTTCGTATTGGCTGAGCTGTGGCGCTGAAAGGATCGATCGAACACGAGACAAATCAGGTTCGATCCATTCCACTCCTTCCATGTGAATGTCCGCACCGATTCGTTTGTCTTTTATGAGTGTTTGAATGTAAGGAGTCTCATCCTCAAACCAATCCATTGTGACGACTTGAAAGGGATGGTCAAAATACGCCATTTCTTCTTCAATGATTCGTTTTTCTTCCATTTGATTCACAACTAGGACAATATCGTCTTTCAACACAAGTAGCTGACAAACGCCCTCTGGCGTGTTTAACACAATGTGGTTTCTTCTTCCTCCTGTAAGCCAAGAAAAGTTATTACGCTTTTGAATGAGAACACCATCGAGTTGTTTTTCTTCCATTAAAGTTCTTACCTGTTCAATCATCAACTCATCACCTGCCTGTATGGAGTGTTTGAATGAAACGTTTAAATGCTGTTTTCCCTTGCTCTGTTCTTTTAAACACACCTGCCTGCGCAAGTATACGAGAAAAAATGAGGCCGATTTCTTTTTGTAAAATGGCTTCTACGTTGTCCTTCGTAAAGGTATTCTCTTCGATCAGACGCTCTGCCCATGACTCGTGCTTCATGATAGACGGGCAGGCTTTGATTTCTTCAAGAGGTTTTTTGGATAGCAGCGCCGCTTTTAGCTGGCTTAATTCCGCTGCTAATCTTCCAGGAAGGACGGCGAGACCCATGACCTCAATTAATCCGATATTCTCTTTTTTAATATGATGAACTTCTTTGTGCGGGTGGAAGATTCCATCGGGGTGCTGCTTGTCTGTACGGTTATTTCGTAGCACGAGATCTAATTCGTACTCATCCCCATGACGGCGTGCAATTGGTGTAATGGTATTGTGCGGGGTCTCTCCTGTATGAGAGAACAGCCCCGCTTCTGGATCTGAATACATTTTCCACTCATGTAATATAAAATCAGCTGCCTCCACAAGCGTCTGCTGGTCGCTGCTTTGAAGCCTGATCACTGACATCGGCCATTTCACAATACCCGCCTTCACCCTCGGAAACTTTTCGAGAGAAAACACTTCTTCCATCTTTGCTTTCGCCATCGGAAATTCATGAGCACCACCTTGAAAGTGGTCATGACTTAATATGCTGCCTCCAACAATGGGAAGATCAGCATTTGATCCTATGAAATAGTGCGGATATATAAATATGAAGGAAAGCAGACGCTCGAAGGTCTTTTTAGATATCTGCATTGGTTCATGCTCGCCCTTGAACACAATACAATGTTCGTTGTAATACACATACGGCGAGAATTGCATAAACCACGACTCATTTGTAAGTGTCACCGGAATAATCCGGTGATTCTGTCTTGCTGGGTGATTGATGCGTCCCCCAAACCCAACGTTTTCTTTACAAAGGAGACAAAGAGGATATTGCTTTTGACTAAGCTTTTTGGCTTCAGCGATCGCTTTTGGGTCCTTTTCCGGTTTCGATAGATTAATCGTGATCTCAAGCTCACCATCTTCTGTCGGTGTAAACCACTGCACATTTTTGGCGATTCTGCCAGTATGAATATAGTGGGCATGCTGCTGCATTTCATAAAACCAGCTTGTCGCTGCCTTTGGTCCGCAATGCTTGCGTTTCTCTTCAAACTTTGCATAGATGACACTCGGAGGCGCCACCAAGCAACCCATGATTTTGGCATCTAATAAATCACGATACGTATCTGTCCCGTCAGGAATAAGGCCTGTTTCAACTGCCCAATCGAGCATCGGCATTAAGATGTCTTCAAGGTCACTGTCTCCTGAGACTGTTCTTGCCTCAGCATCGTCGAGACCAAGCACCTCTAGTAGCCGGTTCCTTGTATAATCCATATCCAGTGGTGATATTAGCTCTTTATTGATCCCGTATTGAATCAGCTGTTCTAGCTTTTCAAAAATATCAATCGCCATTCCCTTTGTCTCCTCCCCTGCCTGCTACACGTTACTCACTTTGATAGCCATCTGGATGTTTCTGAAACCAATCCCATGCACTTTGAATGATGGTGTGGAGATCTGCATATTGCGGCTTCCATCCTAGTTCTTTCAGCGCTTTTTCTGATGAAGCAATCAGCTTAGCTGGATCACCCGCACGTCTTTCTGCCACCTGTGCTGGAATGGCATGCCCCGTCACTTCTCTTGCAGCTTCTACGACCTGCTTTACAGAGAAACCTGTGCCGTTCCCTAAGTTGTACGTCGCGCTTCCTTTTCCTTCACGCAGACGCTCAACCGCTAGAATGTGCGCCTCTACTAAATCCATGACATGAATGTAGTCTCTAATGCATGTGCCATCCTCTGTTTCATAATCCTCACCGTAAATCATGATTTGATCACGCTTTCCTAAAGCCACTTGTAGAATAATCGGGATTAAATGCGTTTCTGGCTGATGATCTTCACCGACAATCCCTTCTGTATGAGCACCGGCTACATTAAAATAGCGAAGCACAACGTATTCGATACCATATGCCTGCTCAGACCACTTCAGCATTTTCTCAATCGCGAGCTTCGTTTCCCCATAAGGATTTGTTGGGTTCGTCTCATCCGTTTCAACGATCGGTACACGCTTTGGTTCACCATATGTCGCAGCAGTTGAAGAGAATACAATACGTTTCACATCAAATTCATTCATCACCTGAAGTAAAGCCGTTGCCCCTCCGACGTTGTTGTCATAGTACTTCAGCGGGTCTGTTACACTTTCTCCAACAAGTGAATCTGCCGCAAAGTGCATGACCGCTTCAATGTCATGCGTTTGAAACACCCGTCTTAAAAAAGCGTGATCCCTTAAATCTCCCTCTTCTAATACGGCACCCTTTACGACTGCCTCTTTATGACCTGTCTGCAAATTATCCACAATCACCACTTGTTCTCCTTTAGCCAAAAGAGCCGCTACCGCATGACTGCCAATAAAACCTGCTCCCCCACATACTAAAATTGCCATCAAAATTCCTCCTTCGTTAATTCTCTAGCGCCGCCTCCAATTCCAGCTGTGTAAAAAGAGGCTTGAATGCCTGTTTTTTCTTGATAAATCGCACCTGTTTCTTCTATAAATGAGTCCAGTAGCTCTTCTTTCACAATGCTGACGGTACAGCCCCCAAAGCCAGCACCTGTCATACGAGAACCAATCGCCCCTGGATGCTGCCATGCGGCTTCAGCCAGTGCATCTAGCTCAAGCCCAGTGACTTCATAATCATTCTTTAAAGAAAGGTGAGATGCCTTCATGAGTGCACCTAGTTCTTCCATTTTATCATCTTTCAGAAAAATTACTGCTTTCATGGTCCTCTCGTTTTCCGTGATGGCATGTCTTGCACGTCTTTTACACGTTTCATCTTGTATCAAATGTTCATGCTTAGCGAATTCATTCACCGTGAGCTCACATAAATGACCGATATCTAATTCTTTTCTAAGATCGTTTAAAGCAGATTGACATTCCGAACGGCGTTCATTGTATTTGGAATCTGCAAGTGTTCGTTTTTTATTTGTATTGGCAATGACAAGTGCCAGACCCTCTTGCCGAAATGGGCTGTATTCAAAGGAAAGTGTGTCACAATTGAGCAAAATAGCGTGACCATCTTTTCCAAGACTAATTGAAAATTGATCCATGATGCCGCAATTCACACCAATAAACTCATTTTCAGCACGCTGCGCAAGAAGGGCCAGGTCGATTTGCGTTACGCCAAATGACGACCATTCATTGATCAAGACAGCCGTGACGAGCTCAATAGAGGCAGAAGATGACAGACCTGCGCCATTTGGAATATTGCCAGCATACACAATATCAAAGCCTTCTTTCACATCCATGCCTGCTTCGATAAACTGTTGGAATACTCCCTTCGGATAGTTCGCCCAGCCGTCCGATTCTGAGAAAGCGATTTCAAAAAGATCGAACTCTTTCATACCTTCTTCTTCAAAATTCAAGGAATACATTCTGACGCGTCCATCTGATCGTCTTGCTCCCGCAGCATATGTACCAAGAGTGAGTGCACATGGAAAGACATGGCCTCCATTATAATCTGTGTGTTCACCAATCAGATTGACTCTGCCTGGGGCGAAAAAATAGCGGAGTTCTTCCTGATCTCCAAATTGCTGGTGAAATGCTGCTCGTAATGTGTCGATCATATCCATTCCCCTTTTCTCTTCTGATAATCTTATTTTAGTTGCCCTGTCAGCTGAAGTTCAATGGTAAAAAAATCGTTAAAAAATACCCTTTTTTTGCTGTGAATGGTACGATGTGATATGAGGTGTAACATGATTCAAAATAGAAAAAGGTTGTTTTTTGCTGTGAAGGAGGGTTTCCAATTTGAAGAAGGAAGCATTTGCATTTCGTTTTCACCATTCTGATGTGACATTGCCGGCCCAAATCTGGTCTGTTGGCTGGGAAGTTCAATCATCTTCGTTATACAGCTGGAATGGCGTAGAGCGGAAGGATCAGGGCAAGTGCATCTTTCAGCTCACACTGTCTGGACACGGCATGATTGAAATCGGACAGAAACGATTCAAAGTATTGCCTGGACAGGCCTTTCTGGTGAAAAGCCCCAGTGCTTATCAATACTATTTTCCAGAAGACAGTGAACATTGGGAATTTCTCTATTTAACACTTTATGGGGAAGCCTGTGACCTTTGCTTTGATCAATTTATCGATCAAGGAAAGCAGGTCATGCGTTTTCATCCGAATTCCAAACCGATCCGCCTGCTAAAGAAGATTTATGATGAAGCCAGTGAAAGACGGATTACCAATCCATTTGAGGGGTCTAGCCTTGCTTATCAATTTGTCATGGAACTGTATTCATATTTGCCAAAGCTTGAGGGACAAATGGAGAAATGGCCTGAGCCCATCGTCCAAGCGGCCTTATTTGCAAGCCACCATTTTCACGAGGAGATTGGGCCTGACGATATGGCAGCTGCGGCACGTTTATCCAAAAGTCATTTTACGAGGGAATTCAAAAAGGCAACTGGCTTCACACCGATTCATTATTTAACCAATATTCGTTTAGAAAAGGCGGAAACGTTACTGAAAACAACGAAATACTCGATTGAAGAAATCGCCATACAGTGCGGCTACCGAAACGCGAATTACTTGAATAAAGTCTTTCGAAAGAAAATCGGCATGTCTCCAAAGCAACTCCGGGAAACAAGCGATGCATAATAAAAAGCAGCCGCTTTTCAATTGGCTGCTTCTTTTACGCTTTCGTCAGGTCAACACGAATTCTCCCTTGTCTTAAAACAATGGTCATTTGCGTATCAGGGGTCATTAAATTTTCTAAAATGTCCGTTGCCGTTTGAAGAGCAATGTCCATCCGGTTGATCTTTTCCTTTTCTTGTTCAGAAAATGCTTCTGGATGTGCGGTCATTTCTTTGACTAGCCTCAACACTTGTTCATGCTGCTTTTCTGTTTGTTGATATATGGCATCATATAATTCGTCTGGCCTGCTGCTCATTTCACATCACCTATCTTTTTCATGTGTTAAATCGCATCTTCTTTTGTTTTCTTGAAGACGAACCATTTACTGGCGACATAATTGACCACGACAATCACAAAGTTAACAAGGATTTTTGCGACGGTTTCGTTGAGCGCCATTTGGCTCACAAATAAAATCATCAGCCCCAGATCTACACCTAGAGACATGAGACGGACACTAAAAAATGAAGAAAGCTCACGCATCAGGCTTTTTGTGTCACGAGCCTTTTGCTTGAAGACATACTTCTTATTGGTGATATAAGCAAAGAGCACAGCAAATACCCATGAAACAACCGTTGCTGTTTTGTAATCCATAGAAAACATCTCAACGAATAAATAGAAGCTGACTATGTTGACAATGGTTGTACACACACCCATGATCAGATACATGACAACTTCTTGATATTTTTGAAAAAGGCTATACATGTCTTTCTTCATTCCTTCTTGGTGAATTCTGTTTCTTTTAGAATACCATCTTAAGAAGAACTTCCCAAACGAACAATATGTGCGTCCTGCAAAGATGAAATTTGTTCTCGCTGATGGCATATGTCAACCTTATGGGTTTATATGAGTCAAATGATTTAGGTCTTTATCATTATTTTAATTTATAATCTTTTAACTGACTTTACAATTGTTTATTATGAGAAGTAAGAATTCAATATTTATGGGTTTTTTAGTCATTTTTTTAGGGACGTGGTAGGTGATAGATTTTACAAAATAGGTTAAATGTCATCATTTTTCGACAAAAATCTATTTTTGTACTCCATTCACATACACGTACAGTTACTAGACGGTTTGTTCAAGTCATTGGTTGCAGATGAATATGTCTTATTGAACTGGAGGATATTATGGATACGCAAGTGAAAAGAAGAGTTGACGAAGAGTGGGTTTATTTGATTCAAGAAGCGAAAAAAATTGGACTAGGCATCGAGGAAATACAAGCTTTTTTAACATCCAACGGTGATCAGAAGATGATAAACAAACCGTAATCAACGCCGTTATCCTTTGTCTTTCAGATTGCTTTGGCTAAAGTTCTAACCTGTCAATTGACCTTTTAAACATCCTTTCATGACGATACGCTACAATAATTGAACACCTCATCATACCAATCCCTTCCACTCAATGGGGTTCTGTCTTTCTATTTTTAGGAGGACAGTCCGTTCCCTGTTCTTTATATGACCCCTTTTTAGCTGTCATTCATGAAAATTGCCCATTTTCGTTATAAAACCAAGCTCCCCACCCATATATTAAGCATAAGACACAAGAAAGAAGAAAGGTGGGTGGCGCGTGAGTTCAGATTCCCTATCTTATTATCATCAAAAGAAGGATCAATATTATCACGGTGTGAACCCTGTGATTGTCCATCGTATTCGCAAGGAATGGACGTCTATCTTGGATATCGGATGCGGCACAGGTCAGCTTGGCAAAGTCCTAAAACAACAAGACCGTACCATATATGGAATTGAATCTTTTGAAGATGCGGCAAAGCAGGCTGAGAAAGCGCTGGATCATGTTTTATGCGGCAATATTGAACAGATGGCGCTGCCTTATCAGCATGAACAATTTGACTGCATCATTTTCGGAGATGTTCTTGAACATTTATTGGACCCTTGGGCCGTTTTAAAAAAGGTCAAACCTTTTCTGAAAAAGGAAGGGGTCATCTTGTCTTCCATTCCGAATATTGGTCATATTTCAACGGTTTTAGAATTACTGGCTGGGAGATTTTCTTATACAGATGCAGGATTAATGGATCAAACACATTTACGCTTCTTTACCCTTCACGAAATTCATGCCCTCTTTCAGTCAGCCGGGTTTCATGTTCGTGAGCTTGAAACCATTCGTGTACAACACCCTTCCTATACGGGCGTCATGAATGATCTACATGAATTACTCGTAAAACATGGCATCCGTTTTGATTTTAACGAGGCAGCGACAGCCTATCAATACGTGGTTGAGGCGGTTCAACTCAATGAGTAGCCCCACCATCTTATTTGTTTTATGTGTAAATGATGAGTCGATGTTTCAAGCTTGCTTCCGGCAGCTCGCTTCACTTCCTGCTCCGCACGGGTATCATGTAGAGGTTTTGCCCATTAGACATGCATCAAGTATGGCCTCTGGATACAATGAAGCTCTCACTCATCCTGCACAGTTTAAAATTTATCTTCATCAAGATACACTCATCGTCAAACAGCATATGCTTCTCGAGCTGATCCCACTTTTCTTGCAAAATCCGTCACTTGGCATGCTTGGGGTAATAGGTGCAGAAAGTGTGCCAGACAATGGAATCTGGTGGGAGAGCCATGATTGCAGAGGGAAAGTCATTGAATATCGGCACGACACCTATCAGCTACTGACGTTTGAATCTGGTCATCCACAGACAGAAACCCAAGGCTATATCAAAGCTTCTGCTATTGACGGTCTTTTTATGGCAACACAATATGATATCAAGTGGCGTGAGGATCTCTTAGACGGGTTTCATTTTTATGATGTGTCACAATCTTTTGAGTTTGCACAGCAGGGATATGAGGTTGGGATTGCAAGGCAAGAAGAGCCCTGGTGTTTACACAAATGTGGAGATCATTTTGATGCAGAAGCATATGAAAAAGCAAGACAAACATTTCTTGCGCATTATCGGTAGAAAGCACCCTTTTCGGGTGCCCAGAATGTAGAGAAACTCATGTTTTTCTACATTCTTTTTTTATTTTCCACGTCATGATGTTAGGTGAGCATGAATGAAAATGCCTCCCACACATGTCTTGAAATGGCCTTTTGGTGCTTTTGAGATCTTGTGCAGCTTTCAAGAAAAGGACACGGAGCTCATACTTTCGGATCTGATTTGTAGAACCGATAACCTTTCCGATCCGTTGTTGTATATGCTTTTCTCTATTATAAAATGGGGAGATGTAAGTTTTAATGGGGACAATAAAGCTGTCGAGATTTTCTCGACAGCCTGACAGACCCTAAAGGTCTGTTTGATTCATCAAGTAGATAATCTAGAATCACGGGTTCCAAAACGAACATCAGGATTTTCACTAGAACGGGTTCCATTCCTCACAGCAAAATCGTTATCTTGTTGAGATAAAGTTATAAGAGGAAAATCCTCAGTAGTAACGCTACTGCCTGTAGCATTTCTTACAGTCAGATCAGTGGATTCTGGAGAAGTAGCATTTCTTGAATTCACATCAAAATCGACAGATGATAATGAGATCACACCTAGCAATGTTGAAGCACTCAAAAAACCAGTAAGAACCGTTTTAAAATTCATATGAACAGTCGCCCCTTTGGATTTGTTTTCGGGCGTACATCACTTTTTCATACATTTTTACAGATTCATCCATACGCCCATTCTCATTATAGTACCGAGCCGCTTCGAGCGCTAGGTCTTCCATGTATGGATAACCCCTCTCATTCTCTAATTTTTCCAATGAGCTCATGACTTCACTTAAGTTTGCTGTTTTTAAAAATAAAATTTCCAATACCATCAGTAACGATAAAAATAGATCATTTTTTCTATTCTTCGCTTCTTCCCAGCCTCTTTTGAAAAATCTTTCACCCTCAATAAATTCCTTTTGACTCAAATGAAATAACGATAATTCATAATAAACCAAAAGCAACTCTGTAGCATTAATAGGCTCTCCTTCTAGAATAACCTGATTAAAATAAGCTAGTGCCCTATTAAAATCACCTAATCCTTTAAAACAACACCCAATATTAAATAATGACTTCACAATCATTGGCTTATTAGACATTGCCTTAGATTTTTCTAAAGCTGACAATAAATGAGGAAGCGCCTTTTCTCTGCATTCAAAATCAATGAAATTACCTGCCATAACAGTTAGACAATTAATTTCTCGAATCATATAAAGGGAATTGCTCTTATGTGCCTTATAAGTATCATAAGAAAGACCAACGTAATACATAGATACGTGTGTCTGTTTCATGTGATAAAACACTTCTGATAATTTGTAATAAAATTCAGCTCTTTCTAACTCATCCCCTACTTGCTCCAGGCGCTTTTCCGCGCGCTTATAGAACACAATAGCTCTAATAAACTCACCTTTTTTAAATTCATACATTCCTTGAAAAAAATTAAAATAGTATTCAAGAATGGCTGACATCTTCTTGCCTTGTCCTTCTACAGCTTTCAAGTAATCCGATTTTTCAAGTGGTTCTTTAGAAGGCTGCACATAGTCTGTCATCAATTGATGACGGAACTCCATCAACTGAAAATAAAGAACCGCCTGTTCATCTTCTTCCATGACATCGATTTCTTTTCTAACCTCTTCTCTTAGCTTCTGAGCCTCTTTAACATTGAATCTTTTTATTTGCTTATACCATTCATTTATCTTGATCGCTACAACTGGAGACGGTATAGAAGCCATTTACAATCCCCCTAGAAAACCAATTTTTAATAAATGTTAGCATAACAACTCCTAATAAAACCCTATTTATCCATTTATTTGTAAAATTTTCGGCATAGCGCAAGCACTTTTTAAGCAAGTAGGGCCCAAGACATATCGATTTTTATACGTAATCGCAGTGGTGTTTTTGTATTTTAAGTAACAAAAAACAGGCTCTTCAGCCTGTTCTTTATTATCCAGTAATGACCATATTGATGAATGGGACACTCAATAAAAAGAAAACAACAGCAAAAATAACTTTATACCCCATCTCTTTTTCTTTATTATTCTTACGTTTTTTCATATAAACAGCAAAATAACAAGCACCATTTAACATCATCAATACTGATATTACCGTCATCATACTTTCGCCTCCCATATAAAAGAACCTAAATTGCGGTCACCGCAACCCAAAAAGAAATTTTCCAATGAATTCCCAAATTCAAACCGATCAATGATAGGATGAAAACATGTCAAAAAAGGAGCGAGTACTATGAATTATTATGCTGTTGTATTTTTTTACGCCGCCACTTAATAAAAGCCACTGAAAACACAAGAAGTAAAATCGCAATAAGCTTGAAAATAAAGCGAGTGAAGAAAGTAGCATCTTCGAACTCCGTTGCAAAGATACAAGCCCCTATGATTATCCCGATCATGCCTACTACCCAATTCCAAAACACATCAATCACTCCTCAATTAACTTTTTTTTAAAGAAAAGCATTTTTTATCCATATGTTTATTATTGCACAAAAAACAAGGGGGAAATATCCAAAATGAAAAAGTTCATAATCGGGCTTTTAGGCATGACGCTATTTTTAACAGTTCCATTACAAACCGTAGCCGCAGTAACCCTAGAACCTCAAGGAATTAAAGAATCTTATCAAACTGAAATTGAAGGCAAACTACATACTTTCAATTCTGTAGTTAAAGGCAGCACTCAAACAATAACGATTGATAATGGTGAACAAATAGATACCGTCTCTTTTGATCGGGCAACAGAAGAACTTCGTATCAACAATGAACTAGTAGACATTAAAGAATTTAAAGAAGCTGGACCAGAATTATTAAGTGAAGACGGCGAATTTAACACAAAATCAAACAAAGATTATCAATGGAGACTTGTAAAAACCTATAAAAACAAATTCAACGTTACTCTTGCTATTGTCGTTCTTGTGACAACAACAATTTTGGCATTACCGACAGGGACCGGTGCTGTAGCTGGCGCAGTCTTGACACTAAAAGTAATAGCCATACTCGCTACAACAGTAACTACAGCTTCAGGATCAACCGGTCAAAAAGTCTTTCATTACACATTCAAAACATACTACAGCCCGAAAAATGGATACTGGAACAACAAATTTGTCTTATCTGTCTACAAAGATTCCAAGCGTAAAAAGCATGTTAAAACAGTTTCACATACGACACGTCTTGGGAAAAAATATTAAAAGAGAAGCAGGCTCCATCAGCCTGCTTCTCTACATGTTTATGTAATGTAATTCTTGATATTAATATGCCAACGCATTATGACCTCAAATGTTTCATTTGCTAAATCGAATCTACAGACCATGTGACAATGGATATCATAGAGTTTTTTTCTTTGATCTTATATTTGATTTCCAGCTTCTTGTGTTTATTTTCATTTTCCCAATATTTATATCCACAATTGATCAGGCTAAACACCCTTTTCGGGTGCCTTTTTTATGATATACTGTCATAAACAACCAGATCGGCTCATATGCATTGGAGTACCTTGTCCCTAATTCGTACAAAGGAGGAAACAATGGCAGACAAAAACGTTCATTATAAGAAGGTTGCCGCTTCAAAGGATTTTCGAAAACTTCTTGAGGAAAAACGCAGATTTATCGTACCGATGACGATTTTCTTTTTTCTCTTTTACTTTTCACTTCCGGTTGCTACATCCTACTTCACCTTTTTGAACACGCCAGCAATTGGAGCGATCACGTGGGCTTGGTTATTTGCCCTCACGCAATTTGTGATGACATGGGTTTTATGTGGACTTTATGCAAAAAAAGCAGCTCAGTTCGACAAATATGTAAGCGCTTTAAAAGTTGAATCAAGAGGTGATGACGAATGAGTATGACCGCTTTTATTTTATTCATAGCGATCGTAGGGCTCACATTGGTCATCACGTATTTTGCTGCGAAAAAAACAAGCAATGCGAGTGATTTTTACACAGCAGGCGGCGGTCTGACTGGGTTTCAGAACGGCCTTGCCATTGCCGGGGACTATATGTCTGCTGCTTCATTTTTAGGGATCGCCGGCATGATCGCCTTAAATGGATTTGACGGCTTTTTCTATAGTATTGGCTTTCTTGTAGCGTATCTTGTCGTCCTTTATGTCGTGGCTGAACCACTGCGAAATCTAGGAAAATATACGATGGCTGATATGATTGCTGCACGATTTAAGCGTCCTGCCATTCGAGGGGTAGCCGCATTTAACACAATCACAGTCTCAACTTTTTATATGATTGCACAGCTTGTTGGGGCAGGCGCATTAATCAAACTGCTTCTTGGCATTGATTACTGGATTGCGGTGCTGATCGTAGGTGTCTTGATGACCATTTATGTCGTGTTTGGCGGCATGATCGCAACAAGCTGGGTACAGATCACGAAAGCTGTGCTTCTCATGCTGGGCACGCTGATTATTTCGCTGCTTGTGTTTGCCAAGTTTGATTTTAGCCTGCTGAAGATGTTTGAGCAGATGAAAACAGCGACCCCGCTTGGTGGGGCATTTCTTCACCCGGGAAATAAATATGATGTGCCTTTAGAGACCCTGTCTCTGAACCTTGCCCTTGTGCTAGGAACAGCAGGTTTGCCGCATATTTTGATCCGTTTTTATACGGTAAAGGATGCCATTTCTGCGCGTAAATCTGTTCTATCTGCTACGTGGATCATCGGGATTTTTTATTTAATGACGGTTTTCCTCGGCTTCGGTGCCGCTGCTTTTGTCGGAACAGATGCAATTACGGCAGCCGATGCAGCAGGTAACATGGCAGCGCCACTGCTTGCACAGGCACTGGGGGGAGATTTATTATTTGCCTTTGTTTCCGCTATTGCCTTTGCGACTATACTGGCAGTGGTCACCGGTCTCGTTTTATCCGCCGCGTCTGCCTTTGCTCATGACTTTTATAGCCAGATTATCCGCAAAGGAAAAGCGAGTGAACGTGAACAGGTGAAGGCGGCACGCTTTGCTTCTATCGGCGTGGCCATCCTTTCCATCATTCTTGCATTATTTGCGCAATCTTTAAACGTCGCTTTTCTTGTATCACTTGCCTTCGCAGTGGCAGCAAGTGCGAATTTACCGTTGATTATCTTCACTGTCTTTTGGAAACGATTTAACTCAACAGGTGCTATCGCAGGAAGCTTAACAGGCCTTCTGAGCGCACTCCTGATCGTGTCACTCAGCCCAAGCGTCTGGGACCCATCAGGGGCAGCCATTTTCACAGGAGAACCGCTTATCCCACTATCGAACCCTGGGATTATCTCGATCCCGCTCGGATTCCTTGCGGCTTACTTAGGCACCATTTTCTCCTCTGAAAAAGCAGATGAAGACACCTTTACAGAAATTCAAGTAAAAGCACACACAGGTATGCATATGGATACAGATTGATGAGAAAAAGCCGGCTGCTCTGCCGGCTTTTTCAGTGTTCTTGCTATTTCAAAACTGTACTCAATATGGGATAAATTGGCCTTTTAATCTCTCTTTATATCTTTCTAACTTATCACATTTCCTCAACGTGATCAACGAACAGCATGTGATGATGATCAGCAGAATTTCATGAACTTCTCCTCTGTTATCAATGATTCTTTTCAACCCTATTACCCCCATAGACTTCAATTCTCTTGTTATTCCTATGTTATCATGTTAAACATATACTGGGAAATTCACCCCACAAGAAAGAAGTGAAACATATGCATAAATTGTACTCAGCAAAATTATTATTTGAATCTAGCTCCTCACCAAAGGTGAGACCGGATAAAATCTTTGAGGAACGAATCATTTTAGTGAGAGCAAAAAACAATCGAAAAGTGAAACAAATCGTCAAAGACCATTTTCCAGATGAGACATTTGAAAATGGAGATCATGGACAAACAACCACAAAACTAGTAGCCGTACTAGATATCTTTGAGCTAGTTGAAAACTTAGACGAAGGTCCCCTGCATTTAAGCGAAGTGTACAGCCGATATCTTCTTTTTGATCAAGAAACATCTGCTAAAGAAGCGATTGACGCTTATTCGTTAGACAAATAAAAGAAGTCTAAGCTACCAGTGTGTGACGGTATTCTACGGAGCACACTGGTTTAATTTTTTCTGGAATCGATCGTGATTATAGAATTGAATGGAATGATTAATTGACAGCAGCACAAAAAGAGATAGTGGAGGGAATAAATGATGCCAACACTAGAAGAGAATGATGATTTTGTATTTGCTAAAGATGTATTTGTTTCTTCTTTTGAAGTGAAAGAAATTCAAGTTGCTATCATTAGAGATAAAGGTCGGTGTGCCTGTTAAGTTTGCAGGTGCAGTTTTCAATGCAGTGATTGGTTTTGCTGTAGGGGTGGTGTAGGTGTTATACAATCATTTATTATTAAAAAAGTAAAGCGGAAGCTAAAAAATTAGCGATCTCTATTGGTGTTGCTGTCGCAATTTCATTAAATGATTTGGATATCGGAACTCAAATTGCTAAACAGTTAGATAAGAGGGATAAGCGCGCTAATAATGGTTGGTAGATATATATTAGGAGGAATGTTGTGAAGAGTATGATCAAGTATGCAGTGATGCTTTTATTTATGAGTGTATTTTTCTATTATTACAATATGTTTGTACCTAAAAACGTTCTGTACATTTTCATTGCATTTCCATTTTGTTTTGTTGCTATAAGTTTGATTGATAAGCTATTTACGGATAAATAAATCTAATAATAAGCAAGCCTCATGCTTGCTTATTATCTCATACTGTCTAATTAGAGGGGATAATATCTGCTCTGCCGGCTTTTTAATATCGCTGGAATAACTCTGGGTTTTTCGGGACGTTTTCTAAATAAACGATCTTTCCTTGATCATCCAGCTCCGCAATATCAATGCCTTCTGCTGTATATACACGACCGTCTGTTAACTTTCCGCAAACAGCCCAGTTTGTTTCATACTTCCCATCTTCACGTTTCACCCAGCCATCCCACATGTGCTTAATGTCTTCATGTACGTGGAAAAATGTGTTCAAAAACTGTGTGAACGCTTGGATGCCAGGCTTTTCAGCACCATTTAAGACAATCATGACATCATCAGAAAACAATGCCAGCAATTCGTTCATTTGCTCTTGCCCTTTTCCCGCTTCATCATATCGGCGAAAATACGTATCGAGCACTTCCATGATTCATTCTCCTTTATTTACCTGTCATTTCGAAAACAATCGAACAATTAGATTGTACACAATTGTATCTCTTGTGTCTATTTTTCACGTAGATAAGAAAAGATATGGATGAGTTAATCCATGTCTCAGATTGTTGACAAAGGGCTAAAATGAACTTTATTTTAGCCCTTTGTCTTCTTTTCAGCGTGATAGAAAACCTTTGAAGTCTAGGAAGGACAGCTACTTTCACGGAGCGAATTTGACATTCGTGAGTACCAGCGCGCAGGACTGACACCGAATGCGAGGGTTTGTCTTCACGCTGAGACATGGATGAGTCAATCCATGTCTTTTACAGATGAAAGAGCTGCTTTCTCTGACTCGACAAGAGATGTTAGTTCTTCCGCAGCTTTTTTCGGATCAGCGCTTTGGCTAATGGCGCTAATGATGCTAATGCCATCGGCTCCTGCTTGGATGACTGGTGCAGCATTTTCATACGTGATCCCGCCGATGCCCACAATAGGAATGTGAAGACCGTGTTGACGTACTTCGTTGATTAAAGAAACACCCTGGACACTGCGTGTATCCTTTTTTGTTTCTGTAGGATAGACTGGACCCATCCCTACGTAGTCTGCCCCGTCCTTCATCGCTTGCCTCACTTCATCTAGATTGTGCGTGGACACGCCTAATATTTTATTCCCGATTCTTTGCCGTACATCTTGTGCAAGTGTATCTTCCTGCCCAACATGGACACCATCTGCATCAAGATCGATTGCAAGCTGTACATCATCATTTACGATAAAGGGGATATTCGCTTCTTGGCAAAGTGCTTGAATCTGCTGAGCGATTTTTTTCTTTTCTTCACCTTGCAGAGCACCTTCACCCTTTTCACGAAACTGAAACATCGTGATCCCGCCTTGAATGGCCTCTTTCACCACATCAAGCGGATGCCGGCTTGTATTCGCTGTTCCCATAATAAAATAAACCGATAATTGCTGTTTGATTAGCTGCTGATCAACCTTCGTCATGCAAAACTCCCCCTATTTTTCCTAACGTGATTACATCTTGACCATTTGTATTGGACAGCGCGTTTAGCAATTCGATTTGAAAGGTCCCTGGCCCTTTCTCATCTGTCTGCTGAGCTGCCTTTTCTGCAGCGACACCATAAAACAGCAGAGCTGATGCTGACGCATGAACTGGACGTTCCCCTGTTGCACAAAATGCCCCTATGACAGAGGTGAGTAAACAGCCGGTCCCTGTCACCTTGGTTAACCATTCGTGTCCATTATGAATAGACAGAACCTCTTCTCCATCTGACACGACATCCACTTTCCCTGTAATCGCCACAACGGTTTGAAGTGCTTTTGCCGCCTGCTTTGCTAAAGACAATACATCTCCATTTGCCCCTTGTGCATCAACGCCTTTTGACTGCCAGCCCTCCACTCCAATTAAATGAGCCATTTCAGCAGCATTCCCCCTGACAACGGTCATGTTCACTTGCTCTAACAGCTGTTTTGCCGCATTCGTCCGAAACGTTGTCGCACCAACACCAACAGGATCTAATAGAACCGGTACACCTTTTTCATTGGCCGTTTGTCCAGCAATGACCATTGCCTCCACTGTATCCTTTGTTAGTGTGCCGATATTCAGCACAAGTGCATCCGCTAATTGCGCCATTTCTGCCACTTCTTCTTTGGCGTTTGCCATGACTGGAGAAGCACCTAAAGCAAGCAGTCCATTCGCTGTAAAGTTCGTCACAACTTGGTTGGTGATATTATGGACAAGCGGATTTTCCGCTCGAATCTTTTCCAAAAGATGAGACACGCAGCTTAATTTCATCTGTATCGTCCTCCCTTTTACTCTGCATCCCAGACGTAGGATTTTGTATGCTTTAACCATTCTCTTGCAGCAAAGGACAAGTAGCGGTCCTTTCGCCAAATGACACCCAAATGCCACGGAATAGACGGATTTAAGGATATGATCCTCACTTTATCAGGATCTAGATCACGGCAGATCCGTTCAGGCAGAAGCCCAATCCCAAGATTCTCAGCAACCATTTCACTGATGAAATCCCATTGTGACGTTTCATAAATAACGTTCGGCCTGAATCCAGCATTCATACATTCATTTAAGATTCGGCTGTGCAGAACGAAATCTTCTCGAAAGAAAATAAAAGACTCTTCCTTTAAATCAGCCAAATGAACCTCACCACGTCCTGCCATCGGATGTGATGGATGGGTGACAAGCTTCATATTCTCTTTAATGATGGTGTATGTATGAAAAATTTTATCATTTGCAGGCAGAACAATGACACCAATATCTAATGATCCATCCTCTACCCCTTCCTCTACTTTAATGGAGCCGTGCTCCACCAATTGAAAGGTGACATCTGGATACTGCTGGCGGAATTCCCCCATCACATTTGGGAAAAAGCTTGATCCAATCATGGGCGGCAGTCCTATTCGGATATGTCCTTTTTTCACATTCATTAAATCATTTAATTCACTCGTTAAATTCTGAAAGGATTGTGTGATTTCACTCGCCTGTGTATACATGGTTTGTCCAGCATCTGTCATTTCAACCTGTCTGCCATTACGGTAAAACAACTGCACACCTAGCTCATCCTCTAGGTTTTTGACCATCTTGGAAATGGTCGGCTGCGACACATAGAGCGATTGTGATGCTTTCGTAAAACTCTTTAACCGTGCCACTTCTAAGAAATATGTTAAATGTCTGATGTCCACATGATTCATCCTTTCTATAGACAAAAGGAATACTAACTATTCGATATATGTATTTTACCTATAATAGAACGTGCTGTACACTTTAAAGTAAGCTCACCGATTAGAACGTTGTGTTGTTTTTGTGAAACAGTGAACAATTTATATAGAAAAAGGAGTGAACAGAAAGTGCAATTGCTCAAAACGTCGCTGATTGCTACCCTTCAGATTATGGCTTTATTTGCTTTTGCGAAATTGATGAATGTGCTGGCGGCCTTTTTGCATTTAAGAATTCCGGGCACGATCTTAGGCATTCTTGTCATTTTCTTATTACTTCATTTTAACATCATTAAATTAAAATGGATTGAACTTGGCGCCGTATGGCTGCTCGGAGAACTGCTGCTCTTCTTTATCCCTTCAGCAGTAGGTGTGATTGATTACGGAACATTACTTTCTCAATCTGGCACAAGTATTGTCCTTGTGGTTTTACTTAGTACCTTTGTGGTCATGCTCTCGACTGGCATAATGACGCAGATGATTGCGAAAAGAAAGGAGCGAAAAAAGCTATGTTAGTTGGTGGACTATTCTTGATCCTAACCATTCTGATCTATCTCGGATCAAAAGCGGTTTATAAACGTCACCCGAAAGTCTATGTCTCCCCTTTACTTGTGACACCGGTTGTTCTTGTGGTCTTGCTGTTAATCGTGAACATTCCTTACGATGCTTACAATCAAGGCGGAAAATGGCTGACAAATATGCTTCAACCTGCGACTGTGGCATTTGCCATTCCTTTATATAAGTATTTTCACATTCTGAAGAAGCATGCAGTAGAAATTATTTTAAATGTGGCTTGCGGTTCTATCGTTGCGATTTTATCAACAGCGTTTATCGCCAAATTGTTTCATTTGGATACGAGTCTGATCGAGAGCCTCGTCCCAAGATCCGTCACAACACCCGTTGCGATGAGTGTGTCTGAAATGATTGGCGGGATGCCGTCCGTTACGGCTGTATTCGTCATTTTAACAGCATTATTTGGCTCAATCATTGGACCATTGGTTATCCGTTATTTCCGTATTGATAATGACATTGCAATGGGCGTTCTGCTTGGTACAGGAGCACATGGTGCAGGCACATCGAAGGCCTTTGAACTGAGCTCGGTCTCAGGCACGATCTCAAGTGTGTCCATGATCATTTCGGCCATTATTACATTATGTGCAGCGCCTATCCTGATGTCGTTTGCCTTATAGAAAAAGCCATTTCCCCTTAACGGAAAATGGCTTTTTCTTATGCTTGGATGAAGACAACCTTTAAATAGTTCCCCTCAGGATAATTTTTCGTTGTACGGAAGTCCTCAGGAAGTGTATATTCCTCAAGAATACGATACGTTTTCCCAGATTCTTTAAAGGCCTGTGCAATAAATCCTTTAAACTTTTTCATCCCAAATGCACTGCTATTGGTTGACGCCACAATGACGCCGTTCTCAGCTGTGATCTGGATGGCTTCTTTTAATAGTTTCTTATAATCCTTCGCTGCACTGAATGTGTGTTTCTTCGTTCGTGCAAAGGAAGGTGGGTCCAAGATCACAACATCATAGCTCCAGCCTTTTTTCGCCGCAAACGGGAAATATTTAAAGACATCCATGACTTTGATATCCTGCCCGTCTACATCAATGCCATTCACTTCAAACTGCTCAGATGTTTTTTTCAAACTGCGGTTTGCAACATCTACACTTGTCGTACGGCTTGCCCCGCCAAGCGCTGCTGCTACAGAGAAAGCGCCGGTATAAGAGAATGTATTAAGGACGGTCTTTCCTTTTGCATAGCGATCTCGAATTGCTTTTCGCACATGACGCTGATCAAGGAAAATACCTGTCATCGCACCATCATTTAGATAAACCGCCACGTTCATCCCATTTTCTTTGACGATAAGAGGAAATTCACCTTTCTCCCCTTTTACAAAATCGTCATCTTCGATATATTGTCCAGACGTATCAAATCGTTTCTTTTCATAAATGCCTTTATAGTCAGGGTACACCTGCTCAATCGCAGCCAATACATCTTCTTTTAATGTATAAACACCTTCGCTATACCATTGGATGAGATAGAATCCATCATAATAATCAATCGTGATTCCACCAATTCCATCCCCTTCTCCATTGAACACACGGAAAGCCGTCGTCTGTGCATCACGAAATAGATGCGTTCTGCTTTTGGATGCCTGTTCAAGTTTAGAAACAAAAAAGGGCTGATCTATATTTTCGTTAGCGTCAAAGGAAAGCACCCAACCGATGCCTTTATTTTGCACACCATAATATCCTTTCCCTAAAAAAGAGCCTCTTTCATCTACCCATTCAATGAGTTCGCCTTCCTGTACACCGTTCACACGCGACACAGCATCTTTTGAAATAAGCGGATATCCCTTTTTCACTTGTTCTGCAAATGTTTGTTTTAATGAGATTTTTTTCATTTGTGTCATCCTTATCCTAAATTGACTCTCTCTATCCTACCATATGAATGTATACGTTACTTCTATTATGATAAGATGAGGAGAAAAATATCAACTCGACATAGAGGAGGCTCTTTTTTGACAACATTACGCTTAGATCATACAGGGATTATGGTGACAAATATTGATCAGTCCATTGATTTTTATGAAAAAGTGGTGGGCATGAAATTAAAGGATCGCATCACTCATACAAACGGAGTCATTGAACTTGCCTTTCTTGGCTTTAAAGACGAAGCGGAAACGGAAATTGAACTCATTCAAGGGTATAGCAGTGACCTTCCATCTGAAGGAAAGGTTCACCATCTCGCCTTCACAACAGATAATATTCACGCGGAATTTAACCGTATTCAAAAGCTGCAAATTGAGCTAATAGATGAAGAAATCACAACATTACCCAATGGCTATTGCTACTTCTTTTTCCGAGGGCCAGACCAAGAGTGGATTGAGTTCTTCCAACGATAATATTTCCTAGGAAATGCATGCGAATCGGTATATTCATTCTCGTCACAAAAGAAAAAGAGTAAGAGCATACCTGCTCTTACTCTTTTTTTATAGCACCTTACTAAGAAATGATTTGGTACGCTCATGCTGCGGGTTTCCAAAGAGTGCTTCTGGTTTGTCTTCTTCGACGATATATCCGCCATCCATAAAGATCACTCGGTCTCCCACTTCTCTTGCAAAGCCCATTTCATGTGTGACGACAATCATCGTCATTCCTTCGACTGCTAATTGTTTCATAACAGCTAAAACATCCCCAACGACCTCAGGGTCAAGAGCAGATGTCGGCTCATCGAATAAGAGCACTTTCGGGTCCATCGCCAAGGCTCTTGCAATGGCAACACGCTGTTTTTGTCCACCAGATAATTGGTTAGGGTAACTTTTGGCCTTGTCTTTCAAGCCGACCTTTTCAAGCAAGTCTAATGCTTTATCGACTGCCGCTTTCTTCTCCATCCCTTTTACTTTCACCGGTGCGATCGTGATATTTTCTAACACGGTTTTATGAGGAAATAAATTAAAGTGCTGAAACACCATACCAACTTCTTGTCGTACTTTATTGATATTCACTTTTGGGTCTGTAATCGTATGTCCGTGGACAACAACTTCTCCAGCCGTAATATCCTCTAATTTATTGAGACATCTTAGAAATGTGCTTTTCCCTGATCCTGAAGGACCAATGACACATACAACCTCTTTTTCCTCGATGACTGCATTAATATCCTTTAAGACTTCGTTATCACCAAAGGATTTCTTCAAGTTTTTCACCGTAATCATACTCATTTCACATCAAATCTCCTTTCTGCGTAGCTAGCCAGTAGAGAAAGTAAATAAATGATCACGAAATAAATGACACCGACAATGAGCCAGACATTCAAAGGATCAAATGTAGCCGATGCTTGAACTTGTCCCCGCTGCATGATATCAGCAATACCGATAATCGATAAGAGAGAGGTGTCCTTCAAACTGATGATAGCTTGGTTAGTAATGGCTGGAAGCATACGGCGGAATGCCTGTGGAAGAACGATAAAACGCATGTTTTGTCCACCTGTGAATCCTAAAGAGCGTGCGGCTTCTGTTTGTCCTTTATCAATGGACTGAATCCCTGCACGAATAATTTCTGAGAAATAAGCCCCTGCATTAATCGCTACTGTAATAATCCCTGCTGGCACTCGATCAAGCGAAATGAATTCAAGTGTATTAAGCCCAAAATAAATGAAGAATAGCTGTACGATAAATGGCGTACCTCGAATGGCATTGACAAAAACGAGTGAAATAAAGTTCAAGATTTTAAATGGTGACAGGCGGAATAGCGCCACAATCAACCCGATGATAAAACCTAAAATGATAGCAACAACAAAGATATATAAAGTGGTTTGCAAACCATCCATTAAATACGGAAATGCATTAACAATCGTATCCATGTTTCTCCCTCCCTAATTCACATACGGTTGACACATAAAGAAAGCGCGCTCTGAGCGCGCCTCGCTTGTGTTATGACTTCAAATATTTCTCAATAATTTTGTCATATTCACCGTTTTTCTTTAGGTTTTCAAGCCCTTTATTGATTTTCTTCAATAAGTCCTGATTTTTCCCCTTCATGACTGAGATCCCGTATTGGTCGCCATTCAAGCGGTCTCCAACTGTTTTCAATTTCAAGTCTTGCTGTGCGATCGCATACGTAATGACAGGATAATCCTCAATTAAAGCATCTGCATTTCCATTAGATACTTCTTGGAACATAGATGGACTGTCATTGAATTGAACTACTTCATACCCATATTTGTCTGCGTTATCTGATGCAAATTTTGCACCTGTTGTCCCATTTTTAACAGCTAGCTTTTTCCCCTTTAAATCATCAATCGATTTGATGCTGCTGTCCTTTTTCACAACAACTGTCAGACCAGCATCGAAGTATGGATCTGAAAAATCCACTTTCTTTTTACGCTCATCTGTAATACTCATACCACCCATTCCAACATCAAGCTGACCTGCTTGCATCGCTGGAATGATCCCTGAGAAATCCATTGCTTCAAGCTTCACTTTGAAGTCTTGGTCTTTCGCAATGGCGTTAATTAAATCAACGTCTATTCCCTCATATTTACCGCCCTTTTCAAATTCAAATGGCGGATATGTTGTATCTATCCCGATTTTATATGTGCCTTTGCCTTCTCCCGAACCGCTGTCCGATTTTGAACCACAGGCTGCCATGACGAGCACAACAATTAGTCCCATGATCAGTAACATCGATTTCTTCATAAAACACGACCCCCAATTGTCAGTTTTGTCTAAATATTCGCAACAACAATCTTACTATACCACGCTAAAGCTATACTGTGTGATATTTTTTATCAATACCAAAGATCCATACAATTCTAGATCGATAGTCTCTTTAAATTTTACTTTTTTGCGAATAACTCATTTTATTCTGAAAGAAGCATGTTTCACAATATTCATGTGATATAATCTCACAAAAAACCGCGAACACTCCTTTATCAATACCACTTCTTTCTCACCTATGAAAAAACCCTCTTTCACTGTCTCTCTTCCTCTATTGATATCCTGATATATTTTTTTCAACATCCTCTTTTTACCTAAAAAAATGTAAGCGTATACAATTCGATCCCTACTCCCTAATTTTTTCACTACTGGTTGAATTTACATCAAAAAACATGTTTTACAAATTGAGATAGACCGCTTAAAATATAAGAAGATACTTAATATGGAAAGATGATTCAGACAAATAAGAATCAGCAGAAATGAATAGGTGAAGAAAGGAGGATACCAATTGGCAGAAACAGGTGTTTTGTCATCCGTTGATGTAGCAAATATGCTAAATGACTGGTATGTCTTGATGAAAAAAAGAGACATACAAGAAGCAATACAGCTAAAAGAAGAGATTCTTCAAGCATTTGATCGAATGGAAGAGAATCAAGATGTCTTACTCTACTATCAACTTTTAGAATACCGTTTCAAAGATTTAGTCGAAGATACAGCTTCGTTAGATCACAGTCTTTTTGTGGATGAAAATGCGATTCGTACAGATGATATGCTCAGCTACTATTTCTATTTCTTTAAAGGCATGTATGAAATGCGCAGAGGGAATCAAGATACAGCATTTCACCATTTGAAATTGGCCGAGGATAAATTAGATCTCGTACATGATGACATTGAAAAGGCAGAATTCCATTATAAAACAGGATGTCTATACTATAATATAAGATCCACACTTCTCTCCATCCACCACTTAAAAAAGGCTTCGTCTATTTACGACGCAGATCCATGTTATGTGAAAAAATCAATCAGCTGTCAAATGATGCTTGCTCTGAATTATGCGGATCAATCTAAATATGATGAGGCAGAAACTTTGTTTCAACAGGTGATTTACTCACTAGAACAGATGGAGGATCCGGATTTACTTGGCCACGCATATTGCAATGCAGCTTTTATTAAAAGTCTAAGAAATGAATACAGTGAAGCTGTGCCGCTCCTAGAAAAAGCTTTATTGATTGAGTCATTCGAAACTTCTTCCCCAGGCGGCTATTTACTGGCCTTGTATGCCTACACAAAAGCGCTGTTTAAGCTGAAAAAGCCTGGTTTGTTCCACTATTATGTACAGCTTTCACTTCAAAAAGCAGAAAATTTAAAACAACGAAACATTTCACTTAAATTATCCATTTTAGAAACATTGATGCTCCAGCCCAACAACATGATTGAGCAGATCATTTCTTATTGTGATCAATTGGAATCTATGAATTTCCTTGTTGATCTTGAGGCTATCTGTCAGGATGTAGCCGCCTACTTAACTGAAAATGGTCTTCCGAAAGAAGCAATTTATTTTCAGAACAAGGCATTGTCATTCAAAACTTGTTAAGAAGATGGAGTGATGTATGATGAAAAAATGGCTGATCTCAAGTGCGATTTTTACGTTCTTGATTACAGGTGTTTTGATTGGCACTTCTACTCAAAAAGAGAGCCAGTCTGCACAATCGCAAGATGACGGTACTATCATTCAAAAGAGAGATCGAGGCACCAACCCTTAATAAGACTAAAAAGAGTAGCTGTCATTCAAAACAGCTACTCTTTTTTATTGGTTAATCAATTTCTCGTTTGATATTTTGCATTTTTTCATCTAAGTAGTGAGCGATATCTGCCGCTTCCTTTAGTTCATCGGTGAGCTGATGAGGAACATCGTTTTGCAGTTTATAATAGATTTTATGTTCGAGACTCGCCCAGAAATCCATCGCAATGGTCCGCACCTGAATTTCAACCTTCACATGCTCCACACGATTCGTTAAGTAAACAGGAATTTCAACAATTAAATGAAGACTTCGATAGCCATTTGGTTTCGGATGCTGAATGTAATCTTTCACTTCAAGGATCTTTAAATCCTCTCTTTGCCTCAGAACATCAATAATGTTATAGATATCTTGAATAAACGAGCAGATGATGCGGACACCAGCGATATCATGTATGTACTCCTTGGCACATTGTGTGGTGATGTCACATCCTTTTCTCGCTAGTTTATTCACGATGCTTTCAAAGGATTTGATCCGTGATTTTGTATGCTCTATTGGGTTGTGTCCATGGATTAAATTATATTCCTGACTAATAATCGAAAACTTTGTATCCATTTCATCTAATGCAAATTTATATACTAATAATTCATTTTTCCAGTCTTCCATGACACTTTTCAAATCTTCTACATGAGTTGCTGACATATTCATTTCTTTTTGTCATCTCCTTTTGGCAAACAGCTGTTACACTGCTTTCCGTTTACTAGACGGAGAGAGAACGCAAATGGTTTTAAAAAAGTACATCTTACCCCCGTTGTTTGTAATAAGTCAGCGCGAGTGCCAGTGCAAGCACAGATCCTTTCACGATATCCATTGCATAATACGGGACAGACATCATCACAAGTCCATTTTGCAAAATACCGATGAGCACCGCACCAATAAACGTACCGAATGCGTTTGGTTTACCTGCTCCCATGACTGAAAACCCAATAAAAGCAGCAGCTACCCCATCCATTAAATATGGCGTTCCTGCGTTAATTTCTGCTGTCATCACCCTTGATGCCAGCACGATACCACCGATCGCCGCAAATAAGGCAGACAACAGATATGCTGCGATTTTGTATTTGTTCACATGAATACCAGATAATCGAGCGGCTTCTTTATTTCCACCAATGATATACATCAATCGCCCATGCTTTGTGTAAGTCATAAAAACATGTGCAAAAAGCACAATGGCCGCCATAATCAAAATGATATAGGGTACCTGCCCAATCTTGCTGAAAAAGGCAGGGATGGTGCCAGTTGAAAAAGTGCCATCAGGCAGCACCATATTTTCAGAAATGGTCGCACCTTTCGTATAGGTTTGTGCCAGCCCTTGAATGATAAACATCATGGCTAGTGTCATGAGCATATCTGGAATCTTCATTTTGACAATCATCCAAGCATTCAGCAAACCGACAATAAGAGAAGCCGCCAGCGCAGAAAGGATCGCAATGAGTGGGTTTTGCGAGAACCATACAAACATGGAGATCACAATTGCATTTGATAACGTAGCAACTGAGCCTACAGATAAATCAAAGCCGTTCACTGCTAGGGAGATCGTCAGCCCTACCGCAATGATGGTTACAATCGAGATCGATCGTAAAATATTGATGATATTTCCTGACTGTAAAAATGCCGGATTGGCTGCCGCAAAGACAACAATCAATACGACAATCGTTAAGATGGTGCCATATTGATAAAAGAAATCAAACAGATGAAAGGATGGCCGCTGTTTCTTGATTTGTTGAATTGGGGCTGAAACTTGTCGTTCACTCATGATTGTCCTCCTGTTGAATGATATAAAAGCTCTTCTTCAGTCATTGGTGCCGTCATTTCCCGGGCAATGCTGCCATCATATAAGACGTATACTCGGTCGGCAATTCCTGCAATTTCTGAAAGCTCACTTGAAGCATAAATAACCGCTTTTCCTCTTGCAGCTAGTTCTGCAATGAGGGAGAAAATGTCCTTTTTGGCTCCAACGTCTACACCTTTGGTTGGTTCATCAAAGAGATAGACATCTGCCTCAGCCAACAGCCATTTTCCAATCGCAATCTTTTGCTGATTTCCACCAGAGAGATGCTTCACCTTCGCTTCAAGAGAAGGTGTCTTGACGCCAAGCCGCTTGACGATTCCATCTGCTGCCTTCCGTTCCTTAGAACGATGTAAGAAGCTGAACGGCCGTGTAAACGAACGTAGACTTGCAGCTGTTACGTTCCATCCAACAGTTTCTTCTGTTAAAATTCCTTCTTTTCTCCGTTCCTCAGGCACAAGGGCAATACCCGCTCTCACAGCGTGATGAGGCGACTTGATATGAATGGTTTGACCATGCAACTGCACAGTGCCTGACTTTTTTTCTGAGGCGCCGAATAGGGCTTTGCACAATTCTGTTTTACCAGCACCGACTAGTCCTGCAATCCCGAGAATTTCTCCTTTTTTCACATGAAGATGAATGTTGTTTAATTTATGCTGGTCATGCAACTCTTTCACGTCAAGCACAATCGGTGCATCCTCAAGCGGTGTAAGAGATGGGAATTGATCCTCTAATGGTGCGCCAAGCATTTCTTCAATGACCTGCTTTGGATCGGTTTCTTTAATGAGGTGCGCCGCCACATCGGTTCCATTCTTCATCACAGTCAGTTCATCACAGATGTTGAAAATTTCTGGCATGCGATGCGAGATAAAAATGATGCCTGTGCCGTTCTTTTTCAATTGATGAATCATTGAGAATAGCTTGCTTGTTTCTGCATGACTAAGTGGAGCGGTTGGTTCATCTAAAATTAAAATGCTGCATTTGATCGACACAGCCTTGGCAATGAGCACCATTTGTTTTTCTGCCAGTGTCAAATCACTCACAAGACGCTTCGTCGAGATGTCAATGTCCATCTCTTTTAACAGCTGTGCTGCCTTGCGGTGAATCTCTTTCCAACGGACGAAGGTTTTTTTCTCCATTTCATGAATCATCATATTTTCGCCAACACTTAAATAAGGCACTAGAGCTGTATCCACTTCTTGATGGACGGTCTGCACACCGTATGAGGCCGCATCCTTCGGTGTATGAATGGTCGCCGCCTCGCCATTGATGTGGATGGTTCCTTCAAAATGTGAATGAGCACCAGAGAGAACTTTCATTAACGTTGACTTCCCAGCACCGTTCGCCCCAATCAGGGCATGGACTGTGCCTTTTTTTAATGTGAAATTTGCTTGATCTAACGCTTTGACTCCTGGGAATTCAATCGAGATGTTTTTCATATGAACAAGCGGCGTTGTCATAGGTGTCCTCCTTCTCTCCTGATCGTCAATTGAAAAACGAAACACCCTCTATGAAAAGAGAGTGCACGTGGTTTATTTTGCATAATGCTTCTTCAAGGTCTTCATCCAGTCTTCTTCAAAAGCAGTCGAAGAACCGAATCCTTTTACTTCATCTGCAAGATTGACCATATTGATGGCCTTTCCTGCATCCTGAAGCTGCTTTTGTGAAATGAGAGAGGCCTCAAGGTCATAGGAAGATGGCGTTTTCTCGCCAGCTAGTTTCTTCGCAAGAATCCTTACGTCAATTGCGCCAATGAGCTTCGGATCGACAGCGGCAGTGTACTTCCAAGGACTGTCTTTCGCAGTCATTTCTTGCAGATCGGCATTAGACACATCAATACCGTATATTTTCACTTCGGTTCTTCCTGCTTCTTTCAAAGCTCTTGCGGCACCAATCGCAAATGCATCCCACGTGGCAAAGATCGCATCCAGTTTACCCTTTGGATATTTATTTAGCATAGCCGCAACCGCATTTTGTGTTTGAACTGATGTATCAGAGGCCGCAACGCCAAATCGATCAAGTTCCTTGATTCCTGTATGCTGTTTGAGCGTTTCTTGGTACACCTTGTTTCGTCTCACCATTGGAGGGAATCCGTCTACCCAAAGATACGCAATATTTGCTTTCCCTTTAAAATCAGCCACGAGTGCATCTAATGATTTTTTCGCTAATTGCTCGTCATCTTGAGACGTCACTGTGACTCCTTTGATATCCTTCAGCTTCGGATTTGAATCAAACGCCACAACTGGAATGCCTTTCGCTGTGATCTTTTTCACATCAGCGACTGTCGCCTCATCATCCCCATGAGAGATGATAAAGCCATCATAGTTTTCTTCTAGTGCTTGAGAAATGGCATCATGAAACTTCGCCGTATCACCATTTGCCGTGTAGACATCTACTGTAAAGCCTAGCGCTTCCCCTTCTGCCTTCGTTCCTGCTAAAAACTGAGCAGTATGATCGTCCCCGCCAATTTTACGGATGACTTTAATTTTTGCTCCCTGTCCTTTTGCAAATCGCTTCGGGACATTGTCAAAGGAGACCTTTTCGTTTGCATTGGCTTTTGAGCCTGCGCTTGATCCCGTACCGCAACCAGATAATAGCACGGTCAGGACCGTCAATAATACAAGAGATGATGTCCAATATTTACGTTTCATTGCTGTTCCTCCTCAAGTTGTTTTATTTTTCACATCGGAAAACTAGGTAAAAAAGTGGAAATATGCCTGTGAACCCAGTCTTTTGATTCTAAAAAAAGAGATCAAAAAAGCCTCTCTTGATAAAGAGAGGCTTGATCACCGTTGCATGAAACATGTATCGGGAAGTCTTCCTCTCTTATCTGTCAAAGCTGTAACAGCTTTGCAGGAATTAGCACCAATTTCTTAAATAGAAACGGTTGCTGGGCGTCATAGGGCCAGTCCCTCTGCCTCTCTTGATAAGAGATCCGTTATGAAATTTGTTTTAGTTGAAATGTCTTCTTTACTTTAATGTGATGTCTCATCAATGTCAATGACTTTTTTGAAAATTTCTAAAATGATCATTTGCACCGAATGCCTTGTTTAACTGCCGATGATTTTCTTAGCAGGTGATGATGCCTTAAGACGGAAATCATATTTTTTCTCATTCACAAATTGGGGATTGAGGTGTGCTGAACCTTTATCTTGACCGCTTTTCGAGCGATACGTTTTGTAGCCTTCCAGCCATTTCCCGCGCCATACCCACTGTGAGGCTTTTGCACCTTTGCGGTCATCGTAGACATTCTTTTGGAATGTATTCTTCTTGTTCACTTCGTAGAGATTCACGACTAAGTAATGCGAAGCACTGGCTGTCATGATATTATTCGTGATTCGATTGTTCACCGATTGATATTGCATGAGCAATTGACCGCCTTCTAAGCCGGCTGTGTCATTTTTGTACAAAATATTATGGGAGATGGTCGTGTTTGTGGTTCCGCCCCGCTTCTTGTCATAGCCGCCAATGGAGATGCCTGTATAACGATTTAAATATACTTGATTGTGCTCAATGCGAATGCGTTCGGCCATCTTCCCTTTATGTTCACTTGTGACCTCAATCCCAAGGTCATTATGATGGCTGATGTTATGATCGATCACGATGTCTTTCCCGCCATCCACATAGATTCCTCCTGCGGAGATGTCCTTGCCGTACGCTGGATTCCCAACACTCGTAATCTCATAAACTTTGTTTCTAGATACGACACCATTTCGCACTTGATCATACTTTTTAGAAGGTGCGACATTCTCAAAACCAATTAAATCAATCCCGATATTGTCCGTATGCCGGACTGTATTATGTGTCACGCGGAATTTTTTAACGTTTCCGTTTAGCACAAGGGCTTCACTAAAACCTAGCTTTAACTTTTCCACAGTGTTTCCTTTGATTTCAATGTCTTCAATGGCTGCAGGTGCTTTCGTTCCATAGACCGCAATGCCATGAGCATTCCCATTTTGATGTGTCGTCTGAATGTCGTACACACGGTTGTTAAGCAGTTTAACGCCTTTGCCGCTTCCTGTGATGAATATACCGATGGGTGTCACATCTTCTTGATTCGTTTTAATATGACCGACTGTCAGCCCTTTCAGGGTGATATAGCTTTTTTGATCAATCTTCACAAGACCACCGTCTGCTTGATTTCCTTTAAGAGATGCTCCGCTAATGACAGGCTTCTCTTTTCCATACGCTTGAAATACAACTGGTGCTTTCTTTGTTCCAGAATGGCGGACAATCAATTTCTCTTTGTATGTACCGCCTCTCATATAAACTGTTGTCCCAGCTTTCGCGATACTTGTCGCTTTTTTCAGCGTACGGAAAGGCTTTTGCTTTGTCCCTGGATGTTTGTCGTTCCCATTTGCTGCGACGTAATAGGCAGTACCTTGCTTCGCACCAGCCTCCTCCGTCATCGCTTGACAGCCAAAACTAATGGCGGTCATCAATAAAATCAATAAGGTGCCTGATATCATTCGTTTCATCTCGTTGTTTGCTCCCTTCCACTCTCTTCTACCTTTATCGGTTAAAAAAAAGAGGATTAAAATATGGCAATGCCCCTTGCAATGTACTAGTCAAAAGGTGTATGGTTGAAAGAATATCTTACAGGAAAACAAATCGCTTTTAAATTGTCAGATTAATCAGTTAATAATGAAATTGGATTTTATTTCTAAGGGGAAACTTCAGTAAAACCACGACAGAGAGGATGAAAGCGCTTTAACAGATTTTTCTTGTCTGAATTCCAGAAAACCTATTGCTAATATTTTGTGAAGGTATAGAATAGAATCATATTTATTTCATATTATTAGAATTTTCAAATAATCAAACAGCAAGGAGATTTACGATGCCAAAACAACCCATCCGCGTTGAACTTAGTTCAACAAAAAAACCAAAACCTCAATCTGATCAACTTGAATTCGGAAAAATCTTCACAGACCACATGTTTGTGATGGATTATTCAATTGATAAAGGCTGGTATGATCCGAGAATTATTCCTTATCAGGCGATTCCAATGGACCCAGCTTCTATGGTTTATCATTATGGCCAATCTGTTTTTGAAGGCTTGAAGGCGTATGTGTCTGAGGATCAAAAGATTCTTTTATTCCGTCCCGAAAAAAATATGGAACGCTTAAACAGATCAAATGACCGCCTATGTATCCCACAAATTGATACAGAAACGGTTTTAGAAGGCTTAAATGAACTCATTCGCATTGACAAGGATTGGGTACCTGATGCAGAGGGCACTTCTTTGTATATTCGACCATTCATTATTTCTACTGAGCCCTATTTAGGTGTTGCACCGTCAAGCACCTACAAGCTGATCATCATTTTATCTCCAGTAGGTTCTTATTATAAAGAAGGCATCCATCCGGTCAAAATTGCGGTGGAAAACGAATTTGTCCGCGCTGTTAAAGGCGGAACAGGAAATGCCAAAACAGCTGGAAACTATGCATCGAGCTTGAAAGCACAGCAAGTTGCTGAAACAAAAGGATTTTCACAAGTCCTGTGGCTTGATGGCATCGAGAAAAAGTACATTGAAGAAGTCGGCAGTATGAATATCTTCTTTAAAATCAACGGAGAAATCGTGACGCCTGAACTGAACGGCAGCATTTTAGAAGGGATCACACGGAATTCTGTGCTTGAGCTGTTAAAGCATTGGGAAATCCCTGTGACAGAACGTAAAATTTCAATTGATGAGTTAATTGAAGCACATCAGTCAGGTGAACTTGAAGAAATCTTCGGAACAGGAACGGCAGCCGTCATTTCTCCTGTCGGTGAATTAATTTATCACGATCAGCCATACGTCATTCAAAATGGTCAAACAGGCGAAGTATCGAAGAAATTGTACGAAGCGATTACCGGAATCCAAAAAGGAACTCAGCCAGACATCTTCGGCTGGACAGTAGAAGTCGATTCGGTCGTCAAGCAGGCATAAGCAAGCGAAAGAACCTTTCATTTGATGAAGGGTTCTTTTTTTGTTTCTTTATCTCCTTCACTACCTCATAATGGAAAATATGGATCTATTCCACGCTTAAGGAGTGATGGTATGTTTTTTACTTATTTACTTGCGTTCTTTGGGATTTGCATCGGATCGATCATCATCGCTACAGGTTTCGACGATTCACCGTTCTTGACCCGTTTTCTATTTAAGTTTCTCGGGATTTCTATCCTCGTTCTTTCCATTACTTTTGTAAAAGTGAGGCGAAAGAGGTTACGCAACAAAAAGGCGAAAAAGACTTAGATGTCAGTCAGCCTCCCATCAAATCGTGCACCAAAACAAGACCGATATCCCCACAATGGCCCCTGCATATATCCACTGTTTCCCTTTGATACTCCGCTTTCTCTCGATCAGTAAAAAGATCTCTGGTAAAAAGACGATGATGATTTCTAGGATAAAAACAAGATGATAAACTGGCGGCATCGGCTGGAAATCAAAGTCTCTTTCATCTCCACCGATGGTTGCGAAATACATTAACAGATTGGTTACTGGAATGGTAAAACAAACGAGCAAGCGGAGAACATACATCCACACATCCTGTCTATGCCGAATCAGACCAATAAACGAAGCGATGATTCCATACAAAAACAAAACCACTGTGCCGTAACTAAGTAGAGGTTGAACGATAAAGCCGTAAAGCATTAACCCAATTGCCACCATATTCTAACCGTCCTTTCTGTGAAGCAGTACATGTTGTTTTTTCTATCATACACTGCTTTCTCCGGTTTCCATATGAAAAAATCATAAAAAACGGCCCCATTAAGGGGCCATTTTATTTTAAGCATTCACTGATTTGAAGAACTGCGGTAAATATTCACGGTGCGCTTCAAGCATTTCATCTAAGATTTGCTTTGCAATTTCATCAGATGGAACGAGTGGATTGATGGTCATGGCGACAAGAGCCGTCTCGTAATCTCCAGTCACAGCTGCTTCAGCTGCCACACGCTCGAAAGACTTGATTTGTTGAACGAGTCCTCTCACAGCCACAGGCAGATCACCTGTCGCGATTGGTTTTGGTCCGTCCTTTGTAATGATACAGTTCACTTCAACCGCTGATTCGACCGGAATGCTGGCAATCGCTCCTCTGTTCACTGTGTTTACCGGTTGAATGTCATGTTTATCATTGTAGATGGAACTGATCAAATTACATGCTGCATCGCTGTAATAAGCCCCGCCTCTTTTTTCGAGTTGCGGCGGTTTAATCGATAAATCTGGGTCTTTATATAACTCAAACAATTCATGCTCGACTTGCTGCACAACCTCTGCTCTTGTTCCTTTTTCTTGAGCCGCTTTTTGTTCTTCCTCCAGCATATCTTTCGTTTTATAGTAATAACGATGATACGGACATGGAATAACCCCTAAGCCTTTGACGAAAGAAGGCTCCCAGTTTTTCGCTTCAATATTCCTCATGGACCACTGGCTATTTGGATTTCCTAATTCATCGAGCACTTGATCCATAATGCTGACCCCGTCTAAATACACATCTAAGCCATAGACCATGTGATTGAGGCCTGCAAATTGTACTTCAATGCGTTCGACATCGACATCCAGCGCTTTTGCAATGCCCATTTTGATTCCAATCGGCACATTGCATAGACCGACCACTTTTTTCAGATTCGTGTAGCGTAACACCGCCTCTGTGACCATGCCTGCTGGATTTGTAAAGTTCACCAGCCAGGCATCTGGGCAAAGCTCTTCCATATCCTTCACGATGTCTAGAATGACTGGAATAGTGCGTAGACCTTTAAATAACCCGCCTGGACCATTCGTTTCCTGTCCAATGACGCCATATTTAAGCGGGATTCTCTCATCCTTGGCTCTGGCTTCGAGCAGTCCTACACGGAATTGTGTCGTGACAAAGTCCGCATCTTTCAGAGCTGCCCGGCGGTCAAGAGTGAGGTGCACTTCAATCGGCAAACCCGCTTTTTCGACCATACGTTTTGCAAGGGCACCCACGATGTTCAACTTTTCCTGACCTGCTTCAATATCCACAAGCCATAATTCCTTTACAGGCAATTCTTGATATCGTTTAATAAACCCTTCGACGAGCTCAGGCGTATAGCTTGATCCTCCGCCTATTGTGACAATTTTGATTCCGTCTTTCATGAATTGACACCTCCGAATTGCTTCATTTTTTCATGGAGCTCAATGATTTCAGCTGCAAGCTCCTTGACGGTCATAGCGTTCATCAGATGATCCTGTGCATGAATCATCAAGAGACTGACGTCGGTTTTCTCTCCTCTGATTTCTCCCTGGATCAGCTCTGTCTGTGCGTGATGCGCCTCATTTAACGCGTCTTGTGCTTCCTGCAATTTTTGCTTCGCCTCATCAAAATTGCCTTGCTTTGCACATGTAATGGCCTCCATGGCCGAGCTTCTGCCATTACCACCGTGCAGGATGAGTTGAAACACAATTTGTTCCATTTCCATCGGCCGCATCCCCCTTGTTCCCTCTATTACATGCTGACGACATTTTCATCTGTTGATGCTTTTGCTTCAAGCTCATTTTCTTCTTTCAATTTCTGCTTATCCCACATTCTAAAGAATGGATAGTATAGCGCAAATGACAAGGCAAGGTTAATCAGCTGCATGACCGCGCCAGAGATTTTCCCGCCTGTTGCGAGATAGCCTGAAATGATTGGCGGCATTGTCCACGGGACAGCGATCCCTGCCGGTTTTGCTACAAGTCCTGTGCTCATTCCGATATATGTGGTGATGATCATCATAATTGGCGTAAGGATAAACGGAATGAGAAGCATTGGGTTCATCACAATCGGCATTCCAAAAATGATCGGTTCGTTGATGTTAAAGATGGCTGGCCCAATCGCAAGACGGCCAAGCTGTTTCATTTGTTTACTTCTCGCACGCAAGATCATGGTCAGTACCAAAGCAAGCGTAGCGCCGCTTCCGCCGACATTGATAAAGATTTCAAAGAACTGCGCTGTGAAAATATTCGGCAGCACTTCTCCTGCTTGGAAGGCAAGACGGTTTTCATCCATCGCACCGAGCCAAATCGGACCCATGACTCCGCCGACAATGGTGGCTCCGTGAATACCACATGCCCAGAGGAGCATTTGCACACCGATGGCAACGATACTTCCGCCTAAGCTTCCACCAAGAATGGATAGTGGTGTGCCGATTAAGACCGTGATGATATTATGAATACTCTCAAAAGGTGTCATCTCAATCAGAAGCCTAGCGACCCAGATCAGCGTGATGACCACAAAACCTGGAATAAGTGCGATAAACGATTTACTAACTGCTGGCGGTACACCATCAGGCATTTTGATGACGATATTCCGCTGTACAATAAAGCGGTAAATTTCGGTGGAAAGCATGGCAATAATCATGGCAACGAATAGCCCTTTACTGCCCATCAGTGTGACGGGAATACCGCCATTCACGAGGATAGCTTCTGTTGATCCTTCAGGTGTGAACGGGACTTGATAAGGTGTGGCTAGAAGGAAAGCTGCGACAGCAATTGCACCAGATGACAGTGCATCGACTGCATACTTTTCAGCTAACCTGTACGCGATCCCAAAGGTCGCAACAAGTGCCATAATGTCAAAGGTGGAATTCACAGGATAGGATAGTTTCGTGGCCCATTCGGCTCCGAAGACACTTGCCATAAAATCGCTGTATCCTGGAATCGGAAGGTTGGCTAAAATAAGAAACAGTGAACCGACGATAATGAGAGGCATGGTTAAAACAATTCCGTCACGCAATGCTTGTAAATGTCTTTGAGCGGCAATCTTCCCTGCAAACGGCATAACCTTCTCTTCTAGAAATCGGTTGAATCCATTCATCCCTTCCGCCCCCTTTATCCGTTCACTAACTGTTCAGCAGATTTTAAAACCTCAGCGCCATTACATACGCCATAATGCACGGTATTAATCACATCTACTGGAATTCCTTTGTCTTCTCCGAGTTTTTTCATTTGCGGTAATAAATAACGAACTTGAGGTCCTAATAAAAGCACATCGGCTTGATCAATATGATTTTTAGCAGCATCTCCAGATACTGCCCAAATACGATAGTCTTTTCCTTGTTCTTGTGCACTCTTCTCCATTTTTGTGACAAGTAAGCTTGTTGACATACCTGCTGCACAAACTAATAAAATGTTCATTGTAAACGCCCCCTTTTTGAAGTATGAAGCTTTTCTTTACACATTCATCATATTATGAAACCGCTTTCATAAACACCCATACTTTTTCCTTTAGGAAGCGGAAAAAGTTAATATCACACCATTAGTTCTTGTACGAAGGCGCTTTTTTATCCATGACATCCAGCATGTCTTCAAAGGTGTCACAGGTGATGAGGTGCTGAATAAATTTCACATGATGGACAAGCTCTCCAAGCAGACGGTACATGCCTTTTAAATCTTTGGCATTCTCTTTTTCGACACAAAGCAAGCACACAAATTGAACTTTTTTCTCTCCCCAAATAATCGGTTTTTCTAATGTACAGATCGCCCAAAACGTCTCTTCTGTCAGCGGGGTCATCGGATGCGGAATCGCTGTATAATGCCCAAATGAAGTCGGTGCAGACTCTTCTCTTTCCATCACAGATTGTGTAAGTTCTACTGGCGCTAAGCCCATGTCAATGACCTTTTGCGTGAGAAAGTGTATGACCTCTTCCTTTGTTTGAAAGGCGCATTTTGTAAAGACCAATTCCTTTTTCATATATTGCGTGGCTAATGTCACTCTTGTTTCACTTGTCAAAGCTTCTTCTATTTTTAAAAAATCACTGCCTCCTAAAATCGTGTTCACTTGAATGACCGGAATCGGTAAATCCATATGAATGGGAATGGTCGTAATAATTAAATCCAATGCATGTAAAGAGACATGCGGAAGGGAATAAAGCTCTGCTGTGCCTAAAATGGTCAGCTTCGACCCAAATTGTGACCGCAAACGATCTTGAAGTAGCCTTGCACTCCCTGCACCAGACGCACAGACAATCAGGCATCGCTTCGGTGGTATCTCCATTTTCCTGCGCTCTAAGGCCGCACCAAAATGAAGTGCCATATAGCCGATCTCATTTTCATGAATGGACAAACCTGTCTCTTCTTCAATGATTCTGCTCGCCACAATCCCTGCTTCAAAGGCAATTGGATAGCCCGCTTTGATCTCATCAAGCATTGGATTTCTTAAATTCATTCCATACTTACACCGATTGATCGCCGGCTTTAAGTGCAAACTGAGGCCAATCAGCAATTCCGCATCTCCCGCTAAATCCAGCTGCAATTTTTGATCAATGGCTTTCAGCATCAGCTGAACAAGACGGCTCGTGTCATCATCCACAATTTGTTTTTGACCGCCCGTTGAAAAAGACTGTACCATTTTGGCTGTTCCTAGCAAATGGATGGCGATATAAACGATTTCCTCTTGTGGGAATGAGACATCCAGCAACCCTTCAAGACGCTCAACCATTTTTTTGGCTACCTTGTATTCTTTTGCCCTTGGGATTTCGTTGATTTCTTCAGGCAGCACAGATACATAGTTTCCGTGTCTAATCCGTTTACAGGCAATAGCAATATGAACAATTAAATTATTCATGCAAATGTCTGATAGATTCATTTTTTCCTCGTTGATATAATCAATCATGGTTCTCTGAATCAATTCCAGCTCATGTTTCGGCAAAATCGTAACCGCCGTGTTCAGCATGGTTTGATAGGAACGCCGTTCATTGAATAAATATTCTGACATGCAATAACGGATTTTCATCTCAGATCCTTTGATCCGGCAGCCTTTATTCGGCTTTGCTTCCAGCTTCAGATCAAAGGGTTCGAGCTTACGTTTGACCCATTTCATGTCATTACTCATCGTCGATTTACTAATAAACAGCTGCTCCTGTAAGTCTTCCAGCTTCACATATGATTCCGCTAGAAGCAGCTTTTTCAAAATAAATCGAACTCGTTCTTCTGGAAGAACAGCAAGCGGTTCTTCCTGTTCGACTTCTTCCTTCATAAAACGGCGAAAGGCAATCTCATCGTTGATCAACAGCTCATAGCCAGCGCCCCTAACAGCTGATACAGCTGCTTGATAAGGGGCTAGACGCTCATTCAGTTCCTTGATGTCTGTTCGGATGGTGCGGCTTGTCACTTGTAAACTGACAGAAAGCGCAGCGCTCGTGAGAGGAGTCTCAGCTGCCATCAGCTGACTTAAAATGTGCGCCAGTCTTTTACTCAGCATTAGGTCGGCCTCCTTCATTTAGGGTGGAGAATCTGCCTTGTTTGGACAGGTTGTATACGCTTACAGTTCTCTTCATTACTCATATTCTACTGAAAAGAAATAAAAATTGCCAACTCATTTATATGACAAACGCCCCTATTTATACATCCAACCATATCTAATGACCTATGAATCTTCTTCTAAGATGCTGTTGTGGAAATCATGAAAAAAAGGCGTTACACCTCCGTGTATCCGCCTTTTTCTTATGAGGAAATCAGTTGTGTAAAGACAACCAATCTTTTTTCATGTGTACCGGCTGCATGATCAAAAGTTCCCGTACATGTGATGAAATTGAGATTCCGTGTAAAGGCGTACCCGAAAAAAGCATTTGGTTTCTCTTCGCGCGGATAGCTTTTCACCTTGAGAACCTCAAAGGTTCGCTTTTCCCCTGACGAGGATGTCACAATGACTTTGTCTCCCTTTTTTAGCTCCTTTAATCGATAAAAAACAGCTGGACCCCATTTATTATCAACATGACCATTTATGACAGCATTCCCTTTATCACCAGGCTTCGGACCATCTTCAAACCAAGCCGTGTGATCTGTATTTTGCGGAACACCCATACTGCCATCCTTTGATAAAGTCGTTTTCTCCACTTTTGCTTGGACATCAATCGCTGGAATGGAGATGTCAGCGGGGACAATACCCGATGGCTCATCTTTTAACGTGTCGTGTGAATGAGATGGATTCTTGGCTTGTTTTGCTGTCATTGGCTCAGGAGATGATGCAGTTTCAGAGGATGACTTTTCATCTATTGATTGGGATGCGCAGCCCGTGATGATGAGAAGCGTAAGAATACTAAACAGCCATCTTTTCACGCAAGTCGACCTCCTTTTGAAGAAAGGAACGGCACGATTGTGCACGTTCCCTCTTGTCTTGATATTGTTTAATTTGATGGTTTACGGCGAATGAGGAAGAACGCCCCCACTGCACCTCCGGCTAAGATGAGACTTGCCATCATCCCAGCAAATGCTTCATATGACATACCTAATGGACCGGCTGTGCCTCCCATACCTGTTTTCGGCATCTCATTTGGCATGTTGGATTTGAATAATTCAGGATGCTGATCGACAATAGCTGATGCGACATCTTGACCAACCATGAACATATGGCCGTATGCTTCTCTGACAGTCGGGTACAGCTGATCATATTCGCCATTGTGATAAGACGTGTACGTTTTGATGAGCTCATCAATATGGGTTTTCAACCCGGCTTCTAAGTCAGCCGCCTTCAAGCGGCCATCTGTCGCTTGATCTAAAAATTTTGCTTGTTTCATACGGTAAGCATCTAAATCTTTAACAGCCTTCTCTTTTGCTTGCTCGTCTCCTGATGCATCCGCTTTAACATAATCAACTAAATATCCGATATGACTTGACCAGATCGTTTTAAATTGTTTTCCTGCATCTTTTCCATAAACAGAAGCGATCGCATCTGATAGATCATTCGTGTTTTCATTTAACGCTGCTGCCGCTTGGTCAAAGTCCTTGCTGCCATCATTCCCTTTTTGCATAGCCACTACCGCGAGTGCCAAATGCTCTGAGAACAAGTAGTTTAAATCCTCACGAAGATCTGCGGCTGGAGTATCGACTGATTTTTGATCAAATTTCCCAGGAAATTGATCTGTAATCGCCCATGATACACCTTTACCTACTTCAAACATATGATGAATGGATTTTCTGACCGTTTCATAGGTTGTATCAAAATCCTTTTCTGTGTAACTATCAAAAGCTTTTAGCAGTTCATTGACGTGCATTTTTAAACCTTCTTCAAGTTCACTTGCTTTCAATCTTCCACCTGTTGCTTTATCAAGCATATCAGCTTGTTTCATGCGGTATTGATCAAGCTCTTTGACCGCTTTCTTTTTACCTGCTTCATCTTTTTTCGCTGTTGCTTGTACATAATCAACGAAGTAGCCGATATGGCTTGACCAAATCTCTTTAAATTGTTTCCCTGCTTTTTTTCCATACACAGAGGCGATCGCATCTGATAGATCATTCGTGTTTTCATTTAACGCTGCGGCTGCTTGATCAAAATCTTTACTGCCGTCAATTCCCTTTTGCATCGTGATCACTGCTAAATAAGCATGTTCTGAGAAGAGCTGATCAAGCGCTGCGCGAAGATCCGTTGCTTTATTTGACACCTCTTGTGATGATGACGACTTTTTTGCATCCCCATGCATATGTCCTTCGTGTGCACTTGCCATTTGAGCAGTTGGTAATAATAATGCTGCACTAAGCGGGATCGTTAAAAATGCTTTTTTCATTTTCATCTGTTTTGCCTCCTCTTTCCGTTTGTTATGTACTTAACGGAGAGAGAAGTGAAATGGATCATTCCCACAGCATATTTTTTTGTTTCATTCATTTCATAAAAAAAAGCCGGATTACCCGGCTGATACGTTACGACTTTTGGATGCTTTTCGTTCTTTGTATATTTTCCTCACCACTGGATAAATCACTGGTGCCCATTTGACAATTTGTTTCAGCCACTTTTTCATTTTCTCCCGCGCCTCCTTATTGTCATTCTTACAAGACGATTCCCGATCTTGTGATGAAATAAACAGGTGCGGGAGAGCAGGAGTTAAATGACGCCTTGTGCGATCATGGCATCTGCCACTTTGCGAAATCCTGCAATATTTGCGCCTACCATTAAGTTTCCAGCGTATCCGTATTCTTCAGCTGTCTCAGTACACTGACGATAAATCGACTGCATCATTTGTTTCAACTGACCATCTACTTCTTCAAAAGTCCAAGACATTCTCGCACTGTTTTGCGCCATTTCTAACGCCGAAACACCCACTCCGCCAGCATTTGCCGCTTTTGCTGGTGCAAACAAAATATCATGTTGTTCAAATACTTTGACGGCCCCAAGTGTGGACGGCATATTGGCCCCTTCTCCTACAGCGATGACACCGTTTGCCACTAGCTGCTGTGCTTGCGACTCTGAAATTTCATTTTGGGTCGCACATGGCAGCGCAATGTCACAAGGAAGAGACCAAATTTGTTCGCAATCTTCAATCAATTCAGCATGCGGGTGAATGTCTATGTAGGCAGCAATTCGCTGGTTGTCGACTTCCTTCAGCTGCTTCACTGTCTCAAGTGAAATGCCTTGAGGGTCGTAAATGGCTCCGCTTGAATCACTACAAGCCACAACCTTTCCGCCTAATTCCAATACTTTTTCCATCGCATAAATCGATACATTCCCTGAGCCAGACACAACAACAGATCGCCCTTCAAATTGCATTCCGTGGGCTTTTAACATTTCTTCCATAAAGTACACCAGTCCATAGCCGGTCGCTTCTTTTCTTGCTAAGCTGCCTCCAAAACCAGGACTCTTTCCTGTCAGGACACCCGCTTCATACGCACCACGCATTTTTTTGTACTGTCCGAACATATAGCCAATTTCGCGTGCGCCTACCCCAATATCTCCTGCCGGTACATCTTGATCAGGTCCAATATAACGACTGAGTTCACTCATAAAGCTTTGAACAAAACGCATGATTTCTCCATCAGATTTCCCTTTAGGGTCAAAATCTGATCCACCTTTTCCTCCGCCGATCGGCAAACCTGTCAGTGCGTTTTTAAAGATTTGTTCAAATCCTAAAAACTTGATGATGCTTGCATTGACCGATGGGTGGAAACGAATGCCCCCCTTATAAGGACCGATGGCACTATTAAATTGAACCCTGAATCCTCTGTTCACCTGTACTTTGCCTTCATCGTCTACCCACGGTACACGAAACATCACAAGCCGCTCAGGCTCAATTAAGCGTTCTAAGATCCCCTGTTCTTCATACTCTGGGTGTTTTGCAAAAACCGGGACGAGGGATTCCAGAATTTCTTTCACGGCTTGCTGGAATTCCGCCTCGCCTGGATTTCGTTTTTCTACATCCTCTAGCACACGGTGGATGTAGCTTTGTGCTGTTTGTGCTGCTCGATCTAAGGTCAACATGTCTCATCTGCCTCCTTGTCAATATCTCACTCTTTGGTTGTTAGATTTTCTCACGCATATTGAGATTAATTTAACACCATTTGTAAAAACTGATCAATATTGATAACAGATGAAAACGATGCCGAAATGAGATAGATCAAGCAGGATCACCTTTCATCATGAAGATGACCCGCTCAAAGAATGACTATCGTGCTAGAAATGACGAACTGGACGTTCAACATCCCGCTTTCTTTGACACATTCATGAAACTTTCACTTTTTCTAGATGATGATCATTCAAAAAAAAGGTCAAAAGTTTTACAATGTCTTTCAATCTTTTCTGAGCTTTTCTCCTCTTTTCCGATCAGGTAAGACAACACACAGCCAATATAAAATAGAAGAAGATGGGAAGTTGATTAACCCAATGATGCCCCAGAACCATTTATAACGCCCTCTTTTCTTAGCATCCATAAATAAGAGAAATCCTTGTGCAAACAGTAACGGCAATACGCACAATAAGATGATCATATCTGTCTGACTCATAAGGAGGACCCTCCTTTAATCTGTTGATATTCCTTGATGCCGACAACCACACAGAGCGGCACGCTCACCACTTGGAGAAGAATGAAGATGATGGGCAAATGAGTAATGGCAGCTGCAAAAAGTGTCATGATGGTCAGACTGACGATGATGTACGCCAGCACTTCTTGTTTAAAACGTTTTTTCTCTTTTTCCTTTGCCTGCTTTAGCATCAACATCAAAGCTTGTTCACTCGGCTTTTCTACTTCGATTTGTTCATCGAGCTCCTGCAGCTCCTCTTTTAAACGATCGGCGAAACGGTCTTCTTTCATCAGTCCCACTCCTTTCGAATTTTCTTGATCCCATGATGAACCCTCGATTTCACCGTACCTTCTCTCACCCCAAGCATCGAAGCGATTTCAGGGTAAGTAAAGCCATAATAATAATGGAGAAGGATCGGTGCTCTCTCCTGAGCCTTTAACTCATTTAAAGCATCCCACATGTCATGCCAAGTATGGCCTTTTTGCTGAACATCCCATTTGAACCGGCGGATGGCTTCTTGATTCGCCTTCCCTTCTCTCGTCTGTTCACGTTTTCTTTTCTTTTGATGATCTAAAAATTGTCTAGATGCAATGGACATGAGCCATGTTGAAAATAATGAATCTCCTCTAAAAGAAGAAAGTTTCATGTACGCTTTGAGCATCGTTTCTTGCATGATCTCCTCTGTCAGCTCTTGTTGAAGGGTCAATTTCATCAAATAACGGTAAAGAAACGAATAATGATGCCGATAAAGGGCGGTAAATGCGGCATCATCCCCCTGTTTTGCTCGCTTGATCCATAAAGTCTCCTCGGTCTGCTCCAAACACGTCCCTCCTTCCTTTCTATCTCTTATTGATTAGACGACACCGGTGATCGCATCGTTTAAAATAGACCTTCTTTTTTTAAATTGGAGCCTTTTCTACCTGCTGTTCAGCGCATGGATCTATTTGATATCCATTTTTTTCTTATGTAATGATTATGACATTTCTTTGTCTCTAACAAAATGACGCTTTTGTAATCATCTTGATTTTCCTTCAAATGGGGAACGTCCTTTTCATAATCACTAGGTTACCCCAATACCTATCGTCAATGATCCTTGTCTCATGTAGATAAATTGAAATAATCATTGCCTTAGTTTCCTTGAAAATCGTGGAATACTTCGTTTCAATTCTTAGCCGATGATACCTTTTTGCGTGCTATGCTCTTCCTACATTCCGAAAGAGGCGATGCTGGCGAAGGAAGGAGGAGCGGTTGAATCGCAGCTTATTTTGGAAACGTTTTCATTAAAACAAAATAGAGAATGGAGATGTTCATGTTGAAGAAAAAAGTTCCAATGTTAGCTGGTGTGTTAGCGGTTGGTCTCGTGACTTCATTATTTGCGCCAAATGGGGAGGCAAAAGCAGCAACGAAATATCCAGAAAGCCCTTCGATTATGGCCAATTTTAATCAGCAAGGATTCTCCACATTAAATGGCGGTACAACAGGCGGTGAAGGCGGTAAAACAGTGACGGTGAAAACCGGAAATGAACTATTAGCTGCCCTCAAAAGCAAAGGAACAAATGAAAAATTGAAAATCGTGGTAGACGGAACCATTACTCCTTCTAATACTTCAGCCAATAAAATTGATGTGAAAGATACAAACAATGTCTCCATCGTCGGTAAAGGGACAAACGGCGAATTTAACGGGATTGGTATTAAAGTATGGCGCGCCAATAACGTCATCATCCGCAACCTCAAAATCCATCACAGCAAAATCGGTGATAAAGATGCCATCGGAATCGAAGGTGCCTCTAAAAACGTATGGGTCGACCATAATGAACTCTACAACACTTTAAACTCTGATAAAGATGACTATGATGGGTTATTCGATGTGAAAAATGACTCTGATTACATTACGTTCTCATGGAACTATGTCCATGACAGCTGGAAAACGATGCTGATGGGCAGCTCCGATAACGATAACTACAACAGAAAAATCACGTTCCACAACAACCGTTTTGAAAACTTGAACTCTCGTGTACCGTCTATGCGCTTCGGGGAAGGCCATGTGTATAACAACTATTACAAAAACATCCTAACAACAGCGATTAATTCACGTATGGGCGCGAAAATGAGAATTGAACACAACGTATTTGAAAACACGAAAAATGCCATCGGCAGCTGGGACAGCCGTCAAGTCGGTACTTGGCATGTCATCAACAACTCTTATATTAACAGCACAGGTAGCCTGCCAACGTCTTCAACAGGTACGTACAACCCTCCTTATAACTACTCTTTGCTTAACGTGAACAATGTGAAATCAGAAGTTGTATCAAATGCGGGTGTAGGAAAAGTAAATCCTTAATCTCAAAAAAACGTTCGGGCAGAAATCTTCTGTCCGAACGTTCTTGTCATCCATTTTTTACACGACCGAAAATGGACGGTCCATTTCATACAGCTTTTGATAACGCAGGTTTTCTTTCAGCAAATCATGATGCTGCCCCTGCATCTCAATGCGTCCACCTTCAATAAACATCATACGATCGCATGCCTCACAGCCAGTGAGATGATGGGTGATCCAAATGACTGTTTTTCCTTTTAACACACGGAAGATTGTTTCAAGCAATTCACGCTCTGTGCGTGGATCAAGCCCAACGGTTGGTTCATCTAATACAACAATCGGTGTGTTTTGCAGCAAAATCCGAGCTAGAGCCATACGCTGCCTTTCTCCACCAGAGAAACGAACCCCTGTCTCTTGTACACCTGTGTGATAACCTTCTGGCAAAGACTCAATGTAATCGTGCAGCTGCACTTGCCGCGCGGCTTCTTTTACTTGCTCTTCTGTCGCTTCTGGAGAGCCTAAGCGAATGTTGTTTAAAACAGATGTATCGAATAAATAGGGCTGTTGATTGAGCACAGACACATAAGAGGATACCTCCTCTTGAATGCTTTGTACCGGTTTCCCCTGAATACTGACAACCCCTTGATTTGGCACGACTGCCCCTTCTAACAATTTTAAAATGGTCGATTTGCCTGCACCGCTTTTTCCTAAAAGAGCGAGCGATTCACCTTGCTTCAGTGAAAACGAAAAATGCTTTAGTACATGTTTATTGACTTCATATCCGAAGGTGACTTGATCAAAACAGACCGCTTCAACGCCATCAGAGACGGGTGTCTCGTCTGCTGCCTCCCTCTCCACTAATCCTTCATACGACTGCTCTTCATAATGATTTAATCTGCTGACGGCATGCTGATAAACAGGAATATCACCTGCTGCATCTGACAGCGGAAGAAAAGCTTCTGTTAATGGAAACAGCACAAGCACAAAGGCTGCGATGAGCGTGTGCGGCATAGAACCAGCCTGAACGACTGAGCCGCTCCAATACACGACAAAGACGACTGCTCCTCCAATGACTAGCTGTGCTAAAAATTGGCGCAGACGGATAAACCGATGCTTTGCCGCTTCGAGTGCTAATAGCTTTGCTTCTTTTCGTTCATAGCCTTCAACAAAATCGTTCTGTCTGCCGCTAAACAACCAGTCACTCACGCCCATGACGGCATCTGTTAAATGGCTGTACAGTTCATTTCTGCCTTTCTTCATTTGAATTTGTCGTGCCCGGTTCACAAGTACTGTGATGTATGGGAATACAAATACGAGCAGCGCCATATAAAGCAGCATCAATCCGGCAAAAGGCCATGAAAAAAGCCCAAGTGCTCCAATCGAAGCGGCATATAAAAGCAGCGCACCGATGGATGGAAAAATTGTTTTTAAATACGCATCCTGTAATCTCTCCACATCTTCTGATAACAGCCCAAGCATTTCACCTGTTCCAAGCTTCGTCTGTTTGGCACTTCGTTCAGCCATATCATAAAGACGTACCCGCATTTTTTCAATCATCGTCAAAATGAGTTGATGACTCGCCAGTCTCTCTGCATAACGAGCCGCTGAGCGTGAAATACCAAAGGTACGTACTGCCACGATTGGGACATAGACCATCAAGATATTCTCAGGTCTTGTGGCAGCTTTTGAAATGAGGAACCCTGACGTATACATGAGCATAGAAGCAGAAAACACCGCAATCGCCCCTAAAAAAAGCACCAAGGCAAACAGCTTTTGATTCTCCTTGATATAAGGTATAAACCAGCCTTTACTGACCATGTGTGACCGCCCCCATTTGTTCCTGTACCAATTGATAGTACACACCTTTTCTTTCCATTAATGATTCATGAGTCCCCATCTCTGCAATCGTCCCATGATCCATCACAATGATTTCATCCATATCCGTCATCCAATGAAGTCTGTGTGTGGCTAAAAACACAAGTTTATTTTCAAACAATGGAAGCATTGTTTTCTTTAATTCATACTCTGTCTCAATATCCAGATGAGCCGTTGGTTCATCTAACAGCATAATGGATCGCTGGCCGAGCACTGTGCGAGCGAGGGCAATCCGCTGCGCTTGTCCACCGCTCAGTCCTCTGCCCTGTTCGCCAATGACTTCATCCAGTCCATTGGGGAGTTCAGCTACGAGCTGAGACAAACCTGCCTCTTGCACCGCTCTTTCAACGTCTTCATCTGTTGCATTCGGTTCATAAAAACGAATGTTTTCTCTCAGTGTCATGTGAAATAAATAAGGATGCTGCGGCATATAAACGACTTCTTTTTGCCATGCCGCCAGCTGTAAATGAGCAAGCGGCTTTCCGTTTAGGATGATTTCACCTGCAGACGGTTCAACAAAACCGCCGAGAACATCCGTTAACGTCGATTTCCCCGAACCACTGGCACCGATGATCCCAATTTTTTTCTTTCCTTTCACAGTGAGGTCCACATCCTGAATCGAATATGGTGCATGCTCATCATGCAAGACACTGACATCTTGCAGTGTGAGCTCAGATTGCTCATTCCACTCGTTCAGCTGCACGGATTGTGTCTCCTGCTCTCGGAAGCCCTTTTCCTCTAAAATCACTTGAATCGCCTCATTCGCTTCTTTACCGTTTAACGTCGCATGATAATCATTTCCCACTTCACGGACTGGCAAGAAATATTCTGGCGCGAGCATCAGTGCGGTCAAAGCCGGCAATAACAAAAGATCTCCTTCAATTAAGCGCAAGCCGAGAAATACAGCGACAGTCGCAATGGACAGCATAGAAAAGAAATCGAGAGCAAAAGATGAAAGAAAGGCGACTTTCAGTGTGCTCATCGTCGCCTTTCGATAACGCTTTGAGACCTCTCCAATATTGCGAGAATGCTTTTTGCTAATCCCTAAGTAGCGAAGCGTTTCAAGGCCACGGAGAGAATCAGTAAAATGATTGGATAATTTCTCATACGATCTCCATTGTTTGGCCGCTTTACGCTGAGCGACAAGTCCTAGCAAAATCATAAAAACAATTAAAATTGGCAGCGTGACAATGAGAATGACAGCAGATGTTTCATCTAATGTCCAAACATAGACAAGCACCATCACCGGAATAACTGCCATGTTCACCATTTTCGGCAAAAACAGCTGTAAATACTGACGATATTGGGCAATGCCCTCCATCGCCAATGTCACAAGCTTTCCTGTTCCTTTTTTCTTCGTGAAAGCTGGCCCTAAACGGAACAGCTGGTCCAACAGCTGCTTTCTGACGTCTGCTCCAATTCGGGAAGAATAGGTGAACATGACCTTCTCCCGCATCAAGGTGAGACCGTGCCGCACCAGAAAGGCAGCAAGAAACAGCAAGACATAAGGTGTTGCCTGCATGAGGCTCTTCCCGTCAAACAGCGTTGTTATGGCATGTGCCAGCCACTGTGCTTGAAAAATAATACTTGCTCCTTGGATGATTGACACAATACCTAAGAGGGCAAGAAGCCCCCTCATTCCTTTTAGTTGAAGCAAACGTTTATCCATTAGTAGGTCATTGGCTCCTTACCGCTTACACGTTTACGGAAGACATAGTAGCTCCAGATTTGATACCCAAGCACAAAAGGCAGCAAAGAAATGGCAACAATCGTCATGACCGTCAGTGAATAAGATCCTGATGCAGCGTTTTGAATGGTGAGGTCGAATGCATGGTTGATCGAACTAATCATGACACGCGGGAATAATGCTGTGAAAAGCATGGTCACTGTCACCATAATACCTGCACCTGTGAATAAAAATGTCCATCCATCACGCTCTTTTCTCATAAAGAATAGAGCCGCTACATAACAAACCACAATGAGTACAGTTAAAGGGATTGTGATGATCGGACGTACGGTATAAATGTCTGTTTCAAGAATAGACACACCAACAAATAGAACAAGAACTGGTAGTGCAATCAATAAAACACGCTGACCGAGCTTTCTTGCACGATTTCTTAAATCACCCTCAGTGCGGAGTGTGACGAAAATCAATCCATGCAGAAGGCAAAGAACCGTCACGGCTACCCCGCCGATCACTGAATAAAGATTCACAAAGTCTGTAAATCCAGCGTACATATTCATGCTTTGATCAATGGGCATTCCTCGTAAAATACTTGTGAATAGCACGCCGAGTAAAAATGGCGGAAGCAGGCTGCCAAAGAAGATCACCCAGTCCCACGTTTTGATCCATGAAGCCTTCTCGACCTTCCCTCTAAATTCAAAGGCGACCCCCCGCCCAATGAGCGCTAGCAGGAGAACCGTAAACGGAATATAGTATCCGCTGAACATCGTAGCGTACCAGTGAGGAAAAGCGGCGAAAATAGCTCCGCCTGCTGTAATCAACCAGACCTCATTCGCATCCCAGAAAGGGCCAATCGTATTGATTAAAATGCGGCGCTCATGTGCATCTTTTCCAAGCAGCTGCATGGACATCCCGACACCAAAATCAAATCCTTCTAAGAAGAAAAATCCAACAAACAGTACTGCGACAAGAATAAACCAAATCTCGTTAAGATATGCCATGATATGCGCCTCCATCAAATGGATCTGTAGACAGGTCCGTTTCATCCTTTTGATCTGTATTCTCTTCAGAATGTGCACCTTTTTTAATTTCTCGAATGAATAAGTAGGCAAGCACGATGGCAAGAATCAGATAAATGGTCGTAAAGCTAATGACTGAGAATAGCAACATGCCGTACGATACGTTTGGTGAAATGGATTGTGCGGTTGTCATCATACCAAAGACTGTCCACGGCTGACGCCCAATTTCCGTCATGATCCAACCAGCTGAGTTTGCAATAAACGGGAACGCAATCATCCATACCATGAAGCGTAAATACCATTTGTTTGATTCTAGTTTTTTTCTAAAGCTCAAATACAAACCAATCATACTAGCAAAAATCATCAACATGCCGGCACCCACCATGATTCTAAAGCTCCAGAAGGTTGTTTTGACTGGAGGAATGTAATCTCCAGGACCAAACTTTGCTTCATATTCTTTTTGAAGGGTCAGCATGCCTGGCACATCTCCACTAAACTTCGAATAAGCCAAGTAACTTAAAGCAAACGGAATATTGATCTCCGCAGAGTTTTCTTTTTTATCTGTGTCAATGTTGGCAAATAGTGTCCAAGCCGCTGGATCTCCACTATCCTTCCAAAGTGCTTCACTTGCTGCCATCTTCATCGGCTGTGATTCCATTAAGTGCTTTGCTTGATCATGTCCAGAGAACGCCACACCTAAGCCAGAAATGAAAGCAAGCACCATGGCAATCTGGAAAGATTTTTTGAAAAAGGTCACTTCTTGTTTTTTGATCATTTTATAGGCACTGACACCCGCGATAAAGAAAGCACCGGTTGCCAATGCACCAAACAGAACGTGCGGGAACTCCACCCAAAGTTGCGGATTTGTCACGAGCGCCCCAAAGTCATTCATTTCTGCACGGCCATTTTTAATCACAAATCCAACTGGCTCCTGCATAAATGAGTTGGCGAGTAAAATCCAAAACGCCGAAAAGATCGTACCAAGAGAAACGAGCCAAATACATAACAAATGAATTTTTTTCGGTAGACGGTCCCAGCCGAATATCCAAAGACCAATAAAGGTCGATTCAAGGAAAAAGGCCAATAGCGCTTCAATGGCAAGCGGTGCACCAAAGACATCACCGACAAACCTTGAATAATCAGACCAGTTCATCCCAAACTGGAATTCTTGCAGAATCCCTGTCACCACACCTACTGCAAAGTTAATTAAGAAAAGGTGACCCCAAAATTTCGCCATCTTTTTATAAATCTCTTTTTTCTTGACGACATAAAGGGTTTGCATCAATGCAACGATAAATACCAAACCTATAGACATAGGAACAAAAATAAAATGAAATAATGTCGTTGAGGCAAATTGAAATCTTGCTAAAAACAGCTCACTCACAGCCTTACATCCTCCCTTACTTTCGCATGCCGAATGATTCGAGATATTTATGCTCACCATTTCACAAAAAGTTCACTATTTGTTCAACGATTCACAAATGAAAGTCCATTTGATATAGTTCACTCGGTGAAATTTTACTCTTGATTTTCATTCGGTTAGTTATTTATACCTGTACTTTACACCCATGCGCTTCAAAAATAAAGTAAATTTTACCTAAAATTTGGATGGGATTGTGTCAGTTGTTTGAATACTTTGTCAAAAATATGTGACGGAAAGAGACAATCACAAAAAAAATAGCGCTGCTTATTCGCTGCAGCGCTTTTGAATATTTAGGCTTTTTTCTGTAAAGCGGGTCTTGTCACTTGCACTTCATAGTACGTAATTTTGTTTTTTAACAGGCCTTCAGGTTTCGCCTTTCCATGAGCGTGCGCATCACCAAATGCCTGAGATTTTGTCCAATTCACAAAGTCTTCTTTTCGATTCCAGCGGGTGTGAATGGTCACTTCATCGTAATCAGTTGTCTGTTGAGTGACCCATACTTCCATACCTAAAAAGCCTTCCATAAATTCTACTTGTCCCTGCTTGTTAAACCGTTTAACAAGGTGGTCGGCACTGCCTTTTTCTACTCTTACTTGGTTGTTTACAATAATCATGTTTGGTTCATCTCCCTTTTGTTGTTGAATGGAGGCAATGGGGATAATGAGCGGATGCGGTCCGTCTAAGTGAACCTCCGCCTGAATCCCAAAAACCTCCTTGAAAAAGTCTTCTGTTAACACTTCATTTGGTGAGCCAATTTGATGCACTTGACCTCGCTTCATAGCAATGAGACGGTCACAATATTTTGCGGCCTGCTGCAAGTCATGGAGAACCATTAAAATGGTGATACCATGTGTTTGATTCAGCTGTTTGAGCAGCTCCAGTAATTCAAGCTGATGCGCAATGTCTAAATAAGTGGTTGGCTCATCGAGAATGATGGTTTCTGTCTTCTGAGCCAGTGCCATTGCAATATATGCCTTTTGTCTTTCTCCGCCTGACAATGTATGAAGCATTCTGTTTTCATTGGTGCGGCTATTCGTCACCTCAAGCGCCCACTCAATCGCTTCATGATCTGACGTACTGCTTTTTTTCCAGATGGAACGGTGCGGACTGCGTCCAAGTGCGACAAGCTCACGTACTGTCATCGATGGAATGGCGGTTCTTGTTTGCATGAGAACCGCCACCTCCTTGGCGATCTCCTGTGCCGTCATCTCTTTTTGCGGGATGTCGTGAATGTAAATCATGCCGCTTTCGATTGAGGTCAGTCGTGCAGCCGCTTTGATAAAAGTCGACTTACCTGACCCATTCGGGCCAATGATTCCGGTTACACTCCCTTTAGGAACAGCGGCTGAAATGGAAGACAGTCGAAAGCCGCCTTGACTGAGACTCACGTCATCCATTGCAATGACATCCATCTTAACCCCTCCCTTTCTTTTTTAATAAATAGAGGAAGAAAGGTGCACCGATGCAGGCAAGCAAAATCCCTACAGGCAATTCAACCGGTGTAAACCAGACCCGTGCTGCTGTATCGGCAAAGACCACAAGCACGCCCCCTCCAAGCATTGAAATCGGCAGCAAATACCGGTAATCATCTCCGATTAAAAGACGGATAAAATGAGGCACCACAAGTCCGACAAATCCAATTAAACCGCCGACACTCACAGCCGCTCCAGCTAAAAGAGCGGCCAGCGCAATGAGAAAAAATCGAGTCCGCTCTACTCGAAGGCCCAATAGCTGAGCCGATTCATCGCCAAGCAAAAGGAGATTGGACGGTTTAATGGCGAAAAAACAAAGACATAATCCAGCCAGCGCATATGGCGACACAAAGCTAAGATGATGCCAGCTCCGTCCGTTTAATCCCCCTGATAGAAAAGGCAAAACAGCCTGCACACGCTCACTATAAAGCACCATAAACCCATTCATTACCGCACCAAGGAGCGCATTGACGGCAACACCTGCCAAGATCAATTTAAGCGGTGAAACCCCTTGGTCAAATGACAGCATATACACGACAAGAGCTGCTAATAAGGCGCCCAGAAAAGCGGCTGCCGGAAGCAAATACGTGAATTGTGGAAGAACAATCATGCTGAGTACAGCAGCTAACCCGCCGCCCGCAGTCACACCAATGATCCCAGGGTCAGCCAGTGGATTTCGGACAACTCCTTGTAAAATCGCCCCTGATGCAGCGAGGCAGGCCCCAACGAGAAAACCAATGAGCACACGGGGCAGCCGTAAATCCATAACAATTTTTTCATGAACAGGCAGACCTGATCCCGTGAACACAGCCATTAAATCCGTCAGCGATAATTGGACAGAACCTACCGCAAGTCCTAGACAGACGCCCACACATAAAGTGAGAAACAATCCTGGTAACAGCCATTTTCGTCTTGACTGCCTTTTTTGAAAATCTAGTTCTGCATTCATCTTCATGATGACAATCGCTTCAATTTCTTCTCTAATTCATCGATCGCTCTGATGACTTCTGCGCCTGGATTTGTCCCAAATAGGTCACTTGGCAGAATCTCAACGTGTCCATTTTTGACAGCTGATACATCGTGCCACGCCGCATTTTGCTTCATTTCACTCATAAAGCCTGCTTTGACATCTTCAGGATTGCTGTGTGTCATCAGCAAAATGAGATCTGGATCGGCCTCGATTACCTTTTCTGCATTGATTTGTGCATATTGCGGAAACTTTTCGAGTGCTGGTTCATTTTCAGCAATATTCGCCCCACCAGCGATCCGCAGCAGATCACCGCTTAAAGATTGCGGAAGTGCCGCCATATATGTGCCGGGTGCACCATACACAACGAGCGTCTTTACTTTTTTCTCAGGCTGCTTCACTTGCTTGATCCGCTGATCGATTTGAGCATTGAGCGCTTTGGCCTTTTGCTGCTTTCCAAGTAAATCACCAAATAAAGTAACTTGACGCTGGATATCCTTCACTGAGTTGGCACTTGTCAAAAGAAGCTGTGAACCAATTCCTTCTATAGTAGAGATATCCTTGCTGTTTAATGATTCATTCCCAAGCACCACATCGGGCTTTAAACTCGTGATCAGCTCGACATCAAATTGATGGGTTGTGCCAATTGATTGTACGGACTTTGCCTTTTGTAGATTGTCTGGCAATTCGGCAGTTGGCCGGCCGACAACCTGGCCACCTAAGGCATAAATGATGCTCATGTCGCCAGTTGACAACGAGACGATCCGTTCAGGTGATTCATGAAACGATAATGTTCTTCCGGCAAAATCCTGAATGTTGAGCGCACCTTGCCCGCTCCCATTCTCGACAGGCGCCGCCTGGCTGCATCCGCCGAGGAGAAGCACGACGACGAGTCCTGCCCAAATCACATGTAAACATTTCAACCGTCTGTCTCTCCTTTTCTAGTAAACTTTCTTTAGCTTCGCCTGTACCACGAGACGCTTGTTTTTAGGTGCCAGCACGTGATCACAGGTCGATAATGTGAGAATCAAGTCATCTGTGGATACGTCTGTTTTCGTTTGATAGATGGACTTCTTGCGCACAGCTTGCAAGTAGTGCGCATATTCACCAAGATCCTGAAAATCAGTCTGAATATAATCGAAATCGACTGTCGTCTCATACACAGCAAAAATCTCTGCTTCATAGCTTTGATACAGCGTATCGTACTGAAATGTGCGATGATCTTGGAAGAAATCTTTTTTCAAATAGTTTGTGAGACCAGCAAACATAGACCCATCCCTCATCCGATGACCGTACACCACTGTATTGGGACTTTCATGCAAGACGTCATTACGATAATCCATAAAGATACTGCCTGCCCGTGTGTCATCCTTTACATAATTACGAGTTAAATAGAATGCATTATCGTTTGACTGAACAATTGGATACTGAATCATCGTGTCCTTCATATCAATCCAACCGACAATGTCTTCATTCACCTTTCGCAAATCATCAAATGACTGACGGATTTCTCCAGGTTTTCGCTGTTTCATTCCATCCTCGTGTGTGTAAAGTGTCTGAGCCTTTGCAAGCACCTGACGATTTTGATAATAGCCAAAGAGCTCCAAGCCAATAGCAGTACCGCTATATAGGAAAACACCTAAACAGACGATCGTCAGCATTCGCTGCCCGATCCTTTTCCCTCGTTTCACACTGTCTCACCTGCTTTTTGCACAACTTATATGCCTACAGGCACGATATACATCCCTGTTTCTGCATCCTGCTTAATTGTGACGGACACATGATAAATGTGCCGCACCATCTCTTCTGTTAACACATCATTGGGCCGTCCTTCGCGAATAATTTGTCCATCTTTCATGGCGATGATGACATCACTATAGCGAATCGCCTGATTCATATCGTGCAGGACCATCACGATGGTTAATCCATGCTCGACATTGAGCTCTCGAATGAGCTCAAGAATGTCAAATTGATAATACACATCCAAATAAGTCGTCGGTTCATCTAAGAAAAGCATCGGTGTTTTTTGCGCTAAAGCCATCGCAATCCATACACGCTGCCGTTCTCCGCCTGACAATGAGGCGAGTGGCACCTTTCGCTTATCCGTCAGCTTTGTACAGGACAGCGCCCACTCGATTGCTTTCTCATCCTCTTCCTTGTCACTGCCGCGCATCGTTTGGTACGGCGTTCTCCCAAATGCCACGACTCGTTCGATCGTCAAATCAAGCGGCGCTTCATTTTGCTGATGTACGACTGCCAGCTTTCTCGCGAGTTCCCTTGGCTTGAACGCATTCAGCTCTTGTCCATCTAAATGAATCTGTCCTTTATGTGGACAATGGTTATGTGCCATCAAAGAAAGCAGCGTGGATTTGCCCGAGCCATTTGGACCGATAATGGTCGTAATTTTTCCTTTTTCGATCTTCGTGGTGACCGATTGAACAATGTCCCTCTGTCGATCATAGGAAAACGACACCTCACGAATGTCCATGCAGACGATCCCCCCTTCTTAATAAAAAGATCAGAAACGGTCCGCCAATGACAGCCATGATTGTAGAAGCAGGGATTTCATTTGGTGCCACAAGCGTTCTGCCGAGCGTATCAGCCGTCAAAATGAGCAAGGCCCCGCTTAACGCAGAAAATGGAATCAGTACCCGATGGTCCGAACCGACAAGCCTTCTAGAGATATGGGGAATGAGCAAACCGACAAAGGCAATCACGCCCGCTACCGCAGCAGTCACCGCTGCTAATAACACCGCCGTGATTGAAATCAAAAGGCGCATTCTGGTCACACGCAATCCTAAGTTTTTCGCCGTCTTATCTTGAAGGGCAAGCAAGTTACACCATCTGCTAAAGAAAAGCGCAACCACAAGCCCAATGACGCCATAGACACCGATTAAACGGACATCTCCCCACGTTTTCATCGTCAGATTCGACTGCCCCGACTGATTAATGGTGATATTGAAATAGCTGCAAATGGTCACAAACGCTTCTGCCATCCCTGTAAACATGGCATTGATGGCGATCCCCACCAAAATCATTCGAATCGGGCTTAAGCCGCCTTTCCAAGACAACACGTATACGAGGAAGCAGGCAATTGCCCCGCCTAAAACTGAAAATAAAGGAGAGTAGAAATAAAATTGAGGAAGCGCTGTAATTGCCATTAAAGAAAAGAAGCTAGCTCCCGATGAAATACCAATAACACCGGCATCTGCTAATGGATTCCTCATCACAGACTGCAAGAGGACACCGGAGACAGATAAAGCCGCCCCTGTAAACATCGCAATGAGCATGCGGGGGATTCTTAAATCTTTAATGATTTCTACCTGTGCATGTTGACCGGTCATAAGCCCTTCCAATAATTCAATCGGTGTAACATGAATGCTCCCCGTAATGGCGGAATAAATAAATACGCCGGCTAGTAAGAGACTGACTATCAGAAATAAAATCCCTGTTTTTTTCATCTTGAACGTCCTTTTATCATTAAGATTCGCCGCTTATGACGGGTACAACATACGAGTCAATTCATCTAATGCCTCTGCTGCCTTTAAGTTGCCTGTTGTCCCGAATAAGCTTTCTTCGAGGTCGTACACCCGGTCTTGTTTGACCGCATTAAAATGTTTCCAAATATCATTTGTTTTAAATTCTTGATCAAACATTTTGACGACTTCATCCGGCATCCCATGTGCGGCTCGGAGAATGATATCTGGATTGGCTTTTTGTAAATACTCCGTATTGGATGCCAAATACTCCATTTTCTCACCTTTTACGATGTTCTTTCCTCCTGCAATACGCACAAGATCACCGATATACGAATTCTCTGTTGCCACTAAATAACTGCCTGGTACACCAAGCAAAATGAGAACGGATGGCTTCGTCTTTCCCTTCGTTCTCTCTTGTATGTCTTTCTTTTTTTGTTCAAAATCATCCACAATGCGTTTCGCTTGTGTCTTTCTATCATATTTTTCTCCAAGCTTTGTGATGGCGTTCTCCATCTTGTCCAGGCTCTCAAGGTTGAGGTATGTCGCAGGGACAGAAGCTTGTTGAAAAGGCGTTTCTAAATCATATTGAAGAGTCGTGACAGACAGGACATCTGTCGGTTGAAGTGATTGGATGATTTCCATGTCCGGGCTCATTGGGTTACCGACTGCTGGGAGTCCTTTGTATCGAGCCGGCAAGGATTTTTGACTTGTTGGCACCCCGACAAGATCCACCTCTAGCGCATCCATGATCTCAGCAGCAGCTACAGTCGTTGCCACAATGCGGGCACTTGATGCTGCATTTTTTTTGCCTTTCGCTGAGCTTTCAGCTGATTGTGAGCAGCCTGCTAAGAAGACGCACACACATAGAGCCGTGATCAGGGTACATAACATTCGATGCTTCAAAAAACAGAAGCCTCCTTTCGAAAAAAAGGAAGTGGATGCGCCGAGATGAATGGCGCACCTCACTTAAAATAGATTCTTTATCTTGTACGAGTTTGATACTTTCTGACGAGCACGAATAGTGATCCGCCGAATAAAAGAATGTACACCCAAAGAAGTGAAGTATCTCCTGTTTTTGGGTTCAACTGACCTGTCTCAGACTTGGTTTGGTCATCTGATGGCGTAAAGGTCATCTGCTCTGCGCCCGTTTCCTCTGGTGCGAGATTCGCAATCTGGTTTGGTTGAGAATCGTGATCATTCGGATTTTTCACAAAGCCGATGCTCTCATCGTCTCCGATCACCGTCGCAATTCCGCTTCCTTCACCACTTGCGATACCTTTCGTATCATAGACAAGTTTGACATCGTACTGCTCATGATAATTGGCAGCTGGAATGTCAATTTTCACGCGTGCTGCCTGATCACTACTCAAACTTTTTGCTTCATATTGAATCACTCGTGTATCTGCTTTTTGATCAGCCTTTGCAACTAGCGTCTCTTCAAATTTACCGCCGGTTCCTACTTGGAACGACGTGATGGCTGAGCTGTTCTTCACAGTGTATGAAACGAAATGGCGGCCATTTTTCACCACCAATGTCGCAGGGCTCACGACGTAATCGTTCATGCGAGAAAGCTCATCTTTGTCTGCTTTCTTCATTGAAAAAGGAAGCTTGTACACTCCGTCTTTTAGCTGAACTGTCTCTTGATTCGTTCCGCCGTTCGTTGTGTCTGGTGCTGGTTTATTTGGTTTTGGTGTTTCTGGTGTAGCCGGGGTTTCTTCCTCTATTTGACCGTCCTTCAGTGGAACGATACTTTTTGAATCAAATTGAAAACGAATATCGTACGTTTGATCATAGTGAGCGGCTGCTACTACAATGTGTACTTTTCCGTTAACTGCTTTTTTCAGATCAGACACTTCAAATGAAACCACTCTTGTGTTCTTTGCTTGATCTGTGCTCACGTTTTTCACTTCTTGATAAGAACCGTTTCTCTCTATTTTCAAAGAATCAACTGACGTATGATCCTTCACCGTAAAGGAAACGGTTTGCGTTCCATTTTTAACGGTTAACGATGCTGGATGTGAGAAGTATTGGCTCATCCGAGATGCCTCATCCTCATCGCCCTTCAGCACACTGTAGTTGATACGATACACACCATCTTTTAATTGGTTCTGCGTCGAATCAACTGGTGTTGTGCCGTTTTGATCATCTGGCTTTGTTTCGCTGTCGCCTGGCGTCGTGCCACTTTGATCATCCGGCTTTGTTTCGCTGTCGCCTGGCGTCGTACCATTTTGATCATCCGGCTTTGTTTCGCTGTCGCCTGGCGTCGTACCATTTTGATCATCTGGTGTTGTTTCGCTATCGTCTGGCTTCGCAGGCGGGACAAGTGTGAGACTGCTCTGATCGAAAGCGAGCTGTACGTCATACGCCTCATCATAAATAAAGCCGCCTAAGTCCCAGTAAATTTTGACCCAGCCATTTAATTTGGCTGATACATCGGCTACATCAAATTTGATTACACGCGTATTTGCTGTCTCATCTTCACTGACCGTTTCAGTGGTGACGAGAGAGCCATTTTGTTCGACCTTGAAATCTGTGATTTCTTTGCTTTGCTTCAGCGTAAGATAGGCAGTCGTCTTGCCATTTTCGATGATGAGCTTAGCTGGCTTTTCTGTATACGTATCCATCATGGATGCTTCAGTGCTGCCATTTTTTAAAATGGTGAATCCGGCCGTATATTCACCATCAACCAATGATGCCGCCTGAGCCGTTCCTTGAGGCAGCTGAAACGCAGTCAACAAACTGAATAAAACGAGCAGAATAGCTGTCTGTAGATGAAAAAGACGTTTCAAAAGATGACACTTCCTTCCGTTAATGCTTGATGATCCACTTTCTCGCTAAAAACCCGCCTGAACATAAGACAAGCACAAGGAGCCATCCCATCTGGCTTGTATCACCAGTTTGAGGATTTTCTTCTTGTTTTGTTTTGGTGGATGAATCAGTTGTTTTGGTTGTTTCTTTTGATGTTTCTTGATGTTTTGCTGCACCTGCTGTTTCTTTTGAACTGTCAGAAGAAAGTGACTTGATGCTGCTTTCGTCGAATTTCAGCTGGATGGTATAGTCGTGATCATAATCAGCCGATTTGACTGTGACATGGATTTTTGACTTGATTGGTTTAGACAAACTCTGTGCTTGGAATTGAACAAGCCTTGTATTGGCTTTCTTATTCGTTGATAGAACCGTCGTATCGACATAGCCGCCATTTCCCGGCACTTTAAATTCCGTTACCCAGCTGCTGTTTTTAATGGTCATTTGCACAGTCAGCTTGCCATTTTTCACGATCACTTTTGCCGGCTTCAGCCAGTAATCATTTGCCATCGAAACGGCAGTTCCTTCGGCCTTCATCACAGTGTAATTGACGGAGTATGTACCATCATTTAATGAAGCAGCCTGTGCATTTGAAAAAGGCAGTATAAGTGCCAGCAATAATGCAGCCACAAAGGCTGGCATCCTGATCCATTTTTTCATCAGATGAATTTCCTCCCTTTTTATTGAACAGTTGCTGCATCAAACTTGACGCGAATATCGTAATTGCCTGTATATCCAATGACCGGTACAGTCACACTCACTTTAGCTGGTACAACATCTGTCAGGCTGTTGACATTGAACTCTACCGTTCTCTTGTTGGCAGCTGCGTTTGTACTGATCACCTTCGCATCTTTGTAGACACCTTGATCCAATGTTTTAAAGCTTGTAATCCAAGAGCTGTTCGTTAACGTGACTTGCGCTTTGATTTTTCCGTCCTTCACAACAAGCTTAGCTGGTTTTTCAAAATACGTATTTGCTGTTGACGTTGAATCACTGTCTGCTTTCCATACCACATATTGTGCTGAATATTGACCATCTGCTAAGCCTGCTGCTGAGGCAGAGCTGACCGGGGCTAGAGCAAACAATAGAACAAAGCTAAAGAATAATAAGACGTGTGATGCTGAACGAAGTGATTTCATATATATCCTCCTAATTGATATTGATAATTATTCTCAATAGATAATAAAAAAATAACCTTTATCAGCGTATGAATCACACTCATAAATGATTATGATAATCATTATCAATTGAGTTTAAAAAATAAATCTTTGCTTTCGACAAGTCAAAGATGTCTGCTGCTACATGATGTAGTGATACACGGTTTAGGTAATCTGTCCCATTCATGATACCATGGCATAACCTCCCCATTCCATTACAGGGAAAAGAACCCTCTTCTCCTTGATATTATATGATGAATGAATTTATTGTCAACATCATTTTTCATACTATTGACTTAGATTTCTGGAAAATCACAAAAAAAATCGATCAGGGACACTGATCGAAATTGATTAAGAAGGGATATGTTCACCCTTTTCACTATTTTTACGCTCTAAAGACCAAGCATACATTTCCCGTATGACTGGTTCAATTTTCTTTCCTTGTTCTGTTAGTTCATATTCAATCCGCACGGGAATGTCGGGATATACTTTTTTCTCAACAAGGCCTTCAGCTTCTAAATCTTTCAGCCTTTCTGATAATAACCGTCCGCTGATGTTCATTTCATTTTCTAGCTGACAAAAACGTTTTGGCCCTGTCAAAAGCTGATTGATGATGAGAATCACCCACTTCTTCCCTAAAATCTCCATGGCATCTGTAATTGGGCAGCCATCTACTTGAGCCATACTTTACTCCCTCCTGCTTTTCTCTACTTTTTTTCATTATAACATAATTAATTACTTGAAATAAGTCACTAACTATTATATAGTTTAGTTACTAAAAGTAACAAGGTAATCATTTTTATCAATTTTCAATAAACCATTGAACATGCAGATGCATATAACATGAAGGAGATGACCGAGCTTTGAATACAATAGAGCAGGTAAGATTAGGTTTAACAGAATTACATGTGTCCAGCTTTGAGCGTTCTTTGCCTTTTTATACAGACATTTTAGGTTTTACTTTATTAGAACAGACGGATTCTACTGTCACGCTTGGCAGCAACGCAAAGGAACCAATCCTTGTGCTGAAAGAAGATGTGCAGCTGAAAGAGAAGCCGGATCATGAGCCAGGACTTTATCATTTTGCGGTTTTATTACCTACCAGAAAAAACCTGGGCACATGGCTGGCGCATGTGATCAAAAAAGGCTATCCTTTAATTGGAGCAAGCGATCACTTTTTCAGTGAAGCCATTTATTTAAGTGATCCAGATGGCATCGGCGTTGAGATTTATGCTGATCGTCCTCAGGACATATGGGTAGGTGAGCATGGAGAGCTGAAAGGTGGCGGAAATGCTCCGCTTGATGGAGATGGTCTCCTGCAAGAAGCCGCTGATTCCACCTGGGAAGGACTCCCGGCTGGTACAGTCATGGGACACTTGCATTTCCATCTCAACCCAGAAGAAGCCGATTCCTTTTATGTGAACACGCTCGGTTTTCATATCCGAATGGCTCCCCCAGCCAGCTTATTCGTTGCTGGTGGCGTCTATCATCACCACCTTGCCTTTAATGCATGGGGACGCGGGAGAAAAGGAGCCATTGATCCACGTTTTTCAGGAATTAGAAGCTATACACTGGTTTTCCCAAAAGAAGACGATAGAACATCCGTCGTCGAACGTCTGACAAAAGCAGGTGTTCACATGAACACGACAGGAAAAAGTAACGAATTTATTGATCCATTTGGCGTTCTCGTTCGTTTACAGATTGAAGAAACAGACAAAAAAGAAGGTGTAGAATATGGACAAACACACAGAGGTTAAAACAGCCATTTTAAAAGATAAAATCAAACGAGTACAGCAAGAAGACGGATTTATATATATCACTGGACCTATTAAACTGCCAGTGAATTTAGACGGTAGAACGGTCATGTTTAACTGGTATTCATGGTTAAAAGATGACGGGAAAGAACCATTATCAGATGAAGCTTTAATCGAAAGCCTTTCCTCCCGTGAGCTTGCAGATCACCAGCAATCAAGCGTCCTTGTTTACGGAGATTTCGAACATGCTGATGAAGCGTTGATCCGCATGCATTCCATCTGCCACACCGGCGATATTTTCGGAAGCAAACGCTGCGATTGCGGGTTCCAATTGAAACAGTCTATGCGGATGATTGAGGACAATGGAGCAGGCGCACTGTTTTATTTAGCCAACCATGAAGGACGCGGGATCGGTCTTTTCAGTAAAGCCATGGCCTACATCTTGCAAGAAAACGGCTACGATACAGTAGAAGCAAACGAAGCACTGGGCTTTGAAGATGATACACGTCAATATGAAGAAGCGATTGCTGTTCTTCAAACATTGCGTACAAAACCAGTCAGACTTATTACCAATAATCCGAAAAAGACGGATGCTATCAGTCATGCAGGCCTTTCTCTTTCTGGACGGATTCCACTTTGGGGTGATGTCTCTGAGTTCAATGAAAAATACTTGCAGACAAAAATTAACCGCTCAGGCCATATGAAAGCGGATCAAGAGGTGCGTACGATTGCCACATCATGAGCGATATATGAAACTAGCCCTTGAAAATGCTGAAGCAATGAAAGGTCAGACATCTCCCAATCCGCTCGTCGGGGCTGTGATTGTGCGAGAAAATGAAATTGTTGGGGTCGGGGCGCATATGAAGGCCGGCGAACCACATGCAGAAATTCATGCACTTAAAATGGCTGGAGACAAGGCAAAAGGTGCCACGATCTATGTAACACTAGAGCCTTGTTCCCACCATGGCCGCACAGGCCCATGCGCTGAAGCACTTGTGAAAGCTGGCGTAGAAAAAGTTGTCGTTGCTGCACTGGATCCGAACCCGCTTGTTGCCGGGCGCGGGATTGCCATTTTACAAGATGCAGGCATTCAAGTCATCACAGGCGTCATGGAGCAGGAATCCATTCTCATGAATGAAGTGTTCAACCACTTTATTACGAAAAAAACGCCTTTCGTGACACTCAAAGCAGGCATTACGATAGACGGAAAAATTGCATCTGCTACGTCTGACAGCAAGTGGATTACATCAGAAACGTCCCGTTATGATGCACATCACATTCGCAGTATCAACGATGCGATCTTGGTCGGTGCGCAAACCGTCATTCACGACGATCCTTCATTAACAGCACGCATTCCAAACGGTCATCATCCGATTCGAATTGTCTTAGACTCTAAACTGTCTATCCCGCTGACAGCAAAGGTGGTCACAGATCAGATGGCACCAACATGGATTTTCACAACAAAACAAGCCGATGAAGAAAAACGAGCCGCTTTAGAAGCAGCTGGCGTCAGTGTCATCATGACGGATAGCGATATCCGGGTGCCCTTACAAGAAGTACTTCAAGTGCTCGGAGAAAGAAATGTCTCCTCCCTGATGATTGAAGGCGGCGGACAAATCAATGCCTCATTTTTGGAGCAGCAGCTTGTCGATAAACTCGTCATCTACATGGCACCTAAGCTCATTGGCGGACGACTCTCTCCTTCTTTTTTCGGAGGCGAAGGCATACGCCTCATGAGTGATGCAATTGAACTGGATCAACTCTCTCTTGAACCGCTGGGAAAAGATATAAAGATAACGGGTTATCCGGTTTATCAATAACATACTTTCATAAAATAAGGATGTCGAGATTTTCTCGACATCCTTATTGTTTCTCACAAGATTTATTTTCTACAGTCTCTCTAAAAATTCAATTCGATTTCCAAATGGATCATCTACATAAAACCTGATGGCTCCATCTAACGGCTGATCTTCCTTTATAAGAATGTGATGTTTCATCAATGTCTCTTTTACATTTGATAATTTTTTTACTTGAAAAGCTGGATGAGCTTTTTTCGCTGCTTGAAATTGATCTTCAATGCCAATGTGAAGCTGTTGATTGCCACACTGAAACCAAACACCACCACGTTTTGCTAGGTGAACAGGCTTAGGTATTTCCTCCATTCCTAGAATCTCTCCAAAAAACAAACGTACTTTCTCTTCACTCCCCTTTGGGGCAGCTAACTGGACATGATCAATTCCAAGAAAATTTGACATCTTTGCTCTCTCCCTTTTCACATCATTTAAAAAACATTATGTGTGACGATCACGTCTGAAGAATATACCTAGATGTTACTCAAGCCCTATGATGTTGTCGATCCACAAATCATCTCCACGAAACGTGTCGTAAAATGTTTCATGTGAAACATCTGTGATCTAATATTGATCAATTTCCCTCTATCAGTCTGCCAAAGCTTTCGGGTGAAAGTCCCGGTGAAATGCGCAGGCGGTGTAAGGACATCATACCTTGTTCTTTCTTCGCATGTCCTGGTTCAGTGGTTACAGCCATTTCATATCCTGCTTCCTTCGCCAACTTCAGCGTGTCTTCGTTATAGCGACCGACCGGATAGCTGACCATGATCGTTTGTTGAGAAAACCGCTGGTCAAAGAATACCTTCGATCCTTTTAATTCTTCTTCCTGCTGCTTCTGTGTTAAACGATTGAGTTCTAAATGATGAATGGTGTGACTCTCTATTGAAATACCATGCGCCACCATATCATCCATTTGGGCATCGGTTAAATGATGCGGACGGCCGATGGACTGCTCGATCATAAAAATCGTGGCTTTCATTCCATATTCCTTTAAAATCGGAAATGCCTTTGTGTAGTTATCCGTGTATCCATCGTCAAATGTGATAAGAACATACTTTTCACTTGGTGTCGAATTGGTCGAGAGAACTTGATATGCCTCTTTCGGCGACAGCGTGACATAGCCGTTGTCTTTCAGCCATTTCATATGAGCTGCAAATTCGCTCTTTGGCACACGTAACGAATTACCGCTAGAGATACTGTGATACATCAAGATTGGAAGCGCAACGGGTTCCTTTTGCTGAATCCAGTTTTGTTTGTCTATCTCTGCCGCTTCAATTTGCTGCGTTTCTGTTGTTTCTTTCGTTTGTCCTTGACCCTTTACCTCTTTGATGGCTTGCTGGTTTCCTTCTGTTTGCTGTTTCGTACCCATACAGCCCGAAATGAGCAGCATGACTAAACCAACTGCAAGCCACATACATGTTTTTTTCATTCACCAATCCTGCTTTCTCTTTATCTACCGAATGATTATAACAGAAATTGGTTAATAACTGATATCTATTTTGACAGGGTATTCATTTTTTTACACATTTCGATCATTTCAATGGCAAGCAGATGGATGGTCTCTGTTGTGAGCATTTGGTCTTCTGCATGTATGAGCAGTAAAGAAAAGGGAAGCTGTTCCCCTGCCGCCTCTTTTTGTATCAGTGACAAGTGCAGGTCATGGATGCTTCGAAACGCTTCCTCCCCTTTTTCAATCAACTGCTGCGCTGCTTCAAAGTCATCCGCTCTTGCTAGACGAATGGCTTCTACATAATGGCTTCGTGCCTCACCTGCATGGGCAATGATTTGAAAGGCTGCTCCCTGCATTTCCTCTAATACCGTCATCTGCTTCTCCTCCGATTGCTCAAGATTCATTTGCTAGTTTCAGTGCATGTTCTAGAATTTTTTCTCCATTCGCTGTTCCATATAATCTTACATTTACCACATCGACAGGTATATGATAAGGTGCCGCTGTTTTTTCTGCTGCCTTTCTCATAAAGCTAACTTGCGGCCCTAGCAAAATGACCTTTACATCGTCCCCATGCTCTTCTAATTCGTCCGCAATGGCCCCTTCAGGTATCGCATAAATTTCATAATCCAGCCCTTTTCCTTCTGCGGCTGCCTTCATTTTAGATACCACAATCGACGTTGACATTCCTGCTGCACAAGCGAGAATGATTCGCTTCATATCCCATCACTCCTATTGATAAATAAAATCTGGTTCATCCCTTAATTTCCTCGTTTGGATTAATGTCTTGTACCAGTATCCTGACGCTTTCATCTGACGATTCCGTTCATTCTCCAGCTGGATCTCTACTAATCCGTAGCGATTCTTGAATGCATTCATCGGTGAGACATTATCCGTAAAAGCCCACAGCATATATCCCTTGCAGTTTGAACCTTCTTTTTTCGCTTGAAGGGCTTTTTTTAAATGCTGACTGATAAATGAAATTCGGTACTGATCATCAATGATGCCGTCTTCGTTTTTAAACCGTTCTTCCTGCTCGACCCCCATACCGTTTTCAGCCACAAACCACTCGATATTCCCGTATTCCTCTTTTATTCTCATACCCATATCATAGACAATATTCGGATAGATTTCCCAACCTCTGAATGGATTCATTTTTCTCCCTGGGAGCTCAAATAGATCGTAATAATAAGATGGATGAAACGGTGTATTTTCGTTCCAAGCCTTGCTAGGTGCCTTAACGCGATGCGGATAGTATAAATTAAGACCGACCACATCGACTGTATGATCTTTAATGGTCTGAAGCTCTTCTTCCGTTGCATCGAAAAGAATGTCATGCTTTTTCAATACATCAAGCAGTTCTTCTGGATACTCGCCTTTAATGGAGGGATCTAAGAACACTCGATTAAAAAACAAATCATACATGCGGGCAGCTTCTTGATCATGCGAGGCAGTCGATCTCGCATACGTCACTTCTGGATTGAGAATGACCCCGATTTTTGCACCGGCTGATTCCTTCAAGCCCATTTCCTGAAACAGCTTCACCACTTTTGCTGTCGCCAAGGCTTTATGATAGTTCCACTGCATCCACTTCTTCGTATTTTGCTCGAAAGGATAACGAATAGCATCTAGATACACACGAGTCTGAACAACAATTGGTTCATTAAAGGTAAACCAATGTTTGACCCGGTCTCCATAGCGCTCAAACACCTTTTCTGCATAGAGAACAAACAGATCGACAACATGTTTAGATGACCAGCCGCCGTACTTTTCAAGCAAAACGGCAGGAAGCTCATAATGCTCTAAGCAAAACATCGGCTCTACACCCGCTTCAAGTAATTCATTGATGAAATTATCAATATAACGAGCATAGGCCTCATCTACAATTCCATTCTCGTAATCTATGAGAAACCTCGACCAATTGATCGATGTCCGGTAATGAGATAACCCAATTTCCTTCATAAGGGCTACATCTTCGGGATAGCGCTCGTAAAAATTCGTTGCTCCCGCTGGTCCGTATCCTTCGTGCCATACGTGATACCCCTCCTTATACCAAAGGTCTATATACGAATCCTGATGCGGTTTCTTCCCTTTCCAACCCTCTGTCTGCCAAGCAGAAGCCGCAGCACCTAGAATAAAGTCATTGGGTATGTCGATTTTGTTCATGTTGCCACCTGACCTTTCTTCGTGTGAATTTGAAGTCCTTCCCACATCCCTTGTAAATACATAGCTCCAAGTGCCCGGTCGTATAATCCATAGCCAGATCTGCCCGTCTCACCAAAGATCATTCGTCCATGATCTGGCCGGACATAGCCAGCAAATCCTTCCTTAAACAATGCGTTCATAATCGCTCCCATATCGAGGCTGCCTGCTGACGACAGGTGTGCTGACTCTTCAAAATCACCGTTTTCATACAAATTGACATTGCGTAAATGAGCAAAGTGTATACGCCCTTTTTTGGCATACTTTCTCGCAAGTGCAGGAACATCATTTTTCGCATTACAGCCTAGGGAACCGGAACAAAAGGTCAGTCCGTGCTGTGAGCGTTCATCGAGCTGAAGGATACGATCTATTTGTTCTTCACAACTGACAATGCGGGGTAGACCAAATATGTTCCAAGGAGGGTCATCTGGATGCAGTGCCATATTCATGTTCTCTTCCGCTGCAACTGGAAGGATATTTCCCAAGAAATAGTCTAGGTTCTCAAACAACCCTTCCGCACCCAATGCCCTGTATGCAGCCATCAACTTTCTCATTTCTTCCTGCGTATAAGACGTATCCCACCCTGGTAAGGAAAGTTGATCTTTTTCTATATCCATCTGTTCAAGCTGATGCTGAAAATAAACAAGAGTCGTCGATTGATCAGCTAGTGGGAAATCGAGCTGTGTTCGTGTCCAATCAAGGACTGGCATGAAGTTATAACAAATGGCCTTCACACCATGCCTTGCTAATCGCCGGATATTTTCTTGATAATGCTCGATATAAACATCCCGGCTAGGCTTTCCCAGCTTAATATCTTCATGGACCGGGAGACTTTCTACGACTTCAAAAGCAAGATCGTGACGTTCGATTTCCGCTTTTAAATGAGCAATACTTTCCTCCGGCCACAGATCGCCAGCCGGCACATCATAGACGGCACTGACAATCCCTTTCAAGCCGGGAATTTGCCGAATATATGAAAGGGAGACAGGATCTTCTTTGCCATACCATCTAAATTGCATGTTCATTCATGAGCCCTCCTTCTATTCTGAATCAGGTGCTGCTTCTGGCTTCCGGTTGGATAAGAGGACAAAAGGTAAATAGATGAAAACAGCGACAACAATACAGATGAGCTGTGTGATGACAGCCCCCATACTGCCAGCGGTAGACAGCCAAGCATTCACAATCGGAGGTGTCGTCCACGGCACCATCACCACCGCTTTCCCCGCAAAACCTGTAGCGGTTGCGATATAACCAATCGTACCTGTCACGAGTGGTGTAACGATAAACGGAATTGCCATCACAGGGTTCAACATGACAGGTAATCCGAAAATAACTGGTTCATTGATGTTAAACAGTCCAGGTCCTGATGAAAGCTTGGCAATGCTCCGCATCTCTTCCCTTCTTCCTGCTATAAAAATGGCAATCAACAGACCAATCGTCACACCCGAACCACCAATGCTCATATACACATCCCAAAATGGCATCGTGATAATATTTGGAATCTCTTTGCCCTCTTGAAATGCTGTCATATTCACTGCAATTGATCCTAATAACAGTGGCTCGCGAATTGGTTTAATCATTTGGTTGCCATGAATACCGATCACCCAGAAAAATTGAGCCACAAACATTAACGTTAAAATACCAGGCAGTCCCTGCACAACACTTTCAAGCGGACGCTGCACGACGTTATACACCGCTTCATGCAAATAAATGCCTGTCAGACGGTGAAACGCAAATCCGAATGAACTAATGATTGTAATCGTAATAATTGATGGGAAAAGTGAAGAAAAAGATGTCGCCACATTTGATGGAACAGAATCTGGCATCTTAATTTGCAGCCACTTCACCTCGGTAAGCTTACAAAAGATCTCTACAGAGACGATGGCAATGATCATACCCAAAAATAAGCTTTTTGGATCGGAGAATTGCCTCGCCAACACATCGACAACCTCACGCATTGATCCATCGACTTCAAGAAGAAGTGTCGTCGGAATAACGGATATAAATGAAATCAATGCCATTAATCCTGGGAATAATGATTTATGTCCATTGATTTTCCCAAGCTCAATCCCGATGAGGAACACAGCCCCGATCGTTAAAAAGTTCAGCGTGGCATAATTGATTGCCTTCATAATTGGCTGAAGCTCTGCTAAAAACCTGAATATCTCAAAATGGGCAAGCCCCGTTTCAGGGCTCATGATCATATTTGCGACCAGTACAGCAAATGCCCCCGTAATGATGATTGGCATTAATGTGACAAATGCTTGCTTAATCGCCATAATATATTTCTGATTTGTAATACGATAAGCGACATGTCCCATGACGTCGGCCGCTCTCTCTTTAAAGCTCATGATCCGTCTCCCCCTTTACAAAAACTCGTGATCATCCTCCTTTTTGATGTTATTTTAAAAGCGCTTTCATTAACATCTAATCTTTTTCCTCACAGATGCGGAAATGGGTGTCCTTTTTTTTTATCTGGCTGTTCCAACACGTGCAGCGCCACCGTCAGTTCTTCAAATGAAGCAGCTTTGATGATTTGCTCCACCACTTCCTTCTGCTCTGTCAAACGCACAAGAAATTGATAAAGTGACTGCAATTCTTTCTGATACGTCTTCTGTATACTTAACAAACAGACGACCTGTACCCGATCGTCGCCCCACAACACTGGTTTTCTCAACGTACAGATCGCACAAAACGTATCATCTGTTGCCGGTTTGATTGGGTGAGGGATTGCGACCAAATGACCGAACGACGTAGGTGACACTTCCTCTCTTTCCAGTAATAGCTGTTCAAAATCATCCGGGATTCGGTTTTGTTCTTGCAATACATTCACGAAAAATTGAAGAACCTCTTCCCTTGTTTGTAGATCTTGCTGAAAAAAAGTCATCTTCGGACTGATATATCGCAAGACCCCCATTTCTTGTGACCCCTGTACAAATCGTTTCAGCCTCAACATATCGTCTTCACTGAGGATCGTATGTACATCAATCACTGGCACAGGTAGTGTGTTCTGAAGCGGGATGGTACTAATGATCAAATCGATACTTCTCAAGTCATACGACAAAAGGTCACTGACACTTGCAGTACCAGCAATCTCTAGCCTTTCGCTAAAGGCGGCCTTCAGCTTATGGAGAAGAAGCTGACTGCTCGCGACACCCGTTGCGCACACAATCAAGCATTTTTTTCTCACAGTCTGAGTTTTTGTCCGCTCTATGGCAGCACCAATATGCAGCGCCAAATATCCGATTTCATCTTCATGAATCTCTACATTCTCTTTTTCCTTCAGCCATCTTCCCATATAGACACCTGCTTCAAAAGCAATCGGATAATGCCTTTTTATGTCTGATAAATAGGGGTTACGGATGTTCATATCATATCGGAACCGATGAATCGCTGATCTCAGGTGAAGACTTAGTCCCACAATCAATTCCTTGTCTGTCTGAATATCAAGTGACATGTGCTCTTCGACATAACCAAGTAATTGATGAGTTAAACGGAAATGCTCTTCATCAAGCATGTGAAATAGCGTGTGTCCCGTTTCTCCATACGCCATCATTTTTGCCCCCATTAAATGAATCGCAATATAGGCCATTTCAGATAATGGAAAATCTATACCGAGTACGTGACGCATATCTTCTGCCATTTGCCTCGCCACTTGAAAAGCGGGCTGTGTTTGAATGTCTTTGAGTTCTCCTTCCGGCATCATCACCAATTTTTTCTCTTCAATTCGTTTGCACGCAATGGCGATATGTGTCACTAAGTTGCTTAAACCGATCTCTGAGACATGAAGGCCGCTTGCCTTTGTACGTGAACGCACCATATCTTGAATCAATTGATACGTTTCTTCAGGTAAAAGGGCAGGGTTCGGATGCTCTTGCTGAAACACATGCTCAGCTAGACAATACCTTAATTTCATTTCATCTCCACTCAGCCTCAGTCCATATTTAGGTCGGTGTGCAACAGAAAGTCCATGTAAAGAAAATAGATGCTTGACTGCTTTCAGGTCATTTTTCACAGTAGATTCACTCACAAATAATTCCTCGGCCAATTCATCTAATTTCATATAGTCTTCGGACAATAAAAGCCTTCTCAATAAATAAGAGATACGATCCTCCGGCTGATTTGGAATAACTTGATTCTTTTTTTCATTTCTTTCTCTCATTGAGTTTTTCAAAAAAGTACGAAATGCTCCATAATCTTCGACAGTCAATGTATACCCTGCTCCACGTTTCATATGAAGTGTTGCCCCATGTACTTCTAATATTGATTTAAGCGCTTTCATATCTGTTCGAACTGTTCGTGATGTGACGCCTATCAGGCGTGCAATTTCTTCACCTGTCAGCTCCTGCTCTGCCTGCATTAACCGCCTCAACAGCTCCTCCTGACGTAGAGATAACATAGACTCCCCTCCCTTGGTCAATTACTTTTGCCTATCATCATAAACGAAAATAGAACTCTTTGCCCAGTTTTTCTTTCCGACCGGGAACTTTGTTATGGCTCAAACGTATGAATATGAAACAAGAGGAGGGATACATCATGTTTGTTATCATCATCATACTAGCTTCTTTAGGCGCCATTACCGCCCACATGTTTACACCAAAAGATAAGCGTTCATCTTCTAAGCATTCTGCACATCACAGTTCAACAACCAGTAACTATACTGATTCGTATACACATCACGCTTCTGATGCCTCCTGCGGTGGTGATTCAGGTGGTAGCGGCGGATGTGACTAAACCAAAAAAAACAGCCGCTTGTTCAGCCGGCTGTTTCGTTTATTTTATTAAAGAGCTTTCCAGCCCCGTTCAATTAAATGTTTGACATCCTTTGCAAAATCCTCGCCTTTTTCCATCACATCTTGGGCTCTTCCTGCAAAATTACTAGCGACAGCGAGTTCCATTTTTTTTAACTCAAAGTGCATAATTTTTTGGTCTATCTCCGTAATATAGGTTTCATACTCATTGTTCACAATGTCGTGCAGCACGTGATAGGCTTCTTTCCGATGACGGTGAAAGTCCGTTCCTCTCTCACCTTTCCATGACGAATCTAGAGCAGGCTTCTTGATTTCCTTTATGTCAGACTGCGCAAGATCTTGTTCTGTTCGAATATTACTTTTGGCTGTCTTTAACCGAGAGATCATTTCGTCAAATTCTGCACGTTTGTTTTCAATCCCCATATGCAGATGGTGCAGCATCTCGGATAAACTCATGTCATCCACCTCTATTAGACCTCATAAGAAAGCACGGCGTCAGCGTTTTTGAAACCGGGCAGATCATCTGCTTTTTCCAGTCCTGACATTTCTATCGTTCGCTTTCATTAAGTATAGTATAAGGTGAAAAGCCTTAGGCTTAAATAGGGAAAAGGTGTCCTTTTAACATGGTGTTTGGAAGAAAAACGGAATAATCTAAGGTCATAAATCCCGAATTATATATGAGTCTTTACGACTATATTTTACATCGTACTCAGCTACGCTATCAATAAAACGATTGGGGCTTATGATTTTGCCGCAATCGCTTCATCCTGTTCTTTTAGCGTCTTCACATTTGAGCGTGTATCCTGAACGTTTTTGATTAAGGCTTCTTTAAAGCTTGAGACCATTTCGCCCACCTCTGCTTCACGTGCCGTCCATTTGGTTACAAATTCAAGGCTGTTTTCACCAGCTTTATCTGCTGCTTTTTTCATTGTTAAAGCTTCAACTGCTTGGGAGACTTCATCTAGTTTATCCATCACTGTTTGGTAGTTTAACTTAATTTGTCCCATTATGATATCCTCCAGATTGGTTCAGCATGAAGCTCGCTTACAAGCTGCTCCATGCTTTTGAGATCAAGCGTTTTGCGTCTTCTACTGCGTCTTCTCCTTTTTCAGCCAAACGTGCGGCATCTCCAGCTAAAGAGCTGGCAAAGGATAAGGCAGCCTGCTCTGCTTCTAGTGTACTGATTTTGAATTCGATTCGGCTCACGTAGCGTGGATATTTATCGCTTACGATCGTTTGCAACGCATCATGCGCTTCATTTCGTTCTGATTTGAAATCTTGGCTCCGCTCACCTTTCCAAGAGGCCCCAAGCTTTGGCTGCTTGATTTGTTTTAGGTCTGTTTCTGCGGCATCTTGTTCACGTTCAATCTTACTTTTTGCCTTTTTGAGTCGAGCAATTTTCTCTTCGATCTCTGCCTTTTTATTTGAAATGCCACCGTTAAGGGCAGACAGCATATCCGATAAGCTCATATGGGTTCCTCCTCCTGTCAAAAATAAAAACGCTGCTTAGAGTCCCTCTAAACGAGCGTAATGGTGAATCGCACTTTTTCCAATATTGTTATTATAAGGTTCAAAGACTCATGTTTGAATAGGGATTTGTGCCCTTTTTATGGTATAAATATGCTTTCAATCTGCTTCACACCACACCTTAAGCCCTCTTTTATAGGGGGTCAAAATACACAACCACCCTTCTGGAAACACACATAGTCTTACGGTCCTAGGACAAACAAAAGCCGCCCGGGGGAGGGGCGGCTTTTGCAGTGGCTTATGATGCCGATTCTTCTGAGTCTTGTTGATTTTTCACGTACCAAATGAATTTCCCTGTATATCCGTAGATGATGGCAAGACCAATGGCAACAAAGCTCAGCCACATAAATGGTAAATAAGAGAATGTCGAGACGCCTAGAATCCCTGCCATGTAAATTCCGTTATCTGACCATGGAACCATACCAGACGTAAGTGTTCCACCAACCTCAGAGTTTCTAGATAACACACGTCTGTCTAATTTTAATTTGTCATAGCTTTTTTCCATGATTTTTGGTGTAAGAATTAATGAGACATACATTGCACAACCAAAGATATTCGCAAAGAATGCTACTACAAGTGTAGACAGTGTCACATTTCCTGCATTGTGCAATTTTTTCTCGAATGTTGCGACGATCACTTTTAACACGCCTAAGTATTCAAGAACTCCACCAAAACCAAGTCCAAGAATAATGACCACTAGAGATCCTAACATATTGACAATACCGCCACGGTTCAACAGTGTATTTAAGAAATCTACATCTGAATTAATAGAGAAGCCGTTATAAGCTGTACCAAGCGCATCAGCTGGGTTCATTCCTTGGAATGCCATCGCCCAGACTGCCCCAAGCAGTGCACCAATTGCGATAACAGGCATTGACGGTTTTTTCAATACAAGTAATAGGACAACAATGACTGCCGGAATGATCATCCAAATATTAATCGTGAATGTATCCTGCAATGCTTGTTTCAAAAACTCTACTTTATCTTGATCAATATTTCTTCCACCATACATAAATCCAGTAATTGTAAACATAATAGCCGTAATAACAAAGGCCGGTATGGATAAAACCATCATGGCTCTTACATGCGCCAGCACGTCCACTTTTGAAAGAGAGGAAGCGAGCACAGTACTATCAGATAGAGGAGATAATTTATCACCAAAATAAGCGCCAGATAAAACAGCCCCAGCTACGATCGGTAATGGGATACCCAATCCTTCACCAATCGCAATCATCGCAATACCTGCCGTTCCAACTGTACCCCAAGACGTACCAGTAGCAACAGACATAATAGAACAGATAATCAGTGTAGCTAATAAGAAGATATTAGGATGAATAAATTCCAGTCCGTAATAAATTAACGTGGGTACAACACCGCCAGCAATCCATGTACCAACAAGTGCACCTACTGCAATTAAGATTAAAACAGCCTCTAATCCATTCGATATCCCTTTTGTGATCGCATTTTGAAGGTCTTTGTACGAATGCCCTAAACGAATTCCTAAAGCAATAACCATAAACCATGAGATGAACAATGCTAGCTGAATATCTAATTTGAAGTAAAGAGTGAATGATAAAACAATTGCTAAAAATAAGCCAAGTACAGACACGACTTCTAAAATAGACGGTAGACGTGGTGTTTTCATTTTGTTTCCTCCCTTTGTGCGTGCGTTAAGCGTTTTCAAAATATTGTGAAAAAAGTGTGTCAATTCTAAAGAAAGTGAATTGCCTGTTTTTCTCTCTTTCACAGGCAATTCCACATATTAATAAAATAAAATTTTTGATATTATTATCGCTCTAGGAGCTCTGCACCGGCAATACCAGGCTTTGTCATCTCGAATGGATTCAAGATAATATCAAGTTCTTCTTCTGTTAACACATCATTTTGCAGGCAAAGATCTCTGATCGATTGTCCTGTTAAAATGGCTTCCCTTGCGATTCTAGCCGCAGCTTCGTAGCCTAAGTGAGGGTTCACGGCAGTGATCACGCCTGCACTTTTTTCTACATATTCTTTCAAACGTTTTTCATTTGCTTCGATGTCCGCTAAGCAGTGATCTGTGAATGAGCGGAATCCGTTATTCATTATACTAATAGATTGAAGCAAGTTAAAGACCAAAACAGGCTCCATCACATTTAACTCAAGCTGACCTGCTTCAGAAGCAAGACAGATGGTGTGGTCGTTCCCAATGACCTGGAATGCGATTTGGTTAATGAGCTCTGCCATGACTGGATTGACTTTCCCAGGCATAATGGATGATCCCGGCTGACGAGCTGGCAATGCAATCTCAGCAAGACCTGCACGTGGGCCAGATGCCATTAAGCGAAGGTCATTCGCAATTTTAGACATGTTCATCATGCATACTTTTAAGGCAGCAGATACTTCTGTGTATGCATCTGTATTTTGCGTCGCATCTACGAGGTGCTCTGCGCCTACTAATGGCAGTCCAGAAATATCAGCAAGCTTCTTCACGACGATTTCGATGTAGCGAGGATCTGCATTGAGGCCTGTCCCAACAGCGGTCGCACCCATGTTTACTTCATATAAATGCTGTTTTGATTGGTTGATTCGTTTAATATCACGGCTGAGCACACGGCTGTATGCTTCAAACTCTTGTCCTAAACGGATCGGAACAGCGTCTTGTAAATGAGTACGCCCCATTTTGATGACATGATCGAATTCTTTTGCTTTCTTTTGAAATACGTCATGCATGGCCTGCATCGTCTCAAGTAAAATGTCTAACTGCTTGAGCACTGCAATATGGATCGCCGTTGGGAACGAATCATTTGTCGATTGTGACATGTTCACATGTGTGTTTGGACTTAAATGAATGTATTCGCCCTTTTGATGTCCCATGATCTCGAGGGCTCTGTTTCCAATGACCTCATTGGCATTCATATTCATAGACGTTCCTGCGCCGCCTTGAATCGGGTCTACGATGAAATATTCATGGAATTTGCCTTCAATCACTTCATCTGAAGCTTGAACGATCGCATTTCCAATTCCTTCATATAAACGTCCGACTTCCATATTGGCTTGAGCTGCTGCTTTTTTGACAATGGCAAATGCTCGAATGAGTTCTTCATGCATGCGATATCCTGTAATCGGGAAATTCTCTTTTGCACGAAGCGTTTGAACACCATAATACACGTCTGCGGGAATTTCTTTTTCACCTAGAAAATCCTTCTCGTAACGATAAGTTGCTTGAACCATCTCGTATGACCTGCTTTCTATAGAATAGTTAAATCACTAAATCTTCTGCGATTGGCGTTTCCATAATCTTTTTCACTTCTCGTGGATCTGTTGTTTTACCTAATGCCCACATGAGCTTTGGCACGATGGCTTCTGTGTTCATGTTTCTTGAACGAGCAACCAGTTCTTGATTGATTTTACGTCCTACTTCATACACACTCATGTCTTCTCCTTCTTCGAGACACTGAGTGGTGATCACAACAGAAATGCCTTCTTCCAGCAATTCGTTGATTTTTTCTAAAAGATTTCTTCCTTCGAAAGGAATTCCGCCGCTGCCGTAGCTTTCAATGACGACTCCTTTGTACAAACCTTTGATTGAATCTAAAAACTCAGGCTTCAGTCCTGGATGCAGTTTTAATAAACAAACGTCTGTGTTCAAGGATGCATCTAATTTAAGCGGTTTCATTGATGATCTTTTTACTTTGCTATTGTATTCAATTTGATGATTTTCAATCGATGCAATATATGGGTAGTTAATACTTTCAAATGCATCGTAGCTTTTCGTTCTTAGTTTGATTGCGCGAGTTCCTTGAATGACTCTGCCATCAAACACGACGTATACGCCGCCAACACCGTCACATGCAAAACGAATCGCATCTGTAATGTTTTTCTTCGCATCTGTTTTCTTAAACGTAATTGGAATTTGTGACCCTGTAATGACAATTGGCTTATCAGGATTTTGCAGCATATACGATAGTGCTGCTGATGTATAGGCCATTGTGTCCGTACCATGCGTGACGACAAATCCGTCATATTGATCATAATTTTCATAAATGGCTGTTGCGATATCAACCCAGTATTCAGGCTGCATATTGGTACTATCTATACTCATTAGGGACTTTGTGTCCATTGTGTAGTCTGCATTAATTTCGTTTAAATAGCTTAAAAGGTCCTCAGCTTTAACACCTGGAGCTAAACCATTTTCACTTTCTACAGATGCAATCGTCCCACCAGTGGTTAAAAGCAATAATTTCTTCAACAGGTCCACCTCTTTCAGTAAAATTACTTCGTTTGTCACACATATTATAAGCCAGCTTGTGCTATTCTATAATATACGCTTTACGCGTACCTTCATTGCCATTATAGTCACATAACGCGAATTAATCAAGAAATTATTACGCATAACGCGTACACTCTTTGTCAAAATATGATATACTGTTGTTGTATATAAAGGAGCGTTCATGTATGATACTCGATCGTTTAACCACCCTTAGAAAAAAGAAAAAATGGTCTCTCCAGCATACGGCAGATCGCCTAGGTATCGCCAAAAGCACCTATGCCGGTTACGAATCTGGGTACCGACGACCTTCGCTTGAAGCAGTGAAACTGCTGGCTGATTTGTATGATACGTCCATTGATTTTTTACTTGGTAGAACGGACGAGCCAGAGATACAACGCAAAATCTCTGATATCAAAATTGAGCTGACGGAAGCAAAAGAAGGAACCATCCATGTAGACGGCGTTCCACTAACAGATGAAGAAATCAAACAGCTTGTTGCCTTTATTCGGGCGAAAAACACTCTGAAAGTATAAACAACACAAAAAAGAGAGGTCCCTGTCATAGAGGGACCTCTCAGATTGTTGACAAAGGGCTAAAATGAACTTTATTTTAGCCCTTTGTCTTCTTTTCAGCGTGATAGAAAACCTTTGCAGTCTAGGAAGGACGAGCATCGGCGCGGAGCGAATTTGACATTCGTGAGC